>JANOPX010000290.1:0-20437 GCA_031422115.1 Chamaesiphon sp. VAR_4_metabat_408 | reverse complement strand
AGTCATTTTCACTAGTAAATCTCGACGCTTCTATTTTAACATTATTATCTAGAAAGTACATTCGGCTCTCATACTTAGTCTTTACCCACCCGCGACTAAAGTGCGGGCTACTAGCAAAAGTCCACTTAAGTGGACTTAATTACGCTAGCCCGCACTTTAGTCGCGGGTGGGTAAAGACTAAGTATGAGAGCCGAATGTACTTTCTAGATAATAATGTTAAAATAGAAGCGTCGAGATTTACTAGTGAAAATGACTACTTTAGAAAAGATTGTCCATGAACTAGCATCAGTACCAGAAGCATTGTTAGTAGAAGTTCTTAATTCGATCCAAGTCGCCAAAAGTAATGCTAGTGAGTTCGAGAAAAAGTCAGTCATTACTCGCACTCCAGGTTTGCACCAAGGTCAAATTTGGATGAGTGAGGATTTTAATGAGCCTTTATCTATCGAATTTTAGCTAATCAATTTTGCTCACCATCCACTTGAGAATACCCAAAATTCGATCGACTGGTAGGATCTGATATTCATTCACATCGATGGTGACATTCTTACCTTCGATCTTGAGAAATTGCCATAACTTCCCACTGGTAACGCAACCATAGATAACTGGAATTACCTTACCCTCGTTTTGATTAAATAATTGGGCTGCAACCATCTCTGAGATACATTGCCCCAATCCCAGATCCAATTCCCCTTTTTTGGCTTCTACCAACATGACAATCGGAGCCTCAATAATATAAGGAGCAGTAGAGCGACTCAAAAGAAAGTCACAAAATCCATTCAAACCTTGCTCTTTATCGACAGTAAATTCTTCACCAGAAAATAGTTCTACTGAATTATTTGCCAATTTTGTAACTTCCAGCAAGACTGGGCTAACCAGCAATTCAGACTTGGCTTTTTCAGATCTAGCTTGTTGCGCTCGTGGGTACCATTCTGCAAAAATAGCGGCAAAAGTCTGGCTAGGATTAACAGGCTGTAAGTCTTGACAGAATGGGCTGCCTAATAGATTCAACCCAAATTGATGTCTGACACTCTCTAATGTAAAATTATTATAAGCCATTACCATTGTAGGGTGGGCACTGCCCACCATCTAGGTTTTAAGCACAATCTATTTTGCAAATAATTGCACCTAATTGAATCGAAGTAGCCCCTCTCACCTCAACAACATCTATTTCGCACTCATTGGAATTTTCGGTGAGATAAAATAATCACCTCGATCGTCAACACCGATTTGACCTAAAGATTCATCACCTGTAATCAATCTCGCGCCGCGTTTGCGTGTAAAATAACTCCAAGTCCACTGAATCAATACCACCAACTTATTATCAAAATCAATTAGATAATAAATATGGACGAAGATCCAGATTAACCAGGCAAAGAAACCGGACATCTTCACCTTACCAAAATCAGCTACCGCCGAATTTCTGCCGATAACTGATAAACTGCCCGCATCATTGTAGACAAAGGCTGGTAAACTTTCGCCGACGAGCCGTTTGGAAATCAGATTGGCGACATATTTACCTTCTTGGGTGGCGACAGGTGCAACCCCTGCGAGGGGTTTGCCATCTGGCTTGGTAAAGTTTGCCAAATCGCCAAGGACAAAAATCTGCGGATAGCCTTTGATACTCAGGTCGGATTCTACCATCACTCGACCGACTCGATCGAGTTCCACTCCCGTATGTTCTGCCAACACCTTACCCATTGCCGAAGCTTTGACCCCCGCCGCCCATAAAACGGTGCGAGCTTCCAGATGCTCGATATTATCGCCCTGCTTGATGGTAACAACGTTGTTGGCTATATCCGTCACCAATGCCTTTGTCTGCACCTTCACGCCCAATTTAACTAGGGATGCTTCGGCTTTGGCAGAGAGTTCGGCAGGGTAGGGTGGTAATACTCGATCCATGCCTTCGACGAGGACGATTTTAGCTTCGGCTGTATCGATATTGCGGAAATCTTTCTTGAGAGTACTATAAGCTAATTCGGCGATCGCTCCAGCTAATTCTACCCCAGTTGGGCCACCACCAACGATGACGAAGGTCAGCCAACCAAGGCGTTTTTCCGCGTCTGTTTCTTTTTCGGCGGCTTCAAATGCCATGAAAATTCGGCGGCGCATTTCGAGGGCATCTTCTACCGTCTTCAAGCCTGGTGCGGTTGTTGCCCATTGTTCGTTACCGAAGTAATGATGACTGACCCCTGTCGCGACGATGAGTGTATCGTAGGTTATTTCGCCTTTATTCAGGAAAATCTTCTGTTGATGAGGATCCACATCTCTCACTTCACCCATCAACACTTTGATATTCTCGTGCTGATTGAGGATCGATCTTAGTGGTGAAGAAATATCCGACGGGGACAAACCACCCGTCGCTACCTGATAGAGTAGTGGTTGGAATAGGTGAAAATTACGCTTATCAATCAGCGTTACCTTGACATTGGGTGTTGTGCCTAATGATTGTGCTGCATGTAACCCACCAAAACCCCCACCGATAATCACCACATGATGGGGCGACTGTTGCTCAACTTTATTTATCACGATCGATTTTCCTCAATTCAATCCTAGTAGGCGATTGGGCAAAGCCCACGCTCCGCGAACGAACCATGAATTAATTTCAAATATCTTCATGGACATCTGCCTATAGTTTAATCTATATTGCCCAAATGACTGATGTAAAGCACTGCTTCAGCAACGATCTTTAGTCAAACGAGTAAATTGCTAGACACCCTCCTCAACCCATTCGAGTGAAATGGTGGCGGGTTTGTCAAATGCTTGCGATAATTATTTACATATCCTCATACATGCGATCCACCTATGCTTGGAGAACTAAAATCTTTTCGCCAAAATCCGCTGCGCTGGCTGAAGCGTAGATACCTCCGCTGGGTGGCGGTGAGCTATTGGAGTTATCGCTGGCTCACTAGTAGGGGTGAGCAGCGACAGTTTGCACAGGTACAAGTTTGGCGGGTAGCGGCGGGATTCGATCTCGCCGCCTGGATGGTAACGGTGGAAGATTCTGTCAAGCCAGAATATTGGGGCATGATGTAGCTGTAGGCTTCATCAAAAATCGAGTACCGCACGACTAAAGTCTGCCTGCTCATATTGCAAAGTCTGCCTTCGCAGACTAAGAAACACAGTCCGCGTAGGCGGACTTTGCATCACTAGCCGCGACTTTAGTCGCTGGCTAACCGTGTGAGTTATGCGATCGGTGGAGGTGGCGGATTGAGTGATGTTGCGGTAGCTTTATTGACAATTCCATCAGCTTTTAAACCGACTTTGGATTGATATTCCTTCACGGCTTTATCTAGTTGCTCGCCAAAGATTTTATCTACCTTGCCAACATTTATCCCTGCGGCTTGTAAGCTTAATTGCAACTTGCCAACATCATTACCAGCTTGCAACGGCTCAGTAAATTTTAGCACCCGCCCAGGATAAAGTTCTGGTAAATTACCAAAACCTTCGATCGGGGCATTTTTGAGCCGATTGGTAGTTAACATGCCCATGTCTCCATCAGTGGCGAGCTTGTCATTCGGGTTTGCCAAATTCCAAAGTTGTTGGAAAGCGGCGACGCTAACTGGCATCATATCGACAATGCCGATCGTACAATCATAGTGCATCGGATCGAAATCACCGAGCTTTTTAAAACCATTGCTAGATAAGGCGGTTTTCCATCCATTAGCATCCTCAATATCGATCGAACTCGCATTATTATGATTCGATTTACCTGGAGGAGCGGCGGCGACAATATTGCAGCGTTTGTTTTCATAATGCGATCGCAACAATTGTTGTCCGACAATCGTTCGATAGGCAGAATTAATCGTCATTTTAACACCCGAACGCGCTTTGAGAGCATTAATTAGACATTTTCTCACTCCTGCTTGCACCCAAGGATGAACTGACGAACCGAGCATTAGATCGGGAATATCGTCAATCCGCACTAATAATCCTGGCTTGGCAAGATTGATTTGATAAAGTAATTGAGCATCTAAGCCTTTGACTGAAGATGTTTCACATTCCGAGCACCGTACTAATAACATAATAATCGGGGGTTGTTTAACAAAAACTACTCGGATTATCCCACAGTTTGCACCACCTTTAAAATCCTCGGATACCCACGAGAGGTTAGTGATACCATTTTGGATTCTGGAAACCTTGCGGTACATGCAATCTGCTGACAACATTGCGGTATCATAGAGATAAAGACCCTTATATATATCTGTTTTAGACTTACGCATCCATCCCTTTATGACCGTAGCCATCAGCCCAATATCATTGACAGCCTTGGCACCGATGCAGGATGTGACAGATGTTTGTTTTATCAATGCGATCGCCGAATATGGTTGTCCCGATTACTTTTTTACGGAATACTTTCGGGTACATGGCAATTCTGGTGTAGATAAACATATCTTGCGATCGATTACTGAAAATACCACAAATCGCCCTGTATTTGCTCAAATGATTGGCGAGAGTATTCCCGATCTAGTTCGCACGGCGAAGTTATTAAGTCAATATCCCATTGCTGGAGTCGATCTAAATATGGGTTGCCCTGCGCCGAGAGTTTATCGCAAAAATGTCGGTGGGGGGTTATTGAAAGATCCCGATAAGATCGATCGAATCTTGGGAGAATTACGTGCGGCTGTTGATGGAAGATTGACAGTAAAAATGCGGGTTGGATTTGAAGATACCAGTCAGTTCGATCGAGTATTGAATCTAATCGACAAGCATAATATCGACCTTCTCAGTTTACATGGCCGCACGGTCAAAGAAGGCTATCATGGAGCCGTACATTACGATCTAATTGCCCATGCGGTGGCACGATTGCGATGTCCGGTATTAGCTAATGGGAATGTTAGTTCGGCAAAAGTGGCAATGTCAATCCTCGCCCAAACTCAAGCGGCGGGAGTGATGATTGGTAGAGGCGCAATTCGCAATCCCTGGATTTTTTCGCAGATTCGAGAAGCGTTGGCGGGAGAGGTAGTTTCGATCGTCACATTGGCACAGGTAAGAGGCTATATCGATCGTCTCTATCACATGCAGAAGGTACAAGCAGTGCCGGAGAAATCTAGATTGAGCCATTTGAAGATGTATCTCAATTATATCGGTCAAGGGGTCGATTCTGGCGGGGTATTCTTGCGGGATATGCGAAAGGCACAGACGGAGGTAGAATTATTTGGGGTGTGCGATCGAGAATTACTTAGTTACCCCGATCGAGCGTTTTCTTCGGAGCCTTATTTGGGGTTGTTTGCACGTCCAAAATGTGAGGCTTAGTGAGATTTGGGGTTGGTGCTTTTTTTAACACGGAGGAGCACGGAGGATTCACGGAGGTTCACAGAGGAGGAGGATAATGAGGTTTGGATTAGTAGTTGCGATCTTTAGTTCGTGTTTAGTTAGTTGCTCTAAGCCGTCTTTGACAACTAATACTTATAGTTCGCAATTGGATACAGATCGACAAAAGATTGAGTTTTTGGGTAAGTATTTTAATTTGCTTTCACCGATCGAAGCTACTGAGTTTCACATTGTTTGTCATAACAATGATTTTGCTCCATCCGATCTGGATATTGAAGCAGCGATGAAAGTATCACCTTCAGACGTAAAAGTGTGGACAGAAGGAATGCAGCTTCAACAGCAACCCCTAGATATTGCTTGGGGATATGCTCTAATTGCCAAGGATAAAAAGAGGTGGAAGATCGAATCGAAACCAAAATTTTACCTGCGATCTAGTGGGGATGGAGTGGTTGTTGTATTTGAATCGGAAGGAATCATCTTTAAAAGTTATCGCGCCCACTAATGGACAACGCGATCGCTACTCTTAAACCAATTAGAGATTTCATCCATTGTCGAAAAAACTTCGATCGCACCCTGTTCAATTAATTTTAGATCGTGTTCTGGTTGAATATGACTACCGCCGATAAAACCCAAAACAGTCATCCCTGCATCAACACCCGCTCTAACACCATGAGGACTATCTTCAATTACGATACATCGATTAGGATCTACTTTCATCTTTTCTGCTGCAAATAAAAACAAATCTGGTGCAGGTTTACCCCGACTAACTTGGTCGGCACTAAAAATATGTGGCGCAAATAAATCGAATAAACCCGTCGTTGTCAGTGTCATCTCCAAGCGATTTAGAGAGCTACTCGAACCGATACATTTTGGCTTGTCGATCGAATCTAGCAACTCAAAAATACCGGAGATCGGCTTCAGTTCCTTTTTAAAAACCTCATAGATTTTTTCTCCAGCCAACTTCCGAAAATCTGCGGGTAAGCAGATATCATGCGAAGACTCAATACTCTTCAACACATCCTTGGTACTTTTGCCGACGAATCGAGCCATATAATCATTCAGCTCGAACTCAATCCCAAAAGACTTCAACAGCTCCACCTCCGCCCGATTAGCGAGAATTTCACTATCGATCAAAACACCATCACAATCAAAAATAACTAGATCGAAGTCCATAAAATTGTGGATGTTATTTTCATGAGTTCGCTAAATACTTTAGCATTATAGCAAAGGATCGCAATCTAACAAACTTATGCCATACAGTAAATTTACCCTGAGTCGGGCGGTGGAAGACTTTGAGCTGATAGTGCTAGAGGAGTCGAATTTATTTGCGGGAATAGAGCCAGTGGTACCAACATCTTTGCTGCGAGAAATATTGGTAGAAAATATCCCCTGGGCAGTGGCTGTCGGCAGCGAGAAGGCTCGATCGGAGGGAATTATTAATCCAGTACTATTAGAAGTCAAACGTCAGTTAGGCGGACAGGTAGGGGTATTCTCAGGCGAAGAATTTAATGTAGATGTAGCGGCAGATTTGAATGGGTTTTGTGATTTTTTGGTGAGTCGATCTTCAGAACAGTTGTATATAAAAGCTCCAGTGTTGATGCTAGTAGAGGCAAAAAAAGAAGATCTCAAACCTGCTTTAGGTCAATGTTTGGCAGAAATGGTCGCGGCGCAAAGGTTTAATACGAGTAAAGGGCAAACTGTGGAGACGATTTATGGAGTGGTGACAAGTGGTACGGTTTGGCGATTTTTACAGTTGATAGATAATGTGGTATCGATCGATCTAACTGATTATCCTCTATTACCAGTCGATAATGTTTTAGGTGTCTTAGTTTGGATGTTGCGCTTAGATCCGATTTGACATCAGTGGGACAAGTGCGGCATCATATAAGCATTATGTATGATGCAAGTATGCTAGACATCAGCCCAGAGATCGATTCTCTGTCTAATTTCAAACGCAACACCCCTAGCTTTATCCATCGACTTAAAACGACTCAATCTCCATTAGTTCTCACAATTAATGGTGTATCTGAGCTAGTGGTTCAGAGTGCTGAAGGCTACCAGCAGTTATTGTCTCGGATTGAGTATCTCGAAGCAACTGCTGGAATTAAGCAAGGACTAAATGAATTATCCCAGAGTTATGGCATTGCAGCTATCCCCGAATTAGAGACACTAAGAATCAATCTTCAAGTTAGATCGATAAAGTAACCGATATCTAAATCCAATGTCGATCCCAAAGAAAGGTACACGGAAAATTATTGTTAGAGAAGAACCATTTATCTGGCTCATTCGCAAGAAAGCAACTTATTCACAATCCTGTTATCCAAAGGGTTGTCTTCATATTGCTGTCGAGCACGATCGAGAAGCTGGATCGAATCTAATCATTAAAACAGATCGTCTCCACCCACAAGGATTTAATCTAACTCAGATAAACCCGATCGTACCTGCTGACGTGGCACTCTGGATAGAGCAAGCCTTGGAAATGGGCTGGATGCCCAAAGAATCTGGCAAACCTTTTCATGTCGCAGTTGTAAAAGGTTCTTTGACAATATCTGAAGTTTAGCTCTAAGATCGATCGCTCAAAGCATCCTCTAACATACTTTGAAAGAACGTCTCTAGGGAAATCCCCGATGCTTCAGTCATGGCTGAAAGAACGCTAGTTTCGGCGAAAGAACAATATAAGCCTGCTTCTAAAAAGTAAGGATTTCCCTGGGGGTCGATGCGGAAGTCGAATAGACTATAGTGACGACAGCCTAATGCTAGGTGAGATTTTCTTGCCATCTCCCATACCTTTTCGGTAATCGAATCGTTGATATCAATTACCCAAGATTTGGTAGCATCTTTGGCGGCAAAATCTAAGTCACCATCATCATTTTGTTTGAGCTTATCGGCATAGCTTCTAATCGGGCGCGTATTGGGGTCTAGAGCGTATTCTTCGAGTGGGAGGCAAATGAGCTGCCCATCGCGAACGATGACCCCACAGCGGACTTCTCGCCCCAGTGGGATGAATGTTTCGACTAATACTTCGTCGCCGTGAGTTAGGGCTGTCTGGAAGGCGGTGTCGTAGTCTTGAGGATCTGTAACTAGGGCGACACCGATCGAATTATCGCCATTCATCGGTTTGATCACAAGGGGGAAGTCGATCCTGGGTCGATCGCCAGCGCGGAGGACTTCTCCCTGTGGTACAATTACTCCAGCAGCGGCGACGACGGCTTTGGTTTTGGCTTTGTCGGCTACTAGTGCCATTAAGTCGGATGTATTGCCGACGTAGGGAATTTTTAGTAGCTCGAAGAGAGCGCGATATTGAGTCATCCCTGGTACGCAAAACATCTGGGGCACCATGACATCGATGTCGAGATCTAGCAATGCTTGGATTGCTTCAGATATAGATAGGGGCTTGGCTGCGGCGATCGATTCTGTGCTCAACGAGGTGGGAAAACGCCACTGCCTGTCGGGTGTAATATAAGCAATGTGAAATTCGTAGCGGGCTGGATTGGCGGTATTTTTTAGACAGTCTCCAGCATAAAGGCGCGACAAATCGCAGTAAAATTCACTAACTGCCGATCCGACTAGGTGCAAAACTCGCAATACTGACACGATCGATCTCCCAAGATTCTACGAGTTATCTTCCGAATTGTATCTGAAAATTCACTCTTTGTCGTTGGTCGTTCGCGTTGGCGTAGCCTCTGCCTCAGCAGAAGCGTCTCGAAGAGAAAACCTGCCTTCGGCAATCGATTTGGGAACTTTAGATTTGAGCTACAACATTTTATCATGCTGCTAACGATTACCACTACTCATTCACCCGCGACGGACTTGGGCTATCTATTGGGCAAACATCCCGATCGATTTCAAACCTTCGATCTGACTTTTGGCAAGGCACAAGTATTCTATCCCGAAGCATCAGCGGAATGCTGTACGGCGGCACTTTTATTAGAAGTAGATCCAGTTAATTTGGTGCGAGGTAAGGGCACTAGTTTAGACCAATATGTGAACGACAGACCTTATGTTGCTTCGTCTTTTTTGAGTGTGGCGATCGGTAAAGTATTTCGATCTGCTTTATCAGGAATCTGTCCCGATCGGTCAGATTTAATCGAGTTAGAAATCCCCTTGCGTGCGAATATTTCAGTCCTTCCTTGTCGAGGTGGAGAAGGGTTTTTGCACTCCTTATTTGAACCATTAGGATATACTGTCCAGGCAACTCAACATCCTTTAGACGAACAGTTCCCAGAGTGGGGTAATAGTTCTTATTTTACAGTAGAACTAACAGCGACGACTACCGTCCAAGCATTATTAAATCATTTATATGTATTAATTCCCGTACTGGATGCGGACAAACATTATTGGGTGGGTGCAGATGAAGTAGAGAAGTTATTGCGACACGGAGAAGGTTGGTTAAATTCTCATCCTGAAAAAGAACAAATTACCCAGCGTTATTTAAAGCGACAAAAATCTCTCGCTCAATCGGCTCTGGTTCAATTGGGTGCAGAAGATGAAGCAGAAGTAAGTGAGATAGCGATTGAGAAACAGATTAGTTTAAATCAAGTACGTCAAGAAACAATTGTTGCTACTCTCAAAAAATATCAAGCAAAACGACCGATCGATCTTGGTTGTGGTGAAGGCAAACTGCTGCGACTATTAGCCAAAGATCTATTTTTTGATAAAATTGGTGGGATGGATGTCTCATATCGATCGCTAGAATATGCCCATCAGAAATTAGACAAACTTTTTCTCTCAGCGGATCGATTGGCAAAAGTCGAGTTATTTCAAGGCTCCTTAAATTATCGCGATCGACGGTTAGAAAACTACGACGCAGCAACTCTCATCGAAGTCATCGAACATCTAGATGAATCTCGATTAGTCGCATTAGAAAGAGTCGTGTTTGAATTTGCCCATCCAAATCTAGTGCTGATTACTACGCCAAATAGTGAGTACAATATCAAGTTTGAAAATTTGCCATCTGGAAAATTTCGCCACCACGATCATCGCTTTGAATGGACGAGGGTCGAATTTCAAACCTGGGCAACAGACATTGCAGGAAAGTTTAAATATACAGTAATTTTTGAGGATATTGGATCGACGGAGCCAACTGTTGGCGCACCTACTCAAATGGCAATCTTTGAGAAGTTAGCGGCTAATGCTAGTTAATACACCAACGAGTTTAATCCCCAATGCAGCTCGCCATTCACTGAGAGATTTATCCCAATTTTCCTCCCACTTTTGGGCTAATAAAGGTTTTGCTTGTAAACCCATTCGGTAGCCACGGGAAATATTATCGAGTAACCCACCCGTGTTCGTCTGGTGTTTGGAGTAAACATTTGAGGAAACCACCAGCAATGAGAATCCCCGCCATGGTGCGTCGAGTTTGGGCGAGTTCAAAAGCTTTCAAGCCTAATTCTCCAGGTACATTAGTGGCAAATCCAGTCACTACGTGCCAGAGATCGTGAGTCTGTCGCAAACGTAATAATAGATAACTCGTATCATCTTCAACTGTCATCGTTGGCGTAGCCTACCGTAGGTAATCGATAAAAACCTGGATCGAATCCTGCGGTATCAATATACTTGGCATAGGCATATCCTAACGAATCCTGTGGATATGTTAACAAGTTAGAGATATCTGGAGGAGTTGCCAGATAGCGTTCTGCTGCTAATGTAGCAATCTCTGGCTGTGTAATCATTTGGCGAGTAGCTGCCGCCATTGCTGCACTATGTTTCATCCCATCTTCGATATCATAAACAGAGTCCGTTTGTTGAGGATCTCTCATCAAAGATAGGGCACCTTTGAGAACGATTAATGTATCTAAATTAAAGCGACGTAAATCGTGAAATTTCATAGGATTTAGCGCGGATAAAATTGCTGGTAAAGATCGTAAGTGTAAGAGGGTGTTTGAAAAGTTATTTTTAATACATAGACTCTAGAAGATCCCCCTGTCTTGTCTCGCTTATATGTGCGACTGGGCGGGAGACCCGTCCAGTGGGGAACCCCGCCCATAGCGAGCCGCTAAATCCCCCTTAAAAAGACAAGTTATTGAGTTGCTGCATAGGTTGTTTACCCCTCCCCAGCCCTCCCCTTGCCAAGGGGCCCCCCTTGGCAAGGGGGGGTTGGGGGGGTCTTCTAGGGCTTACGAGTGCCATCCGTATACTTTTCAAACACCCTCTAAGTCATCTCGATCGTAACATAAAGGATTGGAAGTAGTTCTGAATTTCGATCGGGTTGTAACCCGATCGAAGATAGATTACAGCCCTGTATCAGGATCGTGAGGGCTAGAGCTAGGATCGACTCCCATCCCCGCCACCAAATCTCGTAACATCGTAATCTGTTCGGCATGTGAGAGTTGCTGGAGTTGTTGTAAACACTCAGCCGCTTTAGGTTCGAGGGCATAGTTATCTGGCATCGGAATAATTTCAGTCCGATCCATACCCTGCGCCAACAAATACAAAAACAATAATTTTGTGGTATCGCTCAACGCGCCATACTCACGACTGATTAAGTTATTTTTGTGCTCTATGAGATCGCGCTGCACTTGTAGTTGCTCATCGTGGCTCATTTCGGCCACTTGTTTGAATAGTCCTTCCGCGATGGCTGGAGCTGCGGTGCTGGCTCCAGGTGCCGCAGGTGTAATCGATTTACCAACTTCTTTATAGATAAACCATAGCAATGCAAGCTGTTGATCTGTCGATAAAGCGGTGAAAGCTGAAGCTAATTCGGGACTCACGTTTGAAGTAGTAGTTGCCACAATAATATCCTAATTCGTCTTCTCCACGATACCGATCTTTTGATTCGATCGATACTTACTTTAGGAGGATATTAAGATCGATCTAAAGATAGATTTAATTAACTAATATTTGTGTTTTGATAGATGGGTTGGACTGTGGAAAATTGAAGTTATGTCTATAAAAAATACCTCTCCAAGCGACGTGGATACGCTACTGGCAGAACGTTTAGGTCTGAAAATCGATATTCATGGCATTGATGAGCCAGTTATTTATGAATACTTTATAAAGTTGAATAATGGTGACTTTGTTGCAACTGCTGGTTTGTTTGCAGAACAAGGTTATTTAGATCCTCCATTTGACAACCAAATCCAGGGTAGAGAGGCGATCGCCCAATATTTAGAGACAGAAGCCAACGGAATAATCTTTCTACCACAAGCTGGTAAAATATCGATCGGTAATTTCAACCATACTCAATATCAGATTCACGGCAAAGTAGAAATGAACTGGTTTACCGTAAATGTCAGTTGGTCGATCGATCTAAATGCCGATCGAGAAATTATGGTTGTAGTTGTAAAACTATTAACTTCCCTGGACGACTTATTAAGCTTTAGCCATATTTAGTTTCCCTAATTAGCCAACGAGTAAATCACTACACAAAGAGAGTAAAAACCGCTATCCATATATGCCACAGGAGATTTTGACAAGCTCTAAAATAGATATATAGAGATAGAAAAGGACAAAACTGAGTGAAAATTTAACCCTCTGTATTAGTTCACCTAGGATTTGGTAAATATGTTCGATCTGACAATGTGGTCGCACAGAACAAGAGCGCGGTCTAGGACGGCGAACTGTGGTGTATTTGCAAGGGCAAACCGAACCGATCGTTGTTTCGCGCTCGGAAGATACGATCGTGCGTGACTTGGTTCAAGAACCCCATGAAGTCACCCAATCCCGTTAGCAACAAGAAATCTTGCGCGACTTATTACAAAATTTGGATGGAGTCAATGCCACTGTGCGACGGATTAGTCGCGACGAAGGCGGTCTCGATCTCGACAGATTGGAAGATCGAATCATGAAAGTTCTAGAAAACTAGTAATAGGCAGAATCTTTTAACTAAGGCAAAGGTTTCTGTGATGCAATATCCCCGACTTCTCATAGAAGTCGGGGATATCTTTTAATGGTTATTGTTGCTCGCTCGTACCAATTACGGCAATTTTATGTCGATAGATTAATTCCGCACCAAACCAGCCTGTAATAGCCAAAAGTGAGGCAACAATCGTCGAAAGAATCAATCCTAGTGGCAAGATTGCCCCTTCAACATTATTCCACCGCAGAATCAAATTAACTAATGTCAAAACCATTGCTGTCACATTACCAAACATGTGAATCCAACCCGCACTGCGTTTTTTGACTCGATCGATTCGCAAGAAATCCAACATTCCCGTCACTGCCGCCGCCAATCCTGCCGTAAATCCCAAACCAATTAACCAAATCGCCGCTTTTGCCCAAAAAGGATCGTGGGTAAACCAATACCCCAGATCTGCTCCAAATGCGCCTGAGAGAAAAGCAATCGGAAACGTAACTATGAGCGGATGCAGCGGATGTCCAGCGATCGCTACCGTACTCGGTACACCACTATTGTGATAATCGCTGTCATTACTCTCAATAAAAGGGGGAATATTTGGAACTTGGGTCATGATGTTTTACTGATGATTCACCACCTTTAGTATCAACAAATCACAATTAAAATCAATCTACCAAAAGAGATATAACCGATCCTCAAGAGAGTGAAGATACCCACCGCGCGATCGTCAGTGACAGGGTACTTGCTGGTCGGGTGCTTGGTATAAAATTCAACCAACTCCAGAGATTTCTGACTTGTCTGGCACTATAATTAACCCAAGTTGATACCTACAATCTCAGCGGTTAAAACCGCCGATCGTATTGCGAAGTCCGCCTGCGCGGACTGGGAAATTCAGTCCGCGTCGGCGGACTTTGCATCATTAGCCACGATTTTAATCGTAGGCACTCTAAGGTAGCAACTTGGGTTAATTAGTATTTCAGTGGACTACCGATCGATATTTTAAACCCAGCAACATATGAAAATAACCATCCCCGAACTCTCATTAGTCACCCTCATTGGCGCATCCGGCTCTGGCAAATCCACCTTCGCCCATCAACATTTCCTCCCCACCGAAATCATCTCATCCGATACTTGTCGCGGCTTAGTATCCGACGATGAAACCAATCAAGATGCTACCCAAGATGCCTTCGATGTCCTCCATTATATCGCTGGAAAAAGATTGACTCGCGGACAACTAACCGTAATTGATGCCACCAATACCCAACCAGCCGATCGCAAACACCTATTAAGACTCGCACAAGAACATCATTGTCTACCAGTGGCGATCGTCCTCAATTTACCCGAAGAAATTTGTCGCGATCGCAATCAAAATCGACCCGACAGACAATTCGGACAACACGTAGTCAAACGCCACGTTCAAAATATTCGTCGCTCCCTCAAAGGACTCGAACGCGAAGGATTTCGCAAAGTGTATATCCTCAATTCCCTCGACCAAATCGCCGCCGTCGAAATTACTCGCGAACCACTCTGGAATAACAAAAAACACGAACATGGCCCCTTCGATATCATCGGCGATATTCACGGCTGCTGCGACGAATTAGAAACCCTCTTAACCACTCTCGGCTATCAATTAAAAGAACAAACATATACTCATCCCGACGGACGAAGAGTGATATTTTTGGGCGATTTAGTCGATCGCGGCGATCGCATTCTCGACACCCTCAACCTCGTCCAAAACATGGTCAAAACCGACAACGCACTCTGCGTTCCTGGCAACCATGACTACAAACTCCTCCGCCACCTCAAAGGTCAAAAAGTCACCATCAATCACGGCTTAGACAAAACCCTCGCCGAACTCGAATCCCTCGACGAAACCGAACTACTTTCGCTCAAAACCTTCCTCTACTCCCTCATCAGCCATTACGTCCTTGATGACGGCAAGCTTGTAGTCGCTCATGCTGGCATGAAACAGGCTTACCAAGGGCGTGGTTCTAGCAAAATTAGAGATTTTGCCATGTACGGCGAAAGCACAGGCGAGATCGACGAATTTGGCTTGCCCGTGCGCCTAAATTGGGCATCCGAATATCGCGGCGATGCGATGGTCGTTTATGGCCATACCCCAGTCCCTGAAGCACTTTGGCTCAATGGGACGATCGATGTCGATACCGGATGCGTCTTCGGTGGCAAACTTACCGCCTTACGCTATCCAGAACGAGAACTAGTCTCAGTTCCAGCCCAAAAAGTCTACTGTGAGCCAATCAAACCACTAATTCCCGCCTCCACACTCACCATCCAACAGCAAGATGACGACGTTTTAGATATTTCCGATGTAACCGGAAAACGCCGAATCGCCACCAGGTTGCAGCCAAATATTACCATCCGCGCCGAAAATGCGATCGCCGCACTCGAAGTAATGAGCCGCTTCGCCGCCGATCCCAAATGGCTGATTTACCTCCCCCCAACCATGTCACCCGTCGAAACCTCCCAGGCTCCAGGCTACCTCGAACATCCCACCGAAGCCTTCGGCTACTATCGCAAACAAGGCATCTCCCAAGTCATCTGCGAAGAGAAACACATGGGATCTCGCGCCGTAGTCATCATCTGTAAATCCCCCACCGCCGCCGAAAAAAGGTTCGGCGTTACCGATGGCAGATTTGGGATCTGCTACACCCGCACCGGAAGACCATTTTTCGACAATATCCAACTAGAAACCGAATTCCTCGATCGCATCCGCGCTACACTCACCAATTTCTGGGATGAATTCCAAACCGATTGGGTATGTCTCGACTGCGAATTGATGCCGTGGTCAGTCAAAGCGCAACAGCTTCTAAGCCAGCAATACGCCCCTGTGGGACGCGCCGCCAAAGTCGGCTTGGGGAGTGCCATTTCCCTGCTCGAACGCGCCCAAGCGCGAGGAATAGAGGTACCTCTAAAACACTATCAAACTCGATCGCAACTCGTCCACCAATACACCGCAGCTTACCGCCACTACTGCTGGAAAGTAGAATCAATTGCCGATCTCAAACTCGCACCCTTCCACATCCTCGCCACTGAAGGAGCAGTTCACACCGACAAACCCCACCCCTGGCACCTCGCCCAAATCGCCAAATTCGCCCAATCAGATCCCGATTTAATTCTCACCACCGCTCATCATCTAGTCGATACTACCAATCCTGAAAGTGTGGCTACCGGAATCGAATGGTGGATCGATCGTACCCAAAAAGGCAGTGAAGGAATGGTCGTCAAACCGATCGAATATATCCCCACTCATCGATCTATTCAACCAGCAGTAAAATGTCGCGGACAAGAATATCTTCGCATCATTTATGGTGCCGAATATTCACTCCCCGAACATCTCGACAGACTCCGCCAACGAGGATTATCGGGTAAAAGATCCTTAGCTTTGCGGGAATTTGCGCTAGGGATTGAATCACTCGATCGATTTGTCGCTAATGAACCCCTTCGCCGCGTTCATGAATGTACATTTGGTGTTTTAGCTCTGGAGAGCGAACCGATCGATCCCAGACTTTAAATGAACTTGACAAAAACCTTTCAATCTGAAAAGATAGATAGTTGGTGTACTCGTTCAAATCGTCCACATGCACTTAATATCAGCTCGCAGAGTAAAGGAAGCTGCGGCTAAGTACCCTGATGTAGACAGGATAATTAAAGACTTTTGTAAAAAAGTAGAGCAAGCAGAATGGGAAAATCTCATCGATGTGCAGCAAGACTACCGAGATGCAGAATCAGTCGGAAATTTTACGGTGATAAATATTAAAGGTAATAAATACCGAATGATTCTAAGTATTGAATATCAAGAACAAATCGCATACTTTAAATACTTTTTGAGCCATGCTGACTACGACAAAGATGATTGGAAAAATGACTCCTACTTTTGATACACAAAAGTATGTCGATTTATTTAAAGAGCTAAAAATAGTTCCTAAAGTAATCGAGACAGAAGCAGAGAACGAAAAATGTTTAGCAATTGTTGAATCATTGATGTTCAAAGGACAAAATCGCACGATCGAAGAAACAGCCCTACTTCGAGTACTTGTGCTTTTAATTGAAGAATTTGAAGAAAAATATTACTCATTCAAAGAGTGGCAAAAAACCACACCGCATGAATTTTTACAGCATTTGATGGCGGGAAAAGGGATGAAGCAATCAGATCTAGTTGGCATTTTAAGTATGTCTAGTGGACTGATATCATCGATCGTCAATGGTAAGCGACAAATCAGCAAGGCGCAAGCAAAGAAACTAGGACTATATTTTAATGTGTCACCTAGCCTATTTATCTAAATTTGGGCATACCGCAAGTAAGACGTAGAGTGAGCATTGCTCACGACTAAAACCTGGGCGTAGCAATAACTTGAATCGATCGATCTCATCTTACCTACTACTCGATTCTCTCGCGAAGAGAGGCTACGCCAACGATCTGTTGCGAATGAACCTCTGCGCCGCGTTCATGAATGTACCTTTGGCGTTTTGGCATTGGAAAGCGAACCGATCGATCCTAGACTTTAATTGTGCGGGTAGAAATACATTTTACGTGCTGAAACCTATGTGGTGGGCAATGTCCACCCTACGTTACTAATCTATTCAATAACACCTGTGAGACCAATATATGTTATCCACTCCTGACGATCCTGAAATGACAGCTAATGATACGATCTCGATTGTACAACTTTTTAATCGGCATCATATTAATTTTTACATCGATGGCGGATGGGGTGTCGATGCTCTGCTTGGGAAACAAACACGAACTCATGCAGACTTAGATATAGCTGTTCAACATAAAGATGTGGCTCAAATACAATCTTTGCTGGAAGCAAGAGGATATAAAATTGTACCCCGTGAAGACACAAGCGATTATAACTTTGTCTTAGGAGATAATCAGGGGCATCAAATAGATATTCATTCATACACATTCGATTTAGCAGGCAATAATGTCTACGGAGTTGCTTATCCATTTGATTCACTAACGGGAACTGGTTCAGTGAATGAGCATCCCGTAAAATGTATATCCCCGGAATGGATGGTGAAGTTTCATTGTGGGTATAAGTTTGATGAGAACGATTATTATGATGTTAAAGCACTCTGCCAACGCTTTAATATCAAAATGCCCTTGGAGTATGAGGAATTTGAACAGAATCATCTTATTCAAATCCCAGGATTTCCTTGTCAGTAGACGTAGGGTGGGCATTGCCCACGATTCAAACCTAGACGTAGCAATAACTTGAATCGATATTACTTGGGTATTTATTCGATCGATATCCCTAGATAATTCTAATATCATAGAGAGCGATCTTTGTATCTCTAGTCATGAAAGTTAAATCTTCTGATATGGCTTGCGCTACCATAATGCGATCGAAAGGATCGTTATGGTGTAAAGGTAACTGATAGAGTTTTTGACTATGCTCGATTGTAATCGGTAACTCCAAAAAATTATTTACAGCCAAAGCTGCTGGTAAATCATCAGGTGCTTCCAGTTTCCCAATCATTTTTTTGACAGCAATTTCCCAAGCTGTTGCAGCACTGACAAATATTAAATTATCTGAGTCAGTAATGAGATCTATCTCTGTTTGAGACAGTTTTCGAGCGTCACTGAGCCACCAAATTAGGACATGAGTATCAAGGAGTAGTTTCATCATCCATTCCCAGAAAACCAGCTAAAATTTCTGGTGGTAGTGGTGCGTCAAAGTTTTCAGCCATTTTGACTTTATCCTGCCAGTAACCAGGAATTCGAGGCTTTTTCTCTGCCTGATAGGGAATCAATCGTACTAGCGGTTTGCCAGCCTTGCTAATAATGACATCTTCTCCAGCCAGAGCAGATTCCAGAAGCTGAGAAAGAGTTGTTTTTGCTTGGTGAATGTTAACTATTTTCATTTTTAATATTTACTTAGCTAGACTTAGCCTAGCTTAATTTACTGAAAATTTCAAGCCATGCTCAATTGAGTAAAGACGTAGGGTGGGCACTGGGCACCACATAGGTTTCAGTCATTGAGAGTCTCATAAATATTTGTACCAACTAGTCCAAATAGTGTTGGGGATTCGATCGAATTCAACTAGAATTACTGTAGCTACGATCGAAAGCCTTCGAGTAAGATACGTCGCTTCAAATTGAAATGGTGGGTACTGCTACGATACTAGATGGTGGGCAGTGTCCGCCCTACGATATACTTTTCACGGTGATAATCTGAAGAGTCTTCGCACGAGCACCACTTTAGCAAAAACTGAGCGCGATGATGTCACCCTGGGGGCATATCGCTTCAAATCTAGATATTGAGCGGTATTCGTCTGTGTGAACTGACGTTATTAGCTACTTATATTTCAATTTTCACTTTAAAAAGTCGGGAGAAAAACTTGGTTTCCACAGCTAATTTAAAAACAACTAAATCAGAAGAAATATTTGCAGCGGCACAAAAACTGATGCCGGGAGGGGTGAATTCACCCGTGCGGGCGTTTAAATCCGTCGGTGGACAACCAATTGTATTCGATCGAGTCAAAGATGCCTATGTTTGGGACGTAGACGGCAACCAATACATCGACTACGTGGGTAGTTGGGGGCCAGCTATTTGTGGACATGCACATCCAGAAGTCATCGCCGCACTCCACGCCGCATTAGATAACGGTACGAGTTTCGGTGCGCCTTGCTACCTCGAAAACGTCCTCGCCGAAATGGTCATCGCCGCCGTTCCCAGCGTTGAGATGGTACGCTTTGTCAACTCCGGTACCGAAGCTTGTATGGCTGTCCTACGGCTGATGCGGGCATTTACCGGACGAGATAAGATTATCAAGTTTGAAGGCTGTTATCACGGACATGCAGACATGTTCCTCGTCAAAGCTGGTTCTGGTGTCGCCACCCTCGGCTTGCCCGATTCCCCTGGAGTACCAAAATCCACCACTGCTGACACCCTGACGGCTCCCTACAATGACTTAGCCGCAGTTAAGGCATTATTTGAGGCAAATCCTGACAGTATCTCTGGAGTCATTCTAGAGCCAATTGTGGGCAATGCTGGTTTTATCACTCCCGATCCTGGATTCCTTGAAGGTTTGCGCTCGCTCACCCAAGAATATGGAGCTTTACTGGTATTCGACGAAGTAATGACTGGTTTTCGCATCGCCTATGGTGGCGTGCAAGAGAAATTTGGCGTGACTCCCGATTTAACGACGATGGGTAAAGTCATCGGTGGTGGTTTACCTGTTGGTGCTTATGGTGGACGCAAAGATATCATGTCGATGGTAGCACCTGCTGGGCCGATGTATCAGGCTGGCACTCTATCGGGAAATCCTCTGGCGATGACTGCGGGGATTAAAACTTTGGAACTGCTCCAAAAAGCGGGTAGCTATGAGTATCTCGAAAAAGTC
>JANOPX010000289.1:0-14496 GCA_031422115.1 Chamaesiphon sp. VAR_4_metabat_408 | reverse complement strand
CGAGGCTCAACCCAACCTACTAACAAAAAGCGTATCGTCTAGACTCCCATTAATCCGTCAAAATACCCGCCACGATTTGCTTGAAGCTGTTTAGTTGACTTTCTGGTGTATGTCTATTTCTTACCAACTTACTCCCAGCATGAGATAATTGTTCGGCGAGAACTCTATCCTGACTAATATTGACAATCGCTTCAGCAAACTCGGCTGGTGTATTGCAAGCTAGCACCTCGATACCGTGTTCCATTTCATTCGCCACTGCTGTCTGACTAAATATGACTACTGGTAAACCCAAAGCCATTGCTTCAATCACCTTATTTTGCACCCCTGATGCGTAAGGTACTGGAGATATCAGCACACTAGCATTGCGGTATTCGGCTGATAGATCTTCTACAAATCCTTTAAATACAAGGTTGGGCACGTCTTTAAATTCTTCTTGCAATTGTTCGTGTCCTTTGCCACAAATGATAAATTCAAATAACCCCAGTTTATCTTTTAGAGCGGGGATTATTTTTTCAGCAATATAACGTACGGCTAGATTATTTGGGACATATCTCAAGTGTCCGACAAATAATAATCGGGGCGGTGTTCGATCGTCGAAACTCCAGGTTTCATCTCGATCTAAAAATTCATCCCCCACGCGAATATAAACGATCGGTATATCGGTAATATCGCCATGCAAAGACTTTAGATGCTGGACATTCGGATCGGAGCAAGTAAGAAAAACATCGCTCTCCTGAATAATTTTTTGTTCGTATTTGACTAAGTTTATTTGTTGAAGCCCTCGGATAACTTGTTGGGTAACATTTGCTTTTTGATATCGATCGGCTAATTCATAAAATAAAGTGATGCTATCCATGATATCTACCACCTTCTTGGGTGTTTTGACATACTGCAATAATGGATAGCAGTGCATTTGGATTCCCCAAACTAGATCCGGCTGATATGCCTCTAATTGCTCCTGAAAAGCTTGTTTGACATCATTTGTGATAAATCTATAGGCAAGAGCAGGACGGAGGGTGAAGACTGCTTTGAGTGTCTCCCACAGCACTTCTAGCTTAGTAACTTTGACTGGATAAAACTCTACAGTCGGGAATTCTTTACTAAAATCATTGACGATCGATTCCCACTGTCGATCGACATATAGCAATCGCACAGTAGCAATTTGACTCAATTGTTCGATCGTTTGATATAGTCGAATCCGATCTCCGCGATCGACAGGCAAGGGACTAACAGTACAGAATACGAGTATTTTAGGCTTGTTCATAATCTTTCTATATTGAATATTTGAATAAAGTTAGGAATTAATAAACCAATACTTATAATTAAGTTTATATTGAGGATCGCATTTTCTCTCGCGGATTTGCCGCGCTGGATTGCCACCAACGATACTGCCTGCGGCAACATCTTTCGTGACAATACTACCATTTAAAACTACGGCATTATTGCCAATAGTTATTCCTGGCATAATTAGGGCATTAGGAAATACCACCACATTATCGCCGATGACCACTTTGCCATTTACAGTTACAAAGTTTTCGTCATCGATATTGTGTCCACAGGTATAAATCTTGCAATTGTGCCCGATCATCACATTATTACCAATCTCCAATTCTCCCCGCACATCTAGATGACAACCAAAATTGATCGTACAGTTATCGCCAATTTTTAGTCGTTTTGGGATAGTAAATCTGACCCAGGTATGAATATAACTATCTTTGCCGATGATTACTCCAGTTAACTTGAGATAAGCATTCTTGATTGCAAAAAATGGTAATAAATTATAAACTAGATTGTGAAGAGCGATCGCAATCATAGCTCTTTGACTTTTGAAATCTGCGGAATTCATCTTTACCCCTTTTGAACGATCGATTTGACCAGTCCTCGGACAGCTACAACCAACATTGAGGTGTATACTTGTTGAGGGCTAAATTGATGATTTCGCATCGCTTGGAGATATTCTCCACAAGCAGCAATATTAGAGCTACTACTCACACCACCTTCCAACATCATGCAGGTAGCCTCTACTTTCTGAAACACCACCCCCGCTCGATAGGCGCGAAAAATCCAGTCACAATCCATCGCCAAACGGTATTTGAGATCGAATAATCCCACCAAATCGTAAGCCTTGCGCGTCGCAAAACAACCAGGATGGAGAAAGCCGATCCGATCTGAGCTATTATGGGGGTTGAAGTGCCCTTTGACAGTTTTGACCACTTTCCCTACCTCATCGACTTTTTGGACATCTCCATAGGCTAATATGGCTCCACCCGTCGATACATCACGCACCACTGTCTCGACATAATCTGGCGGGAAAGTATCTCCAGCATTGAGGATCCCAATCAAATCCCCATGACATGCGGATATACCTTTATTCCAAGCATCCGAAATTCCTCGATCTGATTCGCTAATCCAATAGGCGATTTTATCTGCATATTTCTCGATGATTTCGATGGTTCGATCGGTCGATTTACCATCGATAATGATATATTCAATATTGGGGTATGATTGATTGATGACGCTCTGAATGGTAGTCTCGATCGAATCTACTCCATTCCGAACGATCGTCACAATACTTACTAAAGGTGGTTGTTTTGGTGCGATCATTTTTTAAAAACTCATTACTAGTTGTGGAAGGGATGAGGGATGAGGGGTGAGGGGTGAGTGACTGTAACTTATAACAGCCGGAAGTGCTGTATTACTTATTACTTATTACTTATTACTTATTACTTATTCATTCACCCCATCAGCTTTGCTTTGAGCGGCTTCTGATAGATCGGTTTCTTATCCTCATCTCCTTTATTATTTGGATCGCAGTTGAGCATAAAAGCGATCGCAAAAATTCCACTATAGAAACTCAGCATGTCTATGCGTTGAAAGCTCATAATTACCAATGATAAATTACTAGCTAGAATGGCCAATGTCACTCTCGATGGAGGTGATTTTTTGTTTAGTAAACTCTCGGCAACATTAGCAACTATTCCAGCAAAACAAATTAAGTATCCGACTACACCTAATAGTCCACCCTCGATCGAACTCGCAATCAACCCAACACTAAACTGAGGAATATTTTTGGACTTAATTCCATATCCGAGTGGATTTTCTGAAAGGGTGGTAAAGAACAGATCGATTTCATTTTGCCTGGTACCTACAGATGAAAGCTTGTCAGTGGAACTACCTGCATCGAATTTAACATTGAAATAATCAAACAGCCAGCTAATATCAGAAATTTTTAATAAAAAGTTGATACAGAGAATAACTCCCAACGCTAAAAAAATCTTCGTGATAAATTTATATTTTTCTAGAATATAACGCACGATCAGATCGGGACATAACCGAACTATATAAGCAAAGGCGATAGCAAATGCCAACCAACCACCGACAGAAAATGTCAATAATAGAGCTATTAACATTGAAAATAACATTATTTTTGATGGCTTGACTAAGATATTCCAAAATAGTGCAGGCATCAAGAACATCGCAAAAGTACCCGGTTCATCATAAAAAGATCCGGCTCTTTTAAAATTTGCTAATGTATCGACTTCAGCTTCGACAAAACCGATGATATAATTTTGATAAACACGATCTGTACCGAGTGCCGTAAATTCATTGACTGGCGGAATATTTAAAATCAAAACTACGAGAAAAACAACAATTGCACAAATGGAAAAAACAGTTAATATTTGACAGTATATCCCCATACATTCTTTGAGGACATCTTCACTCATACAAATAGAGGCTACAATAAAAGTTATAAAAATAAGTAGTCTACCAACTAAGTCTTCAGCAGTCGTCGTACTACTATTTAGGAATGCAGTTACTAAGCCAATATTATATATTAAAAATCCTAGGAAAATGGCTGCAACTGGTAGCCGAGGTACTTTTCGGTTAGTTTCCTTTTTTGGCTTAATTTTGCCCATCAAAACTAACGCAAATATAGTAGCTGAAGTTATACTAAATAGCACTCTAGCAACTGGTGGAAGTGCAAATTGAGAAATCAGATTTGGGCCTAATGTACATGTCTCGACAAACCAGCTAACTAGTAATATTTTTATATAGTCAATATTTCTTTCCTTCTTCTTGGTGAAAAGCATAATTTAAGATCTAATATAATAACTGAGGCTCATTATCTAATTTTTATTGGGTAAAGTAGATATTTGCGATCGAACAATCTATTGATATATCTAAGGATAGTTTTTACAAAATACCTAATGCCGCCATCATCCTTCTGATAACTAGTGCTACCAGTTGTGACTAAGGTTTTGGCACTGTTGACAAATATACGAATTGATTCGGTTTCATTCTCAGCAATTTTCTCGAAGATAACCTTCTCAATATATTCACCAGCAACATCATCACATAGCTTATAAATACCGATTATTTTCTTAGTATAATATTCGGTAGTCGTGTAGAAAAGATCTGTATAGGCAATTTTATGATACCAGAATCGATCGATCGCCAGATCGCATCGATCGTCATTTATACACTCTGCAATAATATCGGCAAAGTTTTTAAAAATATATCTGCCAGACACTTTGAGCCACTTTGTGGGTAGATTAGCCTCTGTCTCAATCCATCGATCGATCATCTCAAATTCTTGATAGCCTTTCCCTTTATCATAAAAAAGAGATAGGGGCATTTTCCTGATGAATAAGTTGGGGATAGAGGTAAATTCTTCATCTTCCTCTAGAGGATAAGTAGAATTTTCGAGAAAATAGACAGGTGCTAACTTAGTATAGAAATGAATCGATCGCAAATACTCTTTTCTTCTAACGTCTGCGTCTACATGAGTTGTGAGAATGCTATTTGGGACGATCGTCCCCGTCAACACAACTGCTATTTTATCCTGCATATGCTCATCCATTTATCTTCAATAACTGTAAATACAAGTTTCCTTTCTAGAGCCGATAATTCATAATAAAATAATATAAGTACCGTCGCGATCGAGGCGACGATAGCCAGAGCAACAAACAGAAGATTTGGAATCTCAATTAGGATATTACTGGTACAGATCGTCACAACAATAGCAGGAATAGTACTAACCAGTGGTCTAATTATCACTTTCCATAAGTTCTCCCCTTGAGGCATCAGAATGCTTTTAGTTCGGGGCAAATTATAATTAAAATGGATCCAAACATTTGCAAATCCACCGACAATCGTACCGATCGCCACACCTATTATGCCCAAATGTTGGACGAGTGCAACACTGACAATCAGATTTACACCTCCCTCTAATAATGGAGCTGTAATCACCAAATTTTGCTCGCCGACTGAGGATACAATTGCTGAATAAGGTGCCGCCAAGTAGCGAATCGAGTTGCCTAATATCAGTAAAATCAAAATAGGTGCAACATGAGTCGCATAATCAACACCTACCCATAATGAAATAATCCATTTAGCAAATAATATCGGCAAACTAGTCAAGATAATTACGATCGTGCCATAGCGGGTACTATTAACTAAAAATTTGCCAAGTTCTTCTCGATTGCCTCTGGCTCCCATCGCTGATGCTGTCGGCATAATTGAGCCAATAATCGCGCTTTGGACTCCGACAATTAGATTAGTTATCGTCGCAGCCAAATTATAATAAATTAGTGAAGCATAATCAAAAAAGCTAATGATTGCTGTATCCAATCCACTCACCATAATAATGCCCAGCGTCCAGAGTGACATCCCAAAACAATGCTCACTCAACTCCCAAGCTAATTGTTTGGATACTAATCGAATTGAGATCGGGATCTTATCTGCTAATCGTTTGTGTGCCAAAAACATCCAGATTCCCGAACCAATATTGGCTATTCCCATCACCATCGCCATCGCAATCAGACTGTGACTGGTATTCGCTACGAAGACAACTCCAGCACCACCAACTAACTTCGAGATGCCAATCGCCCAGGCGGGAATATCGTATCGATGCAACCCAATAAATGCTCCAGCAAAAGCTGAAAAAGGTAGGGCAATTGCCAAAGAACCACCCACTATTAATAGTGATAATTGTGCCTCTTGGTGCAACGCCGCTGGCATATCTTTAAATAAATTTGGTAGTTGCCAAGCTAAAGTAGCAATTCCTACCATTGCAATCGTACTCAAACCACTCAAAAGTACGATTGCAGTACTGACAATTCCATTCCGCTTGGGGATATCTTCTAGCTCGGTATAGTGAGCCACAAATCTACCAACTCCGAGCTGCATTCCACAGTCCAAAAAGTTTACATAGGTGCTCAACTGCAAAATTAGTAGCCAAGTATTATAAGCATCCTTAGCTAAAATTTTGGTCAAGAATGGCGGTAATATAATGGCGACTAAAGCACCCGCACCACCACGAGCAATACTCGCAAATGCGTTTTTAAAAATTCTGGCGCGAGACATTTATTCCCCCTATTTCCAAACTAGCTGGAGAATATTCAAGCAAAACCTCTTGTCAAACATCTCTAATCTCGGCTGCTGTGTAGCAATAGTATCGATATCTAAGTTAATGTACCCAAATTTGTCGATCGATCCTTCATGACAACATATCCCCGACTTCAAAGGAGAAGTCGGGGATATGCGCGTGGCTTGCACCAGTTATGAGAATTACTAATTCATTAACCCTTGGGTACTACCCTTATTAAGGTGAATGTTTGTACTAAGCGGAGTGGTAAATGATAAATACTTGTGTGTTGCGATTGTTGTTAGTGGGGACAGAACCCGGATCTGGGGGTTCCGACCCCCAGACCCCCCGTCGGTGGGGGGAGTGTCCCCCCCCCCGAACCCCCCCTCAAAGCATAGGTTGTTTGAGACGGTGGGGGGGACTTACGGCAGATTTGTTGGTTTGTGGGATGAAGAGATCCTCGCCTTAACAGAGTTGAAGAACTCTTATAAGTTAATCGCTCATCCCTCACCCCTCATCCCTCACCCCTTCCACCACTAGATTTATGCCAAATTGATAATTGCTACTGGTTCGATGTCTTCGGCTGGCTCAAAGCCAAATACGCGGGAGTAGAAGTAAAATTCACCAGTGATAGCGCGTTTGATATTTGCCGCTTGACGGAAGCCGTGTTGCTCTTCGGGGAAAGTCACATAGGCGACGGGGATACCTTTATCTTGGAGAGCTGACACCATCATTTCGGCTTGATTGGGGGGAACAACTTTGTCCTCCAAACCCTGGAAAAAGATCGTCGGACAGGACAATCGATCGGTAAAATGAAGTGGAGATCGATCTGCATATACATTCGCACCACTAGGATAAGGCGCAACTAATCGATCGAGATAGCGAGACTCAAACTTGTGAGTATCCTTTGCCAGACTAGCCAAATCGCTGACCCCATAATAACTCGCCCCTGCCTTAAATACATCGCGGAAAGTCAGCGCGCATAGAGTGGTATAACCTCCCGCACTCCCGCCAGAAATTGCCATGCGATCGACATCGACCAAACCCTGCTCGGCAAGGTATACTGCTGCTTGGGTGCAGTCATCCACATCGACGATGCCCCATTTCCCATCTAGGCGGTGACGATAGGCTTTCCCATAGCCAGTACTCCCTCCATAATTGACATCTACCACGGCAAAACCGCGACTAGTCCAATATTGCGTTTTGAGACTGAGTTGGGTAGAAGTAGCCGCTGTGGGGCCACCATGACTCTTGACGAGCAGTGGTGGCTTAGAATCTGGCTCCGCCTGATAGTCTTTATTGGTAGGTGGATAATAAAAGGCATGAGCTGTAAAACCATCATCCGTCAAAAATTCGATCGATTTTGGTACTGACAAATAGCCGGGATCCAGATCGACTCGACTCGATCGTTTGATGATTTGGCGTTTTTGTGTTAATAGATCGATCGACACGAGCTTACTAGCTTGGGTAGCTGAAGCCGCGCAGCAAACTACCGAATTACCCATAGCGCAGACATTAGAAATATCCGTATACCGCACATTCAGCGGAGTCAGATGTTTGGTGATTGTATTAATCAGCGCGAGATGCCAAATCCCCGACTGAGTATAGGTACAGACGATCCGATTTTTGCCTAGTAGCGCGTAAGTAGACATCCCAAATACCCATTGGGGAAGACTAAATTCGGCATCCAAGTGGCAGATATCTTCTACCCTACCATTGTGCCAACGATAGAGATTTCCCCAGCCAGTGCGATCGCTGATAAAGTACAAGGTATCATTGGAAGACCACTGAGGTTGAAAGATCGCCTCATTAGCTCCACCAGCGACGAGAGTAGGTTGAGAGAGATATCCCTTCTCGATGTTCGCAACTTGTAAATTGGTGCCATCCCAGGGCAAATTTGGATGATTCCAGCTCAACCAAGCTAGCTTACTACCATCGGGACTTAATCTTGGTGCAGCATAAAAATCACACCCTCCAGCTAACACCCGAATATCCTTGGGATTGGTGAGATTGATGCTCACAATCGTATTTAAAGCTTCATGCGCGGTAGAATCGTGTTCTTCCTGAATACAGATCAATTGCTGACGGCGAGTATCTACGACAGGATCGGCATAGCGTTTCGTCTTGTCAAAAGTAAGTTGACGAACATTGAGCGGATTCTCACCATGTAGATTTTGGGCATATAGACAGCCATCACTGCTATTGCTAAAATACACCTGCCCACCCATGACTGTATATGGCGCGCCACCATATTCATGCACGCGATTGCGGACATTATATTCTGGTGGAGTGATATCGGTGATTCTACCATCAGCAGTGCGGCAAACGATCGCGCTGCGCCCAGCTTCTTGGGGGCGAGACTCTAGCCAGTAAATATCCGTACCATCGATAACAATCGAGCCAATCCCAATACTGTCAGCCACGATCGTATCAGCAGTAATGGGAGATTGCCAGGAACCATAGGGAGCTAGTTTCATAGTGGCGATCGATCTAAAGTGTAAGGGCAATTTTTGGGTATAATCTATCTCATCTTACTCGCAAATAATACTGAGATAGAAGATACATACAAAAATTTTAACGCAGGTTGCAAACACCTTCAGGTCGATCGGGGTGGATACTACAAATTTACTGAAGGGATAACACCTACTGAAGGAACTTACCATCACTGTCGATATAACTGACTTTGTTGCCAATTTTTACCCAGGCGGAATTATCCTCAAATCCGCGAGCATCATCAAAAGTGGCGGCGATCTTCATCACACCTTGTTTATTTACAAAACCCCATTTTTTACCAATTCTAACCTTTGCCAAACCACCACTGAAAACATCTACCTCATCAAAACTAGCCGCAATCACCATCACCCCATCATCATTGATATAGCCCCATTTATCGCCAATTTGGACTGCGGCAAAACCATGACTAAAGCTAGCAGCACTATCAAATTGGAGCGGAATCTCCAGCTCGCCATCATCATTGACATAGCCCCATTTTTCGCCGATTCTCACAGCCGCAAGTCCATCAAAAAATTCGTAAGCATTGTCAAATCGAGGTGCAATCTGCTCTTTTCCTTCGCTATCTTTATAACCATATTTTCCAGCTTTTTGAAACAAAACTAGATCCTCCTCTTCCTCCTCATCTTCGACTTTGGGGCTAGTATTCGCAGCAGCTTCGATCTTTAATTCTTGGGCGACAGCATTTAGAGGCTGGAAATTGCTGTATCCATTAACTGCGAAAGAAAAAGCCAATGCGAGGAGGGCGCGGGATTTCATGATAAGTCGAGGTTGCTAGCTGGTTGTAGCTCTATTGTCCGAATTTCACGACGATCGAGCTGTGACTTACATCAACGGAATTTTGGATTTTGGATTTTGGATTGAAGTCAAAATCGAAATTACCCACATCTAGCAATCGTAGGTTGGGTAGCAGCCCGCGTTGGCGTAGCCTTTTTGCTGAGGCAAACGCTACGCGAACGCCCCGAAATAACCCAACATCCCCAGTGTGTTGGGTTTCTCAACCCAACCTACATAAGTTATTTAATTCTCAACCCTTAATTTTCCCAATCCAAAATCCAAAATGGTATTAATTACTTGGCTCGGTAACTTGATTTGTGGGAGGAGTGGCTTGACGATCGAGATACAACTCACCTATGCCGATCGACATTAGCACACCCAAAACGCTCAAACCAGCTCCAAGACTGCCCAGAGTTGTAACTAATATACCAACGACCGCAGTAGCAATAATATAGATACCTGCAACCGATGAATGAGCTAAACCCGACTGTTGTAAGCGTTGATAAATGTGACTCCGATGTGCCTGCGTAATATTTTCGCCCCGTTGCAATCGTCGGATAATTGTATAAATTGCATCTCCAATTAAGGGAAATGTAATCGTCAATGCCATCCAAGCACGGAGAGAATCCGGCTCATTCAATAGTACGATAGCGATCGTCGCACCCAAGAAAGTACTCCCAGCATCACCCATAAAAATCTTCGCAGGTGCCCAATTCCAGCAGATAAAACCCAATAGTGATGCTACCAATAACCATAATGCCGGGATATCGCCCCACACTGCCAAAAAGCCCAATTGCACCATCACCACCCCAGATACCAACCCATCCAAACCATCCATAAAATTGTAGAAATTAATCCCCGCAGTAATCCCAATTATCGTCAATCCGACGGATATAATAATGCCGACAGTACCTAAAGATGTCAACCAAGGTTGGGGAAAAGCATGGAGTTGGTAAACCATAATTGCTGCCGTACCTAATTGGATGAGATATCTTACCAAACTAGAAATATTAAACCTGTCGTCCAAAATTCCCACCCCAATTAAAGGTGCCAAAGCCAACCAAAACCACGGCAATGGTAAGGGATAAATCTCCCTAGTGACGATACTCATTATCGCAAATGCCGTAATAAAACCAATCCCTCCACCTCTGGGCGTGACTTGAGTATGGGAACTGCGCTCATTGGGTATATCTGCCAATGATTTACCGAGATATTTTTTGACCCCAAATACAGCGGCGAGACTAATGATGAATTCGATCGAAGCGGTTGTAAAGATATCCATTTAGGTGATAGGGAATAGGGTTTGCGCGTTTCGGTTTCCACTCAGCATGTCCTTTTCATGAATTGCCCCTACTGGTGAAAACCGAAACCAGAAATCCCACAATAAAAGGGGGATGGGAATTTACTTATTGTCAAATATCCTCTGACAATCGTCAGCTCACTAGAGTTTTTAGCAAACCTTGCTCGAAGGTAAATGGTGGTTGCCAATTGAGAGTAGTTTTGAGATGGTTGGTATCTACAGATAGGGAACTAGTGAGCGAATCGATCGTCCGAGAATTGAGTGGTAAAGGTCGATGCAATACATTTTGGAGAAAATCGCCGAATTTACCTGCTAATTGAAATAATTTAACGGGAAATGGCACCAAAGTACAGTTAAGATTTAAAACTTTAGCGATCGATCTGACTAACTCTGGTGTCGATATAACTCGATCGTCGCTAATCACAAACATTTGTCGATTGGCCGATTCATGAGATAGTGAGATAGCGATCGCATCGACCAAATTACCAACATATACCAAACTCCGTCGATTGTGAATACTCGCAAACGGAATCGGTAAACCAGTGCGAATCAACTTTATCAACCGCTCCATATTACCTGGATTTCCCGCACCATAAACCAAAGTCGGTCGAAAAATTGTCCAACTCATTTCTGTACCAGTGGCTACGGAAATTAAAGCCTGCTCCGCTGCTAACTTACTACATCCATAGGGAGTATCTGGCTGACAGGAAACTGTCTCAGTGAGGGCGTTCTCGCTACTGCTACCCATCGCCCCGATCGAACTAATAAATACAAACTGTTTTACGCCAGCGACGATCGCTTGTTTCGCCAGATTTTCCGTACTATGAGCATTCGCATTCATAAATTCACTCGCAGGATCTGCGGCGGTATCCTGGAGAATGTGCGCGCGTGCGGCGAGATGGATGACAATATCCACCCCCGTTAATGCCTCACCCCAATCAGTATCGGGAGTAATCTCACCGATGACAATAGATTTAACATCCTCTGGTAATTGACTCGAATCCTTTCGCACCGCCGCGATGAGCCTGCACGATTGCTGTTGAAGTCGGTGGATTAAATGACCACCAATAAATCCAGTCGTACCAGTAATTAGGATAGTTGTCATAATTGGACTAAGTATTGGGGAAAGCTAAGAGTTTGACGATCGTACCCAGGGAATCTGCTAACATAATTCTCCAAATGCCCACAGATGAGCATCTTGTTTATCGATCTTCTGTTCGACTTCGATAAGCAGAGCATCCATGATGTCGATCTTTTTATCTAACCGATATTTTTTTGCTAACGTTTGCTAACAAATGTATAAGCTATCTTGAATTTGTAATGGCTAAGTGTCAGCAGTTGTCTAACTGTTTTGTTTCTCAATTTATGGCGTGATTTAGAGACCATCTGCGAGGTTTCAAACGTTGGCAATAAAATAACAGATCTCGATCTAATGCCGAAATACTTATAACTAAACATGGTCTGACTTTTGCAACAGAACCCAGATCGACCAACCAAACGTCACCCCGATTAGAATTCATAGGATTCAGATGCAGATTCGTACTCGTCTAACTGTAGAAAGATTTCCTCAGCATTTAAAACCAAGTCATCATCGGATAATGGTGGGAAGTCTAAATAAGCTGTCCGTTTTAGAATCTCTGACGCTAAATCCAGTTGCTCTGAATCTGTCAGGCGATCGAATGTCATCAGGAAGCTTTGCGCAACAGGAGTCGTTATTTTTCTTTTCTTTAAGATATTCACAGCATAACACCAGTCAACCTAATTAGGCAGGCGATCGCCAAAGAGCGATTACCTGCGACGAAGCGCGGCTACGCCAACGATTCGCCCAAGATTCGAGTAAAATAATACATACCCGCACTTAGCCAAATCCACATGACCGATAATATCCCCGACTTGACTGGTATTCGCACGAGCCAGAGTCAAATTCGTAATGCTGATTATCGTCAACTCGATCGTACCAAACTATCGCCGATGTACCAACACTACGTCGAGGTGAAAACTCAGTATCCTCATGCGCTGCTATTGTATCGGTGTGGTGACTTTTTTGAGACCTTTTTTCAGGATGCGATTACGATTGCGCGGGAACTGGAATTGGTGTTGACGAGTAAAGAAGGGGGCAAAGAAATCGGGCGGGTACCCATGACTGGAGTACCCCATCATGCTGTCGATCGCTATTGTGCCATCTTAGTGGAAAAAGGCTACGCGATCGCCATCTGCGACCAAATGGAAACCGCCGCTGAAGCTACCGCAGCAGGTACTGGATTAGTCCGCCGCGAAGTAGTCAGGGTGTTGACTCCAGGGACGATTCAGGAAGAAGAAATGCTCCAAGCAAGGCGGAATAACTTCTTGGCGGCGATCGTCATTGTCGGCGATAATTGGGGGTTAGCATACACAGATATCTCTACAGGTGAATTTCTCACCACCCAAAGCACCAACATCGAAGTCCTCACCCAGGAACTAATGCGGCTCCAACCGCCCGAAATCCTCATCCCCATCGCCGCACCAGATCTCAATCGTCTCCTTCGCCCTGGGGAAACCTCCGACTTACTCCCCAGCAGCCTCCCCAATTGCTTTTGCTACGCCATGCGACCCCTGGCACCATTTACCCTCCTCGAAGCCAAGCAACGGCTCCTGGATACCTTCAAAATGCGATCGCTAGAATCTTTGGGGTGCGCGCCATTTCCCCTCGCCTTACGCGCCGCTGGGGGCTTATTAGAATATCTCGAAGCCACCCAAAAAAGTAATCCCATCGCCCTCCAACCCCTCCGTACCTATTCCCTCGGCGATTACCTCGTCTTAGATCATCAATCCCGCCGCAACCTGGAAATCACCCAAACCATGCGCGACGGGCACTTTCAAGGCTCCCTATTATGGGCATTAGACAAAACCTGTACCGCAATGGGTGGGCGCGCATTACGCCGTTGGATGCTCCAACCCCTCTTGGATATCGTCTCGATTAACAAACGCCAGGATACCATCCAAGAACTAATCGAACAAACCTTCCTCCGTCAAGATCTCCAACAACTGCTCAAACAAATCTACGACATCGAACGCCTCACCGGAAAAGCCGCATCAGGGCGAGCAAATGCGCGGGATTTAGTCGCCCTCGCCGACTCCTTTCTCAAGCTCCCCGAATTGGCAAATATCGCCAATCAGGGTAATTCCCCCTTCTTAAAAATTCTCCACCATGTCCCCCACGAACTCGAAGCCTTGGGCGGAAAAATCGCCGCACACCTGGTAGAACATCCACCCCAACACCTCAAAGAAGGCGGTATCATCCGCACGGGTATCAACACCGAAATCGACGATTTGCGCTCCGACTCTGCTGGAGATATCCAGTGTTTAGCCATTGTTGAAGTCATCGAGCGGGATCGTACGGGTATCGCCAATCTCAAAGTCGGTTTTAACAAAACCTTCGGCTACTACATTAGTATATCCCGACTCAAAGCCGACCAAGTACCGATCGACTATATCCGCAAACAAACCCTCACCAATGAGGAACGCTACATCACCCCCGAACTCAAAGAGCGGGAAGTCCGCA
>JANOPX010000288.1:0-6876 GCA_031422115.1 Chamaesiphon sp. VAR_4_metabat_408 | reverse complement strand
CCACTCCCCCTCCCCCGCTCATTAAATTCGTCTGCACCCAGCACGATCTGAATGTCAATCTAGCATTAGTCAGTCGTGCTGTTCCCGCTCGCCCAACTCACCCAGTACTGGCAAATATCAAAATCGAAGCGACGGTAGATCCAGATCGAATTCAGCTTACTGGATTCGACCTCAGTTTGGGCATCCAAACTAGCTTTGCCGCCCAAGTGAACGAGCCTGGGGTATTAACACTCCCCGCCAAATTGTTGAATGATATCATCGCCAAATTACCTAGCGGGGACATCACCCTTGATGATGAGACTGGAGCTGAAAATTTGGTGAATATCACCTCAGCTTCGGGTAAGTATCAAGTGCGAGGGATGAGTGCCGAAGAATTTCCCGAATTGCCATCGATCGAAGATAGCGAAATCAATTCACTCTCGGCTACTGCTTTTATTGATGGTCTAAAGGGGTCTCTCGTCGCCTGTAGCCAGGATGAAACCAAGCAAATACTCACAGGAGTATATATGAAAGTCGAGCCAAACAGGTTGGAATTTGCCGCCACTGACGGACACCGCTTGGGAATTGTCGAAGTCTATCCACCAGAGACAGATGAAGCACCTACAACAGATCGAGATCGCGGCTCATTTGAGGTGACAGTTCCGGCGAAAGCCTTGCGGGAACTCGAAAAAATGCTCACATCCAGACCCGATGGTGATAAATTGGGGGCACAGTTGGAGCAGGGGCAGGTGGTATTTGCCTGGGGCGACCAAAAGCTGACTACTCGGACTTTGGAAGGCAAATATCCTGACTATCGATTGTTGATTCCCAGACAATTTCAACGTCAAATTACAGTCGATCGCAAGCAACTTCTCAGTGCTCTAGAACGGATTGGGATTCTCGCAGATACAACTAATCTAGTCAAATTTAGTATCGACGCTGGGAATAGTTCGATCGCCCTTTCCGTTGAAGCACAAGATCGAGGTAATGGTCGAGAATTACTTACCGCCCAGATTTCTGGCACGGATTTGGACATTGCTTTCAATATCAAGTACCTCATGGATGGCTTGAAAACCCTCCCTACCGCAGAAATCACTATCAACCTCAATGGCCCATTGGAACCCGTCATCCTCAAGCCCCTGGGTGGCATTGAGATGACTTATCTGGTGATGCCAGTCCAACTGCGACAGTAAATCAAGGGGCTGCTTGTTCCGTTGGGGCAACTGCATCCGAACCAGCAGCCCCACTAACTAGCGAAATTTGGATTTTGGGGCCAGATGTAGCCAGACGGATCGTCATTCCATCTATTACATCTAGCGTTTTAATCGCTTCGCCATCGATATACGTCCCATTGGCACTCATATTAGTGAGCTGCCAGCCACTAGATTCACTCCATCTCAATTCGGCGTGATGTCTGGAAACAACAGCACTAAACAGCACAGCATTATTGTCTGTTGCCCGCCCAATTCGGATAATATCTTGGGACACAAATTTCCAGCTCTGCACGGGAATTGAATTGAGTAGATTTAAGACGATCGTTGGCATAATCAAACAGCGGTTCTGACGGGATAAATCAATCTCTAGGATCGACTATTTTGGAAGAGGAAAGTCACTAAATCGCCTTTTCCCAAGCCGATTCGATCGCCAGTCCGCAGCAAGTGACGATTGCCTTTGACTAGGGCATTATGATTGACATAAGTACCATTAGCACTACCGAGATCTTCGAGATAATAGTTAGATCCCTCGATCCGAATATTGGCATGAACGCGGGAGACGACTTCCGAACAGGGAAAACCAGACACATCAACATCGGGAGGCGATTGTTCGTTGGGTTTGCCAATGAGCACAACTTCCAAATGTGGCGGGAGTTCGATATCTTTATTTGTCTGCAAGTGAAACAGTTGATATGCTGCCTGTTGGATTTGGGTAGCTACCGGAGTTGATGGTGTCGCTACGGCAACTGGTGTGGCAACTGGCGTAGGTAGTGGCACTGGGACGATCGTCGGCGAACTCACTTCCACCACTGGCATCGTTGGGGGCGGAATTATTGCCGCTGCTGCAATCGGAGCTGGTGGATTGACAATTGGGGTAGAAATTGGCTCGTTACTGGTCAAAACTGTTGCGGGTAAAGCTACAGGAGCCGCTTCTGGTACAGCATTGACGGTAGCATTGAAGCTGTGACCACACTGTCCGCAGAATGTAGCGTCAAGTTGGACTGATACCCCACAGGAAGGACAAGCTTTGGTAGCTGGTAAGGAGGTATAGCAAGCTTCACAGTTGACAGCTCCTTCAGGGTTGCTATGACTACAGTTTGGGCAGGTTATCATAAGAGATTAGATTTTTAGGTTTAGCGATTTAGTTTTGGCAATTTTCGACCCCGATCGGATTTTAGCAGAGCGTTGTGGTCTCAATCCAAACTATTTCGACATTAGCAAACATATCTGCTCACAAGATAGTAACTTTGACACAATCGGTAAATTCTTGCACTATTGCTGTAAGTATTCGTCAATTTCTACTATGCCCGATCGCGCAGCATTATCTAGCAACCATAACAATTCTCCATCTGGCTGAATTTGTCTCGATGGATAGGCACTTCCATCACCGACGGGGGCAAATACCGCTCTGAGGGCTGGTTGTTTGCTAGCACCACAGACGAGAAAGATCGTAGTATGAGATTTGTCGATCGCCCCAATGGTCAAGGTTAAACGCGGTTCGCCATCTTTGTCGCCAACAGTCACGGATCGATCGACCACAGCTAGAGCCGCTGTATGGGGGAATAAAGAGGCTGTATGACCATCATCACCCATCCCCAGTAGTGTGATATCAAAATTGGGCATTACCCCAGCTTCTAGCCCAAAATGGGCGGAGATCGATCGATCGTAAGCAGTAGCAGCTAATTGTGGATCCGCCAAATCTGTGGGCATCGGATGGATATTCGCCGCTGGAATCGGCACCAAGTCTAGCCAGACTCTTTTTGTCATCCCATAATTACTATCGGGATGGGTATAAGGAACATAGCGTTCGTCGCCCCAGAAAATATGAATTTGGTGCCAGGGTAAATCTTGTTGTGCCAGTGCAGCATACAATGGTTGCGGAGTCGAACCACCAGATAGAGCGATCGAGCAAGTATGCCGATCGGCAATAGCTGCTCGGATCCTTTCTACCACCATGACTAGAGCCGCAGCTACCAATGCCGAACGATCTGGATAAACATAAACTTGTTTTCTCATCACGATTGTCTATACCAGACGAATTAACTAGTTAGATTTTAATCCATACTCGATCGCCGCCAACCCAATTTCAAGTCAATTTCACCAACGAAACTTCACCAAAACAAGGTAATCTAGAGTTTTTGTGCGATCGACTACAGATTTCAAAATCGCCCGCTTGCCTTGCGATAATGTTTTAACATCTCAATCAAATTTAGACTATGCAACCAACCACTAGCAGTTTCCTGACTCCCCTCGCCCTCAAAACCGCAGGTGCAGTGCTGATTGTATCATCACTGATCGATCTGATTTTCATGATTGCCTTTCCACCCGACTTGGCTCCAGATCCCGATCGCAAAAGATGGTGGCTTTATGCTACCAGTCAAGTAGTCGATCGAGGCTTATTACCCCTAGTTGGCATCGCTTTTGCAATTGCTGGAGACTGGATTGAGATCGTTTCGACCGAAGATGGCGGTAGTCGCGGTAATGGCTGGCGGATCGGTACCTATGTTTTAGCTAGTCTTTTGGGACTAATTTTCGTGCTGATTATCCCCTTTCAGGGCATCACCACCAACACGATGAAAAGTGAAGATCTCAAGAAAATTGGCGACGAGGTGACACGCCTAGAGCAGGGAATCAAAAGTAATCTCCAACAAATTAGTGCTCAACCCCCAGCAAAAATCAAAGAGCAAATTGCCGCAGTCGAGAAAGAAATCAAAAACGGCGCACAAGGACAAGGTTTAGCAAATCTCCAGATTACCAAGTCTAAACTAGAACTACTCCTGAGCGACCCAGGCAAATTTAAGCAAGAATCAGAGCAAAATCTCAAGCAGCTCCAAGAACAAAAACGCAAAGCCGAGTCTCAAGCTGGCGAAAAAATGCTCAAAACTGGCGTGAGAACAGGTTTAGCTAGTCTACTACTCGCGATCGCATATGTGACGATCGGTTGGACTGGTTTGAGACGAGTGATGAAGTAAGGGCGTTAAGGGGTGGGAGGGTAGGAGGGTAGGAGGGTGGGAGGGTAGGAGGGTGGGAGGGTAGGAGGGTGGGAGGGTAGGAGGGTGGGAGAGGGGTCTGTAGGGGCGGGTTTATGGAATCGATGACGATTCTACTAGAGATTCGTTCAAACCCGCCCTCCTCACTAGAAATGTAAGCAGGGTGAATTTCAATCCAAAATCCGTCTTGGTGTGCTCCACTGTCGGGGAACCCGAACAGTTCCCACATCCGCAAAATCCAAAATCCAAAATCCTAACTCACAAAGCTTATCTCTTCACCATTACCAAGATCGATCGATTTGTCGCCGATGCCGTCTTTGCCGTGGGTTTTGAGGTTGGCGAGGGGGATGGTTTCGTGACGTTGGTTGGTAGTGAAGATTTTAAGTTCTTCGGTTGGGAGCATCAGGTGGATGAGATTGTCGGTTTTGGTGGCAAATTGCATGGCGTGGGTGCCCATATTTCCAGTTTGAACGATCCGAATTGCTGTGACGGGTAAGCGTTTGGCGTAGCCGTAGCGGGTAATGAGGATGATGTCATTATCGCTGTTGACGGGGAGGCAACCGACGATCTGTTCTTTGGCTCCAACTTTGAGGGCTTGTACTCCCTGGGAAACCCTACCCATAAGGGGGATTTGTTCGGAAGCGAGGGCGAGTCTTAGAATTCTACCACCAGAGGTAGCGATGATGATTTCCCGCTCGCGATCGAGTGGTGCAATCGTATGTAAAAGATCTTCTTCGCGGAGTTTGATCAGGGTTGTCCCCCGATTTGTCAATCCGGTGAGATCTTGGCGGAGGATGCGTTTGATCTTGCCTTGGGTGGTGAGCAAGAGGAATTGGTTATAGTCTTCGCCGTCTTCTACTGGGCTGATAAATGTGGTGAGGATTTTTTCGTCACCTTCGTTATCTTGGAGCGCGGAAATCAGGCTGAGGAGAGTTGTACCTTGAGCGTTACCGATGGTGGGGGGAATTTCGCGGATTTTTAAGGGGTATGCTTTGCCACTGCTGGTGATAATTGTTAGTTCTTCATTGGTGGTAGTTTGATAGGTGGTGATGACAAAATCTTGGCTATTGGGATTGAGTTTTGCACCTGTTTTACTCAATCTTCTGATATAGCCTTGATGGGTGATTTCTACTTCTGTGGGTTGGCTTGGTTCGGCTTCGACAACTTGGAGCTGGTTGGGCTGCACTATTTGTGCTCGTTGGGTTCTGGCTTTGGAAGTTGTTGCGGTAGGATCCGATTTAGGCTGGACAAATTCAGTGATTTTGGTACGCCTGTCGTCAGCATATTTCCGTCTGAGCGATCGCAAGTCTCGTTTGAGCGATTTTAACAGTTCGTGTCGATCGGCCAGCAAGTTATCTAGTTTGGCGACCTTTGCAGTTACTTCATCAAATTCGGTTTGCAAGTTCTGACGTTCCAATCCTGTCAATCTCCGCATGGGCATGGATAAGATGGCATCAGATTGGATATCGCTCAGATCTAGTTCGGCTTGGAATCTCACTTTGGCGGTACTACCATCGGGGGAACTGCGGAGAATCTCGATCGTCCGATCGAGATTATCTAGTGACAACATCAATCCTGAGACTAAGTGTAAGCGTTTGCGAGCTTGTTCTACTTCGTTGGCGTACTGACGGGTGAGGGTGATTTCTCGAAAGCGGAGGAATTCTTCGAGTAATTGTCTGAGAGTGAGTTGTCTGGGTTGCCCATCGACGATCGCCAGCAAAATCGCCCCAAAGTTGCTCTGGAGAGCGGTTTGACGATAGAGCTGTTGGAGGATATGTTCGGGTTGGCTGTCTCTTTTGATCTCGATAACGACGCGCATTCCTTGTCTATCGCTCTCATCGCGCAAGTCAGCAATTCCATCGATTTTGCCCGCATTGACGAGTTCGGCGATTTTTTCAATCCACGCCGCTTTATTTACCTGATAGGGTAATTCCGTGATGATGAGTGAATCTCGGCGTTTTTTGGACTTAATTAGTTTAACTCGATCTGAGGCTGTCTCAACATGGGCGACTCCCCGTACCGTAATAATTCCTTTGCCAGTACGATAGGCATCATGAATCCCTTCTGTCCCAATTATCTCACCACCTGTGGGAAAATCAGGCCCAGGAATTAATTTCCACAGTTGCTCATCGGTGATGTCTGGTTTGTCGATTAGCGCAATGGTAGCATCAATGGCTTCACCCACATTATGGGGGGGAATATTTGTCGCCATCCCTACCGCAATTCCCCCACAGCCATTGATTACCAGGATCGGTAATTGGGCGGGCAAAACTGTCGGCTCTTGTTGGGAATTGTCAAAGTTACCGATAAAGTCTACGGTAGCCGTACCAATTTCGCCGAGTAGTGCTTCATGTCCGATCGCTGCTAACCGCGTCTCGGTATACCGCATCGCCGCAGGTGGATCGTTATCTACCGAGCCAAAATTGCCGTGTCCCGCCAAGAGGGGATAACGGGTCGAAAAGTCCTGAACTAACCTAACTAGGGCATCATAGACCGATTGGTCGCCGTGGGGGTGATATTTGCCCAGCACATCCCCAACTACGCGGGCGCACTTCCGATATGGACGATCGGGTGTCAAGCCCAATTCGTGCATTGCATAGATAATCCGCCGATGCACTGGTTTCAATCCATCCCGCACATCTGGCAATGCCCGCCCCACGATCACACTCATGGCGTATTCTAGGTACGATCGC
>JANOPX010000287.1:0-4801 GCA_031422115.1 Chamaesiphon sp. VAR_4_metabat_408 | reverse complement strand
CCCCCCCCCCCCCCCCCCCGCCCCCCGGGCCCCCGGGGCGCCGGGGGGACAGGGAGACGGAGAGTGCGCTGGATCGAAAACTATTACCCTACTACCCTACTACCCTACTACCCGCCTACCCTCCCACCCTACTACCCTACTACCCTACTACCCTCCCACCCTCCCACCCTCCCACCCCTACGCTCCCATCAAACCATAAGCAGACATCCGCATGATTTCGCCAGTGTTGAAACCGATATTATCTAGGGCTTCGCCATATGCGATCATGAAGTCTTCGATGAGTGCGTCTTTTTCCATGCCCAAAACCTTCGCATCTTTGGCGACAACGTTCAACATTTTCCAGACGATGGGCAGATTTTGACGGTTGGCGGTTTGGAGTTCAGCTTTGGCGGCTTCAAAATTGTTGCGGAGCCAGACTTCGCCAAAATTGAGGTGAAGATATTCCTCTTTGACTACCCCTTCGGTGATTTTGCGCGCAAAATCGTCAGCTACGGGAATGTAAATATTGTAGGCGGCGATCGCAAAACATTCGATAATCAGCGACTGAATCAATAAGCAGGTGACAACATTCCCAGCGGCTGAGGCAACTTGAAAGTTTGCGTGTAGCTCACTAAAAAATTCTCTAGCAAAATCCATGTCTGCTGTCACAGACAGATTGCGAGCACAGGCTTCAAACCCTTTCTTGTGGCGCAGCTCCATTCTGGACAGCTTGACCAACTCATCGTGGGCATCGGGGAGAGACCCAGACAGTGTAACATAGTTGTCATGCGCTTCCTGTTCGCCTTCAATGACGATCGCATTGATCCGACTGTAAGCATCCTTATAGGTTTCGCTTTTAAAGTCAAATTCCAAACTGGTTGCCATCTGCACCATGAGTTCGAGTTCCCGTTATATGTGTAAAATTTTATTCTATGTGAGGTCGCCCCTTTTGCTCCACCTCTGAAACGAGATAAGCTGAATGGGTCTATCTATCTCAATCTTATAGATTTATTTCGATTTCCAAACTTCATCATCTTACCCGATCTGAGACCAAAACCGTGCAACAGTTAGCAGAAAGCAGTTATTTACGATGGTGGCGGCTCTTGAACGGTTTATTCCTCTGGGGTGGAGCCGCTCTCATCTTGGCTCCTCTAATCGTGGTGTTCCTGACTTCAGTTACCCCCAGTGGCACTACGGCGATTGGATTTAGCATCCCCAGTCATCCGACTTTTGCCAACTACCAAATGGCTTGGAGTCGTGGTAACTTTCTCCTCGCTTTTGCCAATTCTACTTTTGTTGCCCTATCTGTCACCGCCGCCCAAATTTTTACATCTGCATTAGCTGGTTATGCTTTGGCTCGGTTAAAATTTCGCGGTCGTCAGGCGTTAATCTTAGTTATCTTCGCTACTTTAGTAATTCCATTTCAATTGCTAGTGATGCCGATCTTCTTGTTGCTCAAGTGGGGACATCTACTCAATACCTATGGTGCCTTAATTCTGCCGACGGCGGCAAATGGGTTTGGTATTTTTCTATTACGTCAATTCTTTCTGACAATTCCGATCGAACTCGAACAAGCAGCTACTCTAGATGGTGCCAATCGATGGCAAATTCTCTGGCGAATCATCCTCCCCTTATCTCGCCCTGCTTTGGTGACGCTATTTTTATTCACTTTTATCGGCGAATGGAACGATTTATTCAAACCACTAATTTTTACCACTCGCCCCGAATTGCGGACGGTACAATTAGCTCTAGCTGAGTTTCAAGAACAGTTTACCAATAGTTGGCAGCTATTGATGGCGGCGATCGGTATTGCTTCTGTTCCAGTGATAGTCTTATTCTTATTAGGCCAAAAACAATTTATTCGCGGAGTTGCTAGCACGGGAATAAAGAATTAGATCGAGGTATCTAGCTCATTTATGTTTGGATCTTTGATGGGAAGATCTGCCAAAGGAGGTCTTTCTTCTCCCCTCTAGTTGCCTTGAGCAAATGTTTCAGTCTAGCGCGATCGGCGAGATGTTGCCATGCCCCTTCCTCATCTGTCAAGAATCCCGACAGCAATCGAAAAATTAATCTTCCCCACCAAAATTTAGCGAAATTCTTTCAAGCTCTCGAAGTACGATTTTATTACACGATTTTTGGTTGGAGAGTTTGCAGCTAGCTCGACGCTTAGAATGCCTGCTCTATGCCAATCTTGAATCCAATTGACATCAATTTATATATAACGCTCCGCTGGATAATAACAAACTAAGTGAGTATACTATAAAGCTATAGTACCTCAAAGCTAATCGATTCGTCAAGACTATTGAGAGTGGTATCAATTAGTTCTCAAGCCGAATCGTGTAATCATAAGTTTTGTTAAAAAATATCTTAATTTTGCTACCTTCTAACTAGATCGGTAACTTGGCGGTTGCTAGATCGTGATTAATATGTATCGTTCGCTAAATAAAGATGATAAGCTGGTAGTTGATGAGTTAGGCATACTTAACTTTGGCAATTATCGAAATAACCCCCGATTATCCAAGTCCGACCACAACCGATAGGCTTCTAGAGTCGATTCGTAAACACCCCGATGGTTTGAGCGTGAAGGAGCTATCCGACATTCTCAACCGCCCTGTATCAATGATCCAAATCTGTTTGAAAACATCGATTGCCAATCGGCAAGTGACTGTCAAACAGCGCAGTTACGGACAAAAACTAGCTAAGGTATATATTTTAAAACAACCCTGTCAGCAAGCAGCTCGTCACCTGAAATTAGCTTCTAACCAAAGCTATTCTGGATTGACACCGATCGGCTTGCGGGAAGTAGCTGGCTTGACTCAAACTCAAATCGCCGCCGAATTGGGTTTGACAGTCAGAACCATCGATGATTGGGAAGAGAAACGATCTCAACCCAAATTAGTCCCATCTCAATTCAAGCATCTCATGCTGGCGTATCAATGTACGCTGGATGAATTGGTTGCTGCCTTTGAGTAGGTGCATGGGTAGGATCTTGTTGTTAGCGACTGCTGGTAATTTAATTGCTAGCTGCCTTTGAGTAGGTGCTAAATAGGATCTTGTTGTTAGCGACCGCTTGCAATTGAATTGCTAGCGGCCCTAATGTGTAAGTATCCCGATCGACAACAACAATGATTTCGATCGGGTATTTTTGGCTTTTGAGTCGATCTAAAAATTGAACGTAGCTAGTCAAGCGATCGTCACCAATTTGAGGCTTATCGTCTAGAATTCCCGCCCGTTTAGCATGGAGTTGGGATCTGACTAGCAGAATATTTAATTGTTGACGAATTTCATCTTTGGTCATTTGGGTTGGATCGATCGTCACATTATCCAGTCGCTCATTGCGATCGAACAATTTTTGATTTGGAGTAGCGTCAGCAAATACTCGAACACTTTTATCGCCAATTGCATAGTTTTCGGTTGAGAAAATGCGAACCACATAATCACGGCGTTCGGATATTTGTTGTTTCAATTGTGTGAGTTGATTGGGTGCGAGTTCGATTATCTGTCGATTGCTAGTAACCTCATCGGGATTAGTGGCTTGCAGTGCATTCAGATTGGCTTGCTTGAGCAACAGATCGACAGCCTCGGTATAGGCTGTGGGATTCCCCGCCTTGACGATCCGCGAGGCCAAAACTTGGTTGCGTAAAATACCAATATTACCTTGGCGAATCTTTCGATATTCTTGTTCGATACTATTTACTTCGGTTTCTAGAGATGCCAATCCTTGTCCTCTAGTTTTAATTTGGTTTTCCAATTGTTTGAGTTGACGATCTCGAACTTTTAGTTGGGTGGCACGAGTTTGAAATTCTCGTTCTAGTTGTTGATGCTGCTTGTCTTTTTCTTTGAGTTGAGCTTGACGGACAGCTCGTTCTTGATTTAGTTCTTTGAGCTGAGTTTCTACCGCTAGTAATTCGGATTGTTTGGTTTTGAGTTGAGTTTCTAGCTGAGTCAATCTGGGCATAAGTTCGCCCAATTTTCGGTCTAATTTCTTGACATTATTTTCATAAGTTTTGAGCTGTTGAGTTTGACGCACCAAGTTTGGCTCCACGGCAATGGTATTGAGCCGTTGTTCGAGTTGAGAGCGTTTACTCTCAACGCTAATCATTTCTTGATTTATAGGGGCAATTTGCTCGTCGAGATCGTTCACTCGATCTTTTAGCTCTCGAACTTGTGCGGCAACGACTCGCTGTTGCGCTGTCAAATCGCCGCGTTTGCGGGAAATTTCCGTGACTTCTTTTACTAGGTCATTCCGTTGGGTCGAGACAGACTCAAGCTGCTTCTCGGTATTTTTGAGGTTTTGAGTGGCGATCGATTGTTTGAGCAGTTCATCTTTGAGAGATTTGTCAATCCCTGATAAGAGATCTTTGGCTTCTGTTTGGGCATTGCGGGCAACTTCTAGCTCTCGCTGTACCCGATCTTTTTGCTCTAGGGCACGATCGAGATTTTCCTTGGTATCAGAGAGTTTGCGCTGAATCTTTTGGAGATCGAACACCCCAATTCGCAGTTGTTCGCTGGCTCCAAAAATCAGTGTCAGTACTGATGCTGAAATTAGTGTCCCGGTGATAATTGTCACGAGGGTGGCAGTTTGACGGGGACGTAATTTGAATAATGTCAGTCTCGCTTTGCCCACTTTTGTGCCAATGCGATCTCCAGACACCGCAATGATGCCCCCCAAGATCAAAACCGCCCCAATAAAAATGTAACCGCTCGTCATATTGAACTGCTTAGGGGGGCTAAGGTCAATGATATCACAGGGGAGGGGGACGGGGAGACGGGGGGACGGGGAGACGGGGAGACGGGGAGAGGGGGAGTGGGGGAGCCGGGG
>JANOPX010000286.1:0-22489 GCA_031422115.1 Chamaesiphon sp. VAR_4_metabat_408 | reverse complement strand
CCCACCCTACCACCCTACCACCCTACCACCCTACCACCCTCCTACCCTACCACCCCAACATGCACCCCTTCCCCACGCCACCAATTCAACCTTTTGAACGTCTACAAGCAACGGATGGTTTACTCGTAAACGCCGAACGTTGGCGCAAGGCTCACGACTATCATCGACGGCGACAAAATACTCATTATCAATCATTAAATCAACCAGGAATTGTTTGTGGTTTGGGAGTAAGAGTCATACCCGCGCCAAAACAAGTCGAAGCGAAGTATCGAGATAAACGGTGGGTGCAAATTCAGCCAGGAATTGCGATCGATCTCGCAGGCAATACAATTGTCGTACCCCAACCGATCGACTTTCGGATTGCGACAACAGTAACTGATGCAGAACCAGTTTTGTTATATCTCACAGTTAGTTATATCGATCCTGATGAACTGCGCCAAAAACAACAATTAGAAATGGTGCAAGAGACATTTCGGATTGATGAAAAAAGCAACACTCCCAACAGTTCGGAAATAGAAATATGTAGAATACTATTACAACCCGGTGAAGTCGCCATCGCGCAAGCAAATGAAGTATTTTTTCCTGGCTATAACAATATAGATTTGCGTTATCGTCGCCAAGCCGAAAGTCGCCCTCAATCGATCGCCAGAATGGCACAAGTAAACCATAATGATGCAGATTGTGCGCGTAATTTTTTCAACCTTACTTATCTATCCCAAGCTATCGAATCCCTCACATCCAAACTCCGAGGTACCGATGAAGTCGGACAAATAACCTTAGCCGAAAATCTCACAGAATACGATCTACTCTATCTTACAGGCAAAGAAGCATTATCACTAAATAGTCAAGAAGTAGCTTCCCTGCGGAGTTATTTAGATGCTGGTGGCGTGCTTTTGGTCGATGCACCGATCGATGCTCAAGCCCTAATTGATAGCGTCCGATCTTTAGCAATACTCGTCGAATCGCCCTTAAAACCCTTAGAAGAATTACGAAGAGATCATCCATTACGCATTCGCCCATTTTTGTTTGCAGCATTACCAACGATCGGTAGACAACCAGTTCAACTATTAACAGGCGGCGGAATTATCTTAATTATCGGCGATTTGGGATCGGCATGGGGAATCGATCTAGAACTCACATTACCCCGGATGGTAATCCGCAGTGCTCATGAATTGGGAATCAATATCCTCAATTATGGTGTCAAACGCAGACAGCTAATTGGTTTACAACAGGAAGATAATTTGGGACAGTGGTAAGTAATGGGTATTCAATCCAAATAATACTTCGCAGGTTATTAAAACAAATATCTTATCTATCCAGCTTCAAGCAATTGTACTGATTTTTCTAGATGTTCAATTGCTCGATGAGCTATTTCGACAACGTAACTACTTTCATCATGTAAAGCCTGTTTCCAAATATCCAGCAGTCTAAACCGATTTAGTGACACCAGAGAATCAGCGGCAAATATCCGTACATAAACATCTTCGTCTTCTAGTAATAAAAGGCTCAAAGCATCAATAGATCTCTCATTATCATAATACTGAAGTTGTTTTGCCACTATTTGTCTAGGTCTTCGCGATTTCTTTGGACGATTAATTTCATTAATTAAACAGATCGATATTTCTAGCGATCGAAAATTATCTAAAGCCGATAGAGCTTCTATCCGAACTTTTTCTTCAGCATCATTTTCGGCTACATCGATCAAATATGCCACACTGCGGAGATCCTCAATCTCCCCTAAATTACAAGCTGCTGTTGCCCGGATCTCTGAATTGGCATCAGCAAGAAAAGGTAAGATAATTTCAAAAGCATTATTGGGATTAAGAGTGCCGATGCGATCGAGAGCTGACTCCCTAGTATCTAGGTTTGAGCTTTGGAGTTGAGCTAATGCTATTCCTAGTTCATCCATATAAGTATCTGGTATCAATTTTACTTAGCTAAAATTACAAACTCGCTGGGAATTTGTCCTTCAATCAAAATTTCTCCATTTTTTTCCATAGCAGCTCGAACGTTGTTGGCTTGTTTAGAGATCTTCTTCTTTGGATGCTGGCGAATAATCTCTGCTACTCGATCTGGTCTGTAGATCTCAATTATACCTCTGGATTCTAGACTTTGAAGAGTCTCCCAAGCTACTTTGTAAATTCTGTTTTTGTTACTAAATCTTATCGATCCACCACCGCCACTGATTTTGATTGCAGTTGAAAATGAAGCGTATCTGCTAGTATCTCCAGCTTCCTTATCTAAAACATGCTCCAATGGACTTTGAATATCCGCTTTCAGGGCATCCGCACTACCTAACTCAAATCCGACAGGATCGCCGATCTTATAGTTATCATCTGCTCGAAAGAGAAAACTAGGTTCTGGAGAGATTGCTTTCTCTAGTTCCTCAGCCACATTTGAAATATCCTATTTGCTTGGGTTACTGATGCTGTCTGACTTTCTCATATTATAGCTGAATGTATCAATCCAAGAAATCTTCACGAATTCTTTGTCCGATCGAAAAAATCGACCTAAGTAGAGTTAATTTTGAATAGACAATGGTGGTACTATAAATTATAGAATGTGATGCTATTGAGAGTTAGAGTATGGAACGTCATCAACGTCTTCAGCGAAAAAAAATAGATCGATCTTCATCTACATCGATCGATCGATCCTCAAAGCTAAGTCCCTTCTCAACTCGCGGCTTTGGAGTACAACAAAAAGCATCAACATCGACCCCAGCCAGCAAAACTGAGCTGTGGGAAAACTATCAAAGATCGACACAGATGGGTCAAAATGGGTCGCAGAAGACAGTTTTAGATCGATCGACACCCATTCAAGCAAAACTGAAGATCGGCCAGCCAGGGGACAAATACGAGCAGGAAGCGGACAGTGTTGCCGATCGAGTTATGGCAATGTCAGAACCAGCCCAGGTACAGCGCGAGGAATTGGGGGAGGAAGAGGAAGAACTCCAAATGAAGCCGTTGGCGGGGACGATCTCGCCGCTAGTACAACGGGAAGAATTGCCCCAAGAGGAAGAAGAACTTCAGATGAAGCCTGAAGATAATGTCGTGCAACGGGAAGAACTTCCAGAGGAAGAAGAATTGCAGATGAAATCATTGGATAACTCTATCCAACGGGAAGAGCTACCTGAAGAAGAGGAGGATCTGCAAATGAAACAATCCTCTCCCAACTCCCAACTCCCAACTCCCAACTCCCTAGAAAGTCAACTAAGTAATAGTAAAGGTGGCGGAAGTCCCTTGTCAGATGATGTTCGATCGTTCATGGAGCCACGGTTTGGGGCTGATTTTAGTGGGGTGCGGGTGCATACGGGGAGTGATGCAGTGCAGATGAATCGGGATGTGAATGCTCAGGCGTTTGCACATGGTAGTGATGTTTATTTTGGAGCGGGGAAGGCTCCAGGGAAAGATGCTTTGACGGCGCATGAATTGACTCATGTGGTGCAACAAACGGGCGGCAATAGCTTTGCTCAAACTTCTTCCCTTCAAAGACAAAAAAAGCGAGGTAGTCCTAGACCTCCTACACAAACCAACTTTACAGTACAAAACAAAACTTATCCGATCGAGGCAAAAACATTACAAGAAGTTGCCGATCTAATTAGCCAACGCGAGGAGGCTGGGGAAACAACATGGAATCCACGATTTACGCTAGCATTGGATGAAAATGGTGTCGCCACAAATGTGACAGTAAATGTACCGATATCGGTAACTTTACCTAACTGGCCAGGTGCAGCAAAACTTAGCAGAGCGGCTAAAGCAGAGTGGGATCGATCTTTTAGCATTTTAAAAGTTCATGAGGAGAAACATGTCCAACTGGTACGAACTAAGTTGACAGATGTTGCCACATCACTTGTTGGAAAATCTCAAGCGGAAGCTGAAATAATTTTTGCTGAGGCTTTGGCGGAATTGAAAAAATCGAGTGATGATTATGATACAAGCAGCGATCATGGTAAGAACGAAGGCACAACAATTGATACTAGTATTGGTGCTCCCCCACCTGTCAAATCAGATTGATAACGGTTAATTAGATAAAAGTTTAGAGCTTTTAATTACATGTAGCTCGATCTCCTCTCACTGAAAAGATAGATAGTTGATTATGTCCGACCTCCAAAGTACGATCGCTAAAAAACGTCAGAATTCGGATTCCACCTTCAAGGTGAGTCCGTTCCAATCACGTGGCTTCGCAGTGCAGGCAAGGTCGGGAGAATCTACTCCAGTGACCAAAGGTGAGTTGTGGGAAAACTACCAACAAGCACAGCAATTAAATCAGAGCAGAGCAAATAGCTACTCTGTGCCAATTCAGGCAAAACTTACAATTGGGCAATCTGGAGAGAAATACGAGCAAGAAGCAGACAGTGTAGCAGATCGAGTCATGGCGATGTTAGTACCCACGCAGATACAGCGAGAGGATTTTCCAAAAGAAGATGAAGAACTCCAGATGAAACCGCTGATGGGGACGATCTCGCCACTAGAGCAACAGACTAAGAGCATTCATTGCAAAAAGACTTTAGGCAAAAAAGATAGTAGGGAGGGTACAGTTAGCTTTTCAAGTTTTCTCAATTCAGGAACTGGTTTGACAAATCGTTCTTTAGGCCCAACTAGAGGACTGTATATGACTAACGGGGTTGAGTTGAAATTTGAAGCAGATCGAGCTGCACTTGAAAATTACCAAAATCTTCAACCACTTCAGTGGTCGGGGCCTGAATCAATTTGGATCAAACAAGGTAATTTTTTCGAGAATAAATGGGAGAAGAGATTACAAACGCAAGGTAGTGGAGCTGATAATCCACTACCACAAAATGTTGCGCGACAAAATAATTTTATTGCTTATTGGGATAGCCCAGGCCCATCGATATTAGGGCATTCAAAAAACTCACGTGTTTATGTTGTACAAAATTTCACAGGATGGATAGTTGGCGAACCAAAAAATGGTGGTTCGTCTCAGCGTCTTTCTGAAGTAGCTAGCTGGCACAGTATAGTAAGTTTACTTAACTCTAATGGAGCAAGCCCTGGATCTCAACCTGACTGGAATATGATAGATAATCAATCTGGTACAGGTTGGAGGACGACAGAACAACCAGATTCGATATGAAATAGAAGTCCGATTCGTTGAGATAGTTCAACTATTTACAAATCGATCCCATCCTAATGAAAGGATAGATAATTAATTATGTCCGATCGCCTGAACACAACAACCAAAAAACGTCATAATTCGGACTCTACATCTAATGTGAATCCGTTCCAGTCCCGTGGCTTTGGAGTTCAGGCAAAATCAGCAGAATCTGCCCCAGCCACTAAAGCTGAGTTGTGGCAGAGTTATCAACAAGCAAAAAATTTGAATCAGAAGGGGGTCAATCCTGCTCCCCTCTTACCGATTCAGGCAAAGCTGACTGTGGGTAAGCCAGGGGATAAGTACGAGCAGGAAGCAGACAGCATGGCAGCTCAGGTAATGGCGATGCCAGAATCAGGGCAGGTGCAGCGGGAGGAGTTGTCTGAAGAGGAAGAAGAAGTTAAGATGAAACCGCTAGGGGCAACGATATCTCCCTTGGTGCAACGAGAAGCTTTACCTGAAGAGGAAGAAGAAATTCAGATGAAGCCGCTAGGGGCAATGATATCGCCCTTAGTACAACGAGAGGCATTACCTGAAGAGGAAGAAATTCAGGCGAAACCCTGTGAAAATGGGATTCAGCGGGAATTAGCACCAGAGGAAGATGATGAACCTGAGTTGCAGATGAAACCACTGGGTAACTTAATTCAACGTGAGACATTACCGGAAGTAGAAGAGGGAATTCAAACTAAACAACTTCCAGAGGCTAATTCGCAAGCTCCAACAACTTCTCTAGAGAACCGTCTGAGTAGCAGCAAGGGGGGCGGAAACCCATTGTCAGAGAATGTGCGGTCTTTTATGGAACCGCGCTTTGGGGCTGATTTTAGTGGCGTGAGGGTGCATACGGGTAGTGATGCAGTGCAGATGAATCAAGCGGTAAATGCTCAGGCATTTGCACATGGGCAGGATATTTACTTTGGCGCGGGTAAGTCACCTGGTAACAACGATTTGACTGCCCATGAATTGACTCATACGATTCAACAGACAGGCGGCTTACAAAAGCGGAGTTTGGAGAAATTTCGCAAACATAACAAGATTCAAGCCAAGCTAGATTCAACTTCACCTATTGTTCAACGCAAAGAAAATCCCCCACCACAATCAGAGCAAAATCAACCTTCACGACAACAGACGGATTCAGCCCCAACTAACTCAGGGGTTGAACAACAATCGGCACCATCACAAGGTGTTTCTCCAGTCGCTGGTGGCGAGGGAAAACAAGCGACACCACAAGATTCTACCCCGACTAATTCTGGACAACCGACTGGCGGCATCAGCAATGTAGCTAATGTCTCTCAATCTTCCGCAACTGCGGATAGTAGCAGTCAACCAGCAAGCGGTGGAACAGATCTAACTTTAGACGGTGGAAAGCAAGCAGATACTGGTGGTTCGTCGGCGACATCTGCTGAAAATGACCCTGGATTTAAAGCAGTAACCGAACGCACAAAGCATAGTGCCAAAGCTCAAAAAGAGCATCCAGCCGCTGGAGTCAAATCAGCCGAAGCACAAGCAGCGGCGATTGCTCCGAGCAATGAAGTCGAAGCCAAGGCTCAAGATCTTCAGGTTCAGGAGATGAACCAACAACAGCCAGGACAATTTAATGCGGCTAAATTTAAAGCTGCATTAATGGAAAAGATCGAATCCAAAGTGCCGAAGAATTTGGAAGAAGTAAATAACTTCAAAAACCAAAATCAACTTGATGGTGTCAGAGGGGATGTATCTACCCAAGTCAAAAGCGAGCAACAGCAAGCTGCTGGTGGGGTTGAAGAGAAGACTAAAGAACAGCCCAATACCTCAGGCATTCCACCCAAGCCAGTCACCCCCATTCCACCCGCGCAGCCTGAAGCTAAACCGCCAGATGTAGGCGCAGCCGACGCAGCCCCCAAGCCAAAAACCGCATCTGAAGTGTCATTGCAAGAAGATAGTCAAGCTTTGGATAAGCAAATGACTACTGCTGATGTCAGCGAGGAACAGTTGGCAAGTTCTAATGAGCCAGAATTTCAGACAGCCCTGGGATCCAAACAATCGACTCAAGCTCATGCAAATACAGCTCCTGTTGCCTATCGTCAACAGGAAGGGGTAATTGTCACGCAGGCACAAGCTACCGCCCAAACAACTGCCCAAAATCAGCTCCAGGGAATGCACGGGGACAAGAATAAGGTTTTATCAACCGTATTCGGACAGCAAGGACAGGCAAAAGGACAGGATGAAGCAAAGCGGACTGAGGTTGCGAGTCATATCCAAACTATCTATGGCAAAACCAAGCAAGAAGTCACCAAAATTCTTGGTGAACTAGATAGTCAGGTAACTCCATTATTTGACCAAGGTGCAGCAACTGCCAAATCTATCTTTGAAAACCATGTAGACCAAGAAATGACCCGCTATAAAGACGAGCGGTACAGTGGTTTACGGGGTAAAGCAAGATGGCTGACTGATAAATTGCACATCACCACGTTACCTGATGCGGTCAACAAGTTTTATGAAGTAGGTAAAAGGCTCTACCTCGATAGTATCGGTAAAACTATCGATCGAATTGCTGCATTAGTTAGTAGTAAATTGAATGCAGCTAAAGCAGAGATTACTAAGGGTAAGCAAGAAATCCAACAGTATGTGGCTAAACTAGACCCATCCTTAAAAGAGGTGGGTAAAGAAGCAGCTCAAGATATTCAAGGTAAATTTGATGAATTGACGGAAAGTATTGATAACAAACAAAATGAACTAATTGACTCTCTTGCTCAGAAGTACCAAGAAAATCTTCAAGGTATAAATGCTCGCATCGATGAGATGAAGCAAGCAAATCGTAGTTTGTTTGATATGGCAAAAGATGCTATTGGTGGAGCGATCGAGACTATTCTTGAACTCAAAAATATGCTGATGAGCACGTTAGCCAAAGCAGGTAGCGCAATTTCCAAAATCATCAAGGATCCGATCGGTTTCTTGGGTAATTTAGTTGCTGGAGTCAAACAAGGCTTCATGAACTTTGCGGGCAATATCGTCGAGCATTTGAAAAAAGGCTTGCTCGGTTGGTTAACAGGTGCTATGAGTGGTGCTGGCATTCAAATGCCTGAGAACTTTGATATGAAGGGAATCTTTAGCCTCGTCATGCAAGTATTAGGGATGACTTATCAGAATATTCGTGGTAAAGCGGCGGACAAACTAGGTGAGAAAGTTGTCAATAAGTTAGAAGCTAGCTTTGAATGGTTCATTATTCTGAAAGAACAAGGATTGGCAGGTTTATGGGAACATGTTAAGGAGAAAATTGGCGATCTCAAAACAATGGTGCTGGATAATATCCAGAGTTTTGTGATTGAAAGTGTCGTCAAAGCTGGGGTGACATGGGTACTCAGTTTGTTGAATCCAGCTTCGGCATTTATCAAAGCTTGCAAGGCGATTTATGACATCGTAATGTTCTTCATCGAACGCGGTAGCCAAATTATGGAATTGGTGAATGCGGTGATTGATTCGGTGACAGCGATTGCCAATGGATCGATCGGTAGTGCAGCTACATTCATCGAGAATGCCCTATCAAAAGCCCTACCAGTAGTAATTAGCTTTATGGCAAGTCTATTAGGCTTGGGTGGGATTAGTGAGAAGATTCAATCGATCGTCAAAACTGTCCAAACACCGATTAATAAAGCGATCGATTGGGTAATCGGCAAAGGAGCGAAAGCATTTAAGTCGATCGGCAATAAGTTTAAGAATAGTAAGTTTGGAAAAAAAGCTATTGCTGTTAAAGATGCCGCGAAGGAGAAGTACAAAGCTGGTAAACAATGGGTTAATGACAAGAAGGAAGCTGGTAAACAGTGGATCGATGATAAGAAGAAAGCCGCTCAAAATTGGTTTGAAGGCAAGAAACAAGCTATTAAGGATAAGTTTGGATTTGGAAACAAGGATAACAAGGAAGGCAAACATGATGAAAGAAGTCAAGAACAAAAGCAGAACGATTTAGATGGTGCTTTAAGAAAGGCAAATATTTTGTTGGAAAATAAAGAAATATCTATCGACAGCATTAAAAAACGTCTTCCAGCGATCAAGTCTAAATATAAAATGAAAGTTCTTGAAGTCGTGGTTGATAGTCAAGATAGTACAAACAAAGCGATTCATATCCATGGGGAAATTAATCCAAGCGGTAATACATCAATAGTCTCGAAGCCATTGGCAGCCAACTCAGTGGTGCTTGATGCAAACGCGGCAATTGCACTGAATAAACAACATAAAGGTGAATCGCTACAAAACGGTGAAAGAGCATTGATATCACGTTTGGCGACTCTAGGTAATGCGGATCTCCGAATTAATAATACGGTTGTGGGCGAACTAAAAGATGGACAGATCGTGTTTAAGGGAATTATTGTTGAGGTTGACCAAACAGATTCTCAATATCAATCACTTCTAGGAAAGCTTAAAGAATTCAACATAGGAGGTGGGAAAGGAGATAACGATCGCACAATTGTAGCAGATACTTTCTTTGCAAAAGCAGAGCCAGGAGTTGTTCCAACACTAGCATCTCATGACAAAAACGTATACAACAAGCTCCTAAAAATGAAAGGAATAGATCCAGCTAAACTGGGTAAAATTGTTCCTGAAGCTTATCCAAATGGCTTTGATGTCACAATCGAGGGTAGAACGATTCACGTCATTCCTCTTCCACCTAAATAAAAAGAGCTTTTAGTTATGGGATATACCTTAGATTATTTTGTTGCTCCACTGAAATGTCCGATTTGTGGAAGCATCTCACCCGAAGATAATTCCACCAATATGCAGACTAAGATACGGAACAAACCAGAACTTGCCTTTCTCATCGTAGGATGTCCACTCTTAATACAGCCAGAGGTCATGGAAGATAGTGGTTACCTAACAGTTCAGCTCCCCAAGACTGGAGAAGCCATTCGCATTCTTCAAACTTGGGATTGTCCCAACTGTGGTACTCCCTTGAACTGGGCAGAAATTGTAGTAGATAATGGCGTAATTCAACAAATCATACCTGTAATACTCAGTCGTCAGCAGTTAGATTGGGCACACTTCATTTCAGATGAATGTGAATCTACTGTTGCACATCTAATTAATCAACCAATTCAAGATGTAGTAAGTGGTGATGTAAACTTAGTCCAAATTTTAAAGGAAAGGCTCTAGGGCGTGTCATCAATTAGGTAAACTAAGGTAAAGAGCCGTAGGGTGGGCAGTGGACACTGCTTCAAATCAAGACAGAGCAAGGGTTTAAACTCATTCTCCGAGCGATTCAAAACACTCGCTCTCAATTTATCAGCTCGATCGAATTACTAAACCACAGATAATCGATCGAGCCGCTCGGTTAAATCTAACGAAGCTCTCAAAGGATGATAAACCTCACCCGCATAAAAAACAAACTTTAAGGACATAACACCCTATGCCTCAACACGTCTGCAACGGTGCCACACTCCAATGCACATTCGGATTGGCACCCAGCACCCTCATCGTGCTACCAGTCAACCGCGTACTTACTAGCAATCAACCCGCCGCCAACATCAACGACTATATCCCTATGGTCAACATCATGCCATTTGCGATGTGTGCCTCGATCGCAAATCCAGCCGTAGCAGCAGCCACAGCAGCAGCTCTGGGCGTACTAACCCCCATGCCCTGCCTTCCCGTAATCCCTGCCCCCTGGGTCGCCGGAGCACCAACTGTCCTCCTCGCAAACATGCCATCCCTCGATAACATCTCGAAACTGACCTGCATGTGGGCTGGTGTGATTAGTATCAATAATCCAGGTCAGACAACCGTATTGATTCCTTAAACCAAAAGAATTCGATCGCAGCTAGCCCAATAAACGTTTAAGTTGTTTGTATACCTCATCATCATTACGCTTTCCAACCAAAATTACTTCAACTAAATCCGCATCTGAGTCGAAAGTATAAACAATGCGAAATTCTCCAGAATCTACTCGATAGTATCCTGAATAACCAGTCAATTCTTTATAATCTGCGGGGAAAGGATCGACACTCAATGACATCACTTTCTTCGCAATCTAAGCAACAATTTTAGGCTGTAGTGCTTTGAGAAAATCAAGAACTGCCTCAAGCCCATCTAACTTTGACATACTCAGTCATTACCATCCAGCGCAGCCAATCGCTGAAGTTCTGCTGTAAAAACCTCAGATCCAACCATCCGTGAGGTTGAAAGAGCAGTTTGGGCTTGTTGACCGATTGCTAAATCCTCTAATCGAGCCAGCCTGTCGATTAACTGCTCGTAGTTTTCAACTGACATAATTACATAATTCGCTCGCGATTCTGCCATTAGTAAAACAGGCTCAACAGTAGCTCTATTTAGAGCTTCACTGTGAGTATTTTGGATTTCAGCAACAGAAAAACATTGCATCCTCAGACTATTCCCGAAAATATTTAACTTATTGCTATTGTACTGGATGTTGCAGAGGTTGGGTGAATATAGATTAAACCCATCCCCCAACCTCTGCTTCAGTCAAGGATTTTTCTAGCTTGCTATATTCAGTCTGTGCTGCTCTGAGCAAATGTTTCATCTGGATTGGTTCGGATCGATCGTCAGGTTATTTACTAGAATTTAGACTAAAACGATGAGGCTCGGTGGCAGTAGCTATAGCAACGAGGGTGAAATAGCTTATAATATTCTCTATACAGGGAAAGTTTTAAATGAATAAGATTTTTACACCTAATGAAGCTGCTGCTTTGATCGAGATCTCTCCCAAGCGGATTTATAAGGAGATCGAGTATCGGATTATTCGTTCTGATAATCCCAGTCACAATCAGCTCTCCTTTGGCACCTTGGTATATCTTCGTGCTCTCAAAGAAATTAACTTTGATTTTTCGGTCAGTTATCGAATCCACTTACATGAAGCACTCCAAACCGCTTGGGAACAGCAAATTTCTACTTTGGAATTTGGGAAGTTTTTCACGCTCAAGGTAAGTGAGATCGGGCAAGAACTCCAAACATTAATCGATCGATTTGAAGCGTGGAAATCTCGACTAGTCAGCAACCCAAATATTCTCGGTGGAGAAATCGTCTTTCCAGATTCACGGTTATCGGTACAGCGAATTGGTAGCTCGCTGGAGCGAGGTGAAACATTAGAGGTATTGCGTGAGGATTATCCTTACTTAACCGATGAAGATTTCGATTTTGCGCGAATCTATATCAAGGCTTATCCGATTCAAGGCAGACCAAAAGTAGATGAAGTTTATAATTGATGAAGATTTATCGCCGCGCGTAGCGAGGTATCTTTGTCAAGAGTTTTGCTTTGATGCTATTGCCGTTAGGGATAGAGGTTTGTTGGGTGCGACAGATCCAGAAGTACTCGCATATGCGTTCGAGGAAGATCGCATTTTAGTTACGGCTAATATCCGAGATTTTGAGAAATTAGCCGCTGTAGTTGAGATTCATGCGGGGATTGTGTTGATAAAAGAGGGAGATCTGCTAGCAGCAGAGCAAATCGAATTGATTGCTGTTGTCGTTCGAGTTCTTCAGGCTGAGATTAATATAGGGAGGGATCTAATCAATCGAGTTCTCTATATTTCAATTTCTGGGGTCGCCAGATTTGAAGATTTACCCTAACATATCCATCCTCCGACTTCTGCTTCAGTTAAGGATTTTTCTAGCTTACTATACTCAGTCTGAGCGGCACGGAGCAAATGTTTCATCTGGACTGGTTCGGATCGATCGGCTGCCAGAAATGCTCCATTCAAAGCGATATTGCGGATATTTCCCCCGGCAACATTTAGCCGCCCCAATTTGACATAATCTAAGTCTTGTGTTGGTGTATTGCGGGGGAATATTCGTCGCCAAATTTCGGCGCGTTGGGTGGCATCTGGGAAGGGAAATTGGGTGACGAATCGAATTCGGCGGAGGAAGGCTGGATCGATCGCACTTTTCAGATTAGTGGTGAGAATTGCCAAGCCGGGATAAGATTCCATCCGTTGTAAGAGATAGCTGACTTCAATATTGGCATATCGATCGCGGGCATCTTTTACTTCGCTACGTTTGCCAAATAAAGCATCAGCTTCATCAAATAACAAGATCGCGCCACCATATTCAGCGGCATCAAATACTCGCCGCAAATTCTTTTCGGTTTCGCCGATATATTTACTCACTACTGAAGATAGATCGATGCGATAGAGATCGAGGCGCAATTCTTGGGCTAATACTTCGGCGGCGAGGGTTTTTCCCGTGCCGCTAGAGCCGGAAAATAGGGCACTAATTCCCAATCCTCGCGAATTTTTGGCTCCAAATCCCCAGGTTTGATAGACGGTGATTCTTTGACGCACATGGGCGGCGACTTCGCGGAGAATTTCTCGCTGGGAGTCGGGTAATACTAAGTTTTCCCAGTCAGCGGCGGGGGGAATCTGTTGGGCTAGTTCGTCGAGGCGGGGGCGGGATTGCCACCTACAGGCATCCCAGAGCAGGTTGCTGAGGTCTTTTTGGGTATTTGGGTGGAAATGTCCGGCGGCTTCGCTACAGGCGGCGCGGATGGTCTCTGGGTTGAGGTTAAATTGAGATACTAGTTTGTCGATAGGTCCCGTGAATTCTGGGGCAAATTTGGCGATCGATTGTTGCCAGACTTGGCTCTGTTCGTCAAAATGGGGCAAGTCTACCTCGAAGTTGACGACGGGGCGTTCTCCGCTTCGCAATCGCTCTCGACTGGCGACAAATAAGCATCGCTCGATCGATTGTAGCAGTCTCGATATTGCCCGCAATCGCGGCGGATCGGCATCCATTTCGTCGCAGTCGAGGTAGAGGATACTATTGCTGAGGATCGTTTCTCGCTCCCACAGGCGGATGAAGGTGTCTAATTCGTCTGTGGCGAGGGGGATAGCTTGTACGGAGATGGAGATCGATCGCAAGTTACATATTTTACAGACGGTGGCGGCGATGGCTTTTTTGCTACCAGCTTCGGCTCCTGATAGTTGGATGACGGGCAATGTGCTGGCTTTTTTTGTCCAGATGGTGGCGATTTGTTCGGCTAAAATTTGATGGGATGGAACTAAATCGCTATCTGAAGTTAGGGGTTCTGCCATGCTTGCTAGTCTGGGATCTAGGCATTCTGTACCGAGGAGGTAGTGGAGGATGCGTTCGTCGATTTTGAGCGGGCTAAGGGTGAGGGCATTACCTGCGCCGATTTCGAGTAGTCGCCAGTGGCGGAGGGGTGCGGCGGGGGCGATCGATTTCCAGTCGGGGTTGGGTAAGATGGATAGGGCTAAACTTAATGTCGGATAGTTGGATTGGGTGTTACCTTGGATGGCGGCGAATAAACTGGCAAAGTCTGGATGAAATTCGATCGCGACACACAATAGCAGGATATCTCGATCGAAGTCGGATAATCTGAAGATCTGGCACAGTCGATCGAGGGCTGAGGGCGATGGTAATGCCGCCTGAGCTGTCTCGAAACTCTGTTTTCGTTCAAAACCTTGCGATTGCAATTCTGCTTGTCTCTCAGGCGGAGCGACATAGCATTCTAATTGATTGCGTAATACTTCGATCGCGGCTAATAAGTAGTTTTGGTTGGCACTATACCAATCTCGATCTTCTAATGTCATAGTTTGGGATGCGGGTTATGAACGCTTAAAAGCTGGACTTTCTAGAATTACCCCAGATCCCCGACTTCTCGGAGAAGTCGGGGATCTGACCCCTCGCCAATCGATTCGTAAAGTCCAGTCTTTAGCCATTTACAGTATTATATATGTTGAAATCTTTAGCTAAACCCGCCCCTACATCTGTGGATGGAGAGTTTGGAAATTATTGTTCATGGGATGATTATTTCTATGCCTGAATATTTGCCAGATCGATTCTCCGCAGGAGAGGCTGCGCCAACGATCTGAGGTTGGCTTTGGGCACCGTCTACGCTTGCGCTGACTAAATAGGTTCCAGGGTGGATATTTGTGAGCTGGAATTCGATCGAATCTGTTTCTGTACTCACTGATATGGGTGGATGAGAATAAGCTATTTCTTGGGGTTTGGAGCTGTCGTACAATCGCAAGATTACTGGTTGAGAGGGGGCGACTTTGGGATTGAATTTGAGGGTGATGTCTACAATGCGGACTTTTTCTCGATCTTGGATTTGGGTGATGGTGGCGGTGATTTCGGGATGGAGGACGAAGGCGACTAGGTTGGATTCTAGCAGTTGTTGGGGTGTGGCGATCGCTGAATGGAGGATTTGGATCCCTTGGATTCCGGCATGGAGATGGGGTGGTATTTTGATGGCGATTTGGGTGGGGTTGACATCAGCAGGTGGGAGGATTGTATCTTTTTTACCTATTCTGATGCGGGTGATTTCACCACGTAAATGTTGTCCGCTAATTAGGAGGGGATGATTGACTGTAATCGATCGATTGGCGATCGATGTAATTCGATCGATCTGTGGAGTTAGACTAGTTTCAATTCCATCTATCTGCTGATATTCTGGGATTGATACCATCGATACTCGATAGGCGGTGGATGGGCGATAATGAGTTTGGAATAGAGACCATAATCTCGACATTTCATCGATATTTAGGAACTCGGATGAGATTTTGATAGTCCCAATATTTTGCGCCAATTCTGCCGCCGAAATTGCTGAGAGTGTTTGCGAAAATATACTAGCCGCGCTAACTTTGGTTGCATTATTTAGGGCAGTTTCAATTCGATCGCTAGTTAAGATCGGAATTTTGTGCAATAGCTGAATGGCATAGCCTAGTAACAATTCAGCCTGAAAGTCTTTGGCTCCATAGGCTGTGAGTACATAAAATAAGTCTAGTGCTAGCGGTGGTGTGGAGTTTCGTGCATCTACTATCGATCGAGCATAAGATTTGTCAGCAGTATTTGACAACCAATCAGCATTCCGATTTGGCAATACCTGATAGAGAAAAAGATTGAGCTGAGGGCGTTCGTCTGCTTCTACAGATATGCGATCGGGTGGTAATGCTGTTACTATGACATCACCCATACTGCTGACGATCGCATCGCTCACCAAACCATTTTCTAATAAGTCTTTGATAGTGGCTGTCACCGCAGCGATCGAAAATACATTACTCATGGTTAATTTCCCATCATCACTCGATCGAATATCGCTATAACTCTCAAATATTCCCTTCTTTTTTACCGCAGAGGCGCAGAGAGCGCAGAGAGAATCAAGCAGGGCGTAAATCGATTAAGGTTGATAATTGACACTAAAATAGAACCCATCATCCTGAGCATTAATCCCTCGATCTCTGAGATTCACCAGAGGTAAACCATAATCGAATCGCACATTCCATTGTGGTGTAGGTTGCCAAATCAAGCCCAAACCGATTCCCGCCAGAAAATTCTGGCTGGGAAGTTGATTGGGATTATTCGCTTGATTCCATACCCAGCCACCATCGACAAATGGCGCAAGGGCTACAATCTGCCTACCACCCGCATCTTGTTGGATCCCAATCCGATCTTCCACACTCAGCTTGATTCCATTATCTGCCGATCGCGCATTTTGGCGAAATCCCCGTACAGACTGCCCACCACCGATGGTAAATTGATGGATAGGGAGGAGTGAATTGGGGGTGAATTGGGTGTCTATTTGGGCGATGAGGAGCTGATTTGGCGCGATCGATTGTACCCGTTGTAGCTGCCCTTGCCAGCTAAAGAATCGACCATCTGGTAGCGGTCTGTCGTTAATTGTCGCGTCAAAGATGCCCAAGCCAAAATTGAGCAAAGATCTCGCTCCCCAAGCTCCACTGAGATCTCGCGCTACATAGTCTTGCCCAAATTTGAGTACGGTGGTTTTGCTCACACCCTGAGCGTCAGCACCCAAACTAAATGGGGTGGGAGTATTGCCGATGAATGTCTCTCCAGTTTGGAGGGCAAATCCCAGGGAGAGGGCAAATTCTTCTTTTAGACTGCGGATGAATGGTTGACGATAGCTGAGTTCGTAGAGTTGGGATCTACCTCGAAAGCCGAGATTTTGGAATGGGGCGATGGTAATTTGGTTGCTATTGGGGGCGATACGGGCTTGTAGGGTGCCCTGCATGGGATTGAGGGGGATTTTGTAGGCAAAGTCGAAGATGTCTGTGCCACCTGCTAGAGGGTGGTAGTAGGCGAGGTTGGCACTATCGCCGATTCCGGTAATATTACGATACTCGATCGACGTACCGATGCGTTCGCTGCCGACGCTGGGGGGTGAATAATTATCCGCTGTGAGATTGACGGTAAGGGGATTGGCTTCGGTGAGTTTCACTGTGAGAATACTTTTGCCGATGCCAGTGCCTGCTTTGAGACTAGCTTCTACATTAGCAAAAAGTGGATCGGCGCGGAGCAAGCGCAATTGTTCTTCTAGTTTATTCGCATTTAGGGGTGTATTGATGCCTAGTCCCAATCTCGATCGAACATAGCTAGGATTGAGTCGAGTTAGTCCAATAATATTAACTTGTTCGATGCTACCTTCGATCGCCTGAAAGGTAATTATGCCATCATCAGTAGTTTTGAACAAAATTACTCTAGAAGTGATTTCTCCTCGATCTAGATATGTTTGAGTCAAACGATCTGCTACTTTAATTCTGAGTTCGCCAAGGGAGATCGTCGTACCGATTAAAGGTTGGGTAATTGGTGCCCAATCGATCGTCTTTACTACTTTCCCAGCACTATCTAATACTTCAACTTGCCGCACCACCACAGATTTACTATCCGTTGGCAATATAGTTTTGGAACTGGGGATAACTGGTGCTTCGGGAGTAGATTCGGTGGGCAAAGGTAACGGTAGCGGCGTAGTTTGGGGAAATCTCTCTGTATTGGGATCGGTTGAGGGTTGGGCGAGTGATGGTAATGTTATCGTGGAAACTGCCAATATTCCTGCGACTGTCCACAATAAAGATCGTAATTTCATTTCTGCTATGCTCCAAACCATCATCGTCAGCTTATCACAACATGTTACCGCTGAAAATAAGTAAATTTGTTAAAAATAATTACAGCTAGATTGCGGCTGTTGTCTTATTTACCATCTGCTCGTGGTAAAATACCGACAATGAAATCTAGAATCTCCTCTCGCTCAAAATATATATTCTAAAAAATAGACTCAATCTACTTGAAAGCTTTTGACCGTAATAACTAAAGGTATGAGTTGCCCTTCGATACTGGGAATTTTTGCGTGTCAATGCCATTATTTATACATGTGTTATTTTAAGTTTACATCTCAAAGGGAGAAATATTAGCTGGCACTTTGGCTACTTTTGAATCTACCCAGCTTTGGGGGAACGAAGTACTATAACTGGTACCGATTCTCCGTAGGAGAGGCTACGCCAACGAAGGCTGTTAGAACGAAAAATTCTAAATTAGTTTTAGGATCGATCGACAAATTAATAAAGTTTTGATAATAATGGAGCAATAAAATATGCAGCTATCGACCATTAATAAAAGATTGGTGCTATCCGTGCTGTTATTGCCCTGGCTATTTCCAGTGGTTGTCAACGCACAGATCGTCGCCGCGCCAGATGGTACGGGGACAACCACCCAACAGCAGCAAGATCGGGTGAATATTTCTGGCGGACAACTTTCTGGGAATGGCGGAAATTTATTTCATAGTTTCAGTCAGTTTAATGTCGGTCAAAATCAGACTGCTAACTTTATTTCTAGTCCGAATATCCAGAATATTATCGGGCGGATCAATGGCGGCGACGCATCAATTATCAATGGGATGTTGCAGGTAACTGGCGGCACCTCTAATTTGTTTTTGATGAATCCAGCGGGAATCGTCTTTGGGGCGAATGCTAGTCTCAATTTACCTGGAAGTTTTACCGCGACTACTGCAACTGGAATTAACTTTGGTGGCGGTCAATTTAATGCGATCGGCAGTAATAATTATACTAGCCTAATCGGTAATCCTACGGCATTTACTTTCGCCGTCAGTCAACCAGGATCGATCGTCAATGGTGGTAACTTAGCAGTAAGTTCGGGTCAAAATATCGATCTCATCGGTGGAACTATACTGAGTACTGGTAATGTAAGTGCGCCCAAAGGTAATGTCAATCTTGCGGCTGTACCAGGGCAAAGTTTGGTTAGAATCAGTCAACCGGGAAATGTGCTCGGTTTAGAAATACCTGCATCGGCGGCGAATAGTAGTCTCAATCCACTGAGTTTACCCCAATTATTAACTGGGAATGGCATTGAAGGGGTCACAGTCACAGGTAATAATGTTACTCTCGATCGCGGTAATATCGCCCTCAAATCGGGTGATGTGGTGGCGAATAATGTCAATGCAGGTACAGCAACAATTGCGGCGACGAATAATCTCAATCTCATCGGTAGCAATATTACTACTACTGACAATCTCAATCTCCGCGCTCAAAAGACGGCAACTATTAGAGATACTAAATCAGATCCGCTCAATATTACGGCGGGCAAAAGCTTATTAATTCAAGGAAATGAACTGGTTGATATTTTTGCTTTCAACAATCCAAAGACGAATATAAGTGCGGGTGGCGATCTGACATTGCGATCGAATACAACCGTCGGCGGTGATGCTTATTTTACCACGGGCGGAAATTTCAGAATCGAACGCTTGGATGGCAAATTAGGCGGCTTATTTAGTCCTTACGATCCAGTGATTCGAGCGAGTGGTGATGTCAGCTTTCAAGATTATAATGGAGCCTCAATTCATATCCTCGCTGGTGGTAGTGTAAATATTCCTGGCACAATTACAGTCTCAGGAGTAGATCCAACTAATGGCTTAACTGAAAATGTAACCCTGGCTAATGGAACTAATATATCGATCGATGGAAAAACTGCTCCCACAGTCGATATTCGAGCAGGTACGACTAATTTTGGTACAGTGGGAACTGTGGGCAGTGATGGTGAAGACTTTTCACCCGCACCAACTAGTAGCAACACTCCCACAGGTTCATCAATTACGATCGGCAATATTAACTTTATAAACCCTAATGGGGATGGCAATCCTAATAATCCTGTCGTACTATTAACCAATCAATTTGCACCCAATCTGAATTTAGCCCCAGGTAATATTACTGTCACAGGGGAAGTTAATACCCTCATCACTTCAACAACGACAACTTCGGGTATATCTGCCCCAGGTTCGAGTAGCACATCTCCAGTTAGTAGTGGTAATATCACGATCGTCGGCAGAAATAATGTAAATGTCGCTCGACTGACAACAGGACTTACTGATAGTAATGTGAATGGCTCAATAAATACTGGAAATATTACAGTTCAAGCAGTTGGCAATATCAATTCGACTGGATTAATTACTACCAAAAATTCTCAAGCTGGCACAGCGGGTAATGTCACCCTCAATAGTGGAAATGATACTCAAGTTGGATATATCGATACCAGTGGTGGAACAGGCGGAAATGTCGATATTACGACTACACGATTCTTCCGCGCTACCGATACTCAGAGTCTCAATCTATCACCACCACAAACATCGACAAGTAGTCCCAATCTAGTTCCCATAAGTATTTATAGTAATGGAAATATTGCTAGTGGCAGGATTACAGTTCGACATGGTGGGAATGGGTTAATCCAGTTTGTGGTTGGTAATGCAACTACTAATGGTACAAGAGGTGCGATCGTCGGTAGCAATAATAATATCCTCAACCCCTCACAATCTTTTCGCTTTAACTATACCCAAGGAAACATCCAAATTGTAACGGGTACCACATCAGATCCTGTCAATCCGCCACCCCCCGAACCCAAAGTAGATACCCCAAAAGATCCGCCCAAACCACTACAACCCAAAAATCCCGATCTAGTTGTCACGCCCAATTTTGGTAACTTACAGCAATTTAATAGCAATGTCGATCTGAAAAAAACTCAAGCAATCCTCAATAATATCGAGAGTAATACCGGAGTCAAACCTGCAATTATCTACGCGGTATTTTCCCCACCCAATCTAGATATGGATATAGCCAGAGATCCAAATAATATCAGTGAATTGGCGCGGGATAGCTTCCAACTCGAACTAGTAATGGTGACACCTTCTGGTGTAGCTATTCGCAAAATTGTGCCTGTCAACCGTCAAAAATTGTTAGAACTCGCCCAACAATTTCGTGACGAAGTAAGAAATATCAGCGAACCACAACTGTTCATGCCGACAGCTCAACAACTGCACAAATGGTTGATAGAACCCCTGGAAGCTGAATTAAAAACCCAGAAAATCCAAAACCTCGTATTCATTATGGATAGTGGTTTGCGCTCCCTCCCAATGGCAGCTCTACACAATGGGAAGCAATTTTTGGTCGAACGGTATAGCGTCGGCTTTATGCCCTCTCTGAGCCTGACAGATACCCGCTATACGGATATTCGCAACTCTCAAGTATTAGCAATGGGAGCCGAAATCACTCCAAATCAAAGCCCACTGCCCGCAGTGCCGATCGAATTACAAACAATCTCTGATAAGATCTGGACGGGTAAGTCTTTCAAGGACGATCGATTTACCATCAACAATCTAGTCGCCCAACGAAAACAACAACCTTTCGGGATTCTCCACCTCGCTACCCACGGGGAATTCAAAGCAGGTGCGATTCAAAATTCATATATTCAATTTGTCAACGAAAGATTGCAACTCGACAAGTTGAGTCAGCTCAATCTCAACGATCCTCCATTAGAATTGTTGGTATTGAGTGCCTGTAAGACCGCTCTAGGCGATGAAAATGCCGAGCTTGGGTTTGCAGGTTTTGCCAATCGATCGGGTGCTAAATCGGCAATGGGCAGCCTCTGGGCGGTTAGTGATGAGGGTACTCTGGGTTTGATGACGAGTTTTTATCGGGATCTGAAGTCAGCCCCCATCAAATCCGAAGCTCTCCGTACGGCTCAGGTAGACATGTTGCGAGGGAATGTTCGACTCAAAGACGGTAAACTGATTACTGCTACCGATCGCGTTACGTTACCTCCTTCTCTGGTTAAGTTGGGCGATACTAGTCTCGCTCATCCTTACTATTGGGCGGGATTTACGATTGTTGGTAATCCTTGGTAGTTAAGATAATCGGTAAACGATATGTATTAGTGGGTGGCGATTTTCCTTGTGGGGGCAAAACAAAGGAGTCTGGGGGTTCCGACCCCCAGACCCCTTTGTTGAGAGCTACCGTGTATACACAAGTTTAGATAGAAGCGAAAACCCTAGAGATCCCCCTAAATCCCCCTAAATCCCCCTTAAAAAGGGGGACTTCCGGATCCGGTTCCCCCCTTTTTAAGCTACCGTGTACACACAAGTCCAACCAGAGCCGTTTTCAGCGATTTTACGTCCGATTTCCCCGCAAATTGAGAGAAATAGATTTTTAGCCCCCAGCATATTGGTCTTTAAAGGGCTATAAAGTCTGAAACGCTTACTGCTAGGACTTGTATGTACACCGTAGCCTTTCCAAGGGGGGAATGAGGGGGGTATCTAGGGACTATGCTTCACAATTATTGGCGTAGTCTCTAGATGACC
>JANOPX010000285.1:0-4978 GCA_031422115.1 Chamaesiphon sp. VAR_4_metabat_408 | reverse complement strand
AATTACCCCCGCACAGGGAATCGGCGTAGATGAACCCATCCCGACAGTATCACAAATGCCCGAAGACGATCGCGCCAACGCCGAAGAAGCCTATCAATATATGGATCTTCAACCAGGCGCAGCAATTTTGGGTACCAAAGTGGACGTTTGTTTCGTCGGAAGCTGTACCAATGGAAGGATTACCGATTTACGGGAAGCCGCCAAGCTCGCCGCCGGAAAACAGGTAGCCGCCGGAGTCAAAGCTTTTGTTGTACCTGGCTCCGAGCGCGTCAAAAAACAAGCCGAAGCCGAAGGGTTGGATGTGGTTTTTAAAAACGCAGGCTTTGAATGGCGCGAGGCTGGGTGCTCCATGTGCTTGGCGATGAACCCCGACAAACTAGTCGGGCGACAATTGAGCGCATCATCTTCCAATCGTAACTTCAAAGGTCGCCAAGGTTCCTCATCCGGTCGAACATTATTGATGTCTCCCGCAATGGTTATCGCCGCAGCAGTGACAGGTAAAGTAACCGATGTACGAGCATTGATGGTGTAATTAATCACACCCGCGCAGAGGCGATCGCGTCTCTGCCATAATAATCAGTGGTGTACTACCCTAGATCCATTGTGAAAAATATTGTTTTAGCTTTACTGCTCCTAAGTTCTTCGATCTGTTCGCTGTCAATTGCCCAAAGATCGATCGCTGTACCAAGGAACATCGCCAGATTAAAAGATGGTAAATATACGGCTTGTACCAAGATAAAACAGCCAAAGATCTATGACGAATCACAAACTTGCTTTTCCTTCATTAAAAGGGGAAGAACAATTAAAGGCGGTTATGAAGTCACCCAAGAAGGGCCAGTTATTTGTGTTGTCGGGACTACAAAAAATAATTTGATAACTGGTTCCGCCTACAGTGATGATATGAACTCTGCATCTCATGGGGTTCCCCTCTCGGCGATCGATCGAGTCCGTCGTAAATTACCAAAATCGAAATTCATCGAGATGACAACTCATCTGAAAGTTGCTCAAGGTAAGATTAGTCCAATTAAAGTAGGCGATAGTATCAAAACTAATCCCTATGACTATGAAGCTAGAATTGCTTACAAAAAAGCAACCTTAAATCTAAATGAATTTCAATATATCTATGCCTTCAAAAGCAGCGATGATGATTGCCTAAAATAATTCAAACAGGTGGTAACTCTGATGGTGCAATTACAGGAAAAACTGATAACTAATGATTGGGTGAAGGCTGATTGGGAAACCTATATACAAGAGATAGAGTCACCCAAAAATGAAAAATGCCAGGGTTATTATTACAATGGAGAAATGAGGATTGAAGATATGCCAACAGGTGCAGACCATGCTAGTGATAATGGACTTATTTATTTAGCCGTTACTCTATTTTGTATGGTTAAAGGAATTCCAATCCAAGGTTTGATTGGTTGTAGCTATCGAAAGATTGGCATCAGAGAATGTCAACCAGATATCTCTTTCTATATTGGCGATCGAGCAAAACTATCACCAATAGGAACATCGATTGTCAACTTAGACGAACGAGTTACGCCAAATTTAGTAGTTGAGATTTCTAATACCACTATCGCCGATGATTTAGGTTCCAAACGCTTGTTATATGAAGAAATGGGCGTGACTGAATATTGGGTAGTAGATGTCCAGAATTGTCAAATATATGCGTTTGAAATGCTCGATCGAGGTAGCAAGCGAATCGATATATCATTGGTATTGCCGCAACTATCGATCGATACGATCGTCGAAGCATTAAACCGTAGCAAAGAATTCGACCAAACTCAAATCGGCCAATGGTTGATGACTGAATTCAAAGTATAACTCTCTTTAGATCCGATCGCCGAAACGATCGCCTGTCTGCAATAATAGATAGTTGTCCATCTACCCGAGACTCGATCGTGAAGAATATTACTACTACTGTTCTCTGTTTAGCTGCTTCGATTAGCTCATTATCAATCGCGGAAAGATCGTTGGCGGAGCCTCTCCAACGGAGAATCGCCGCCCCTAATTCGATCGCCAGATTAAAGAATGGTAAATACCTAGCCTGCACCAAGAAAAAACAGCCAGATGTTTATGACGAATCACAAACATGCTTTGAATTTGTCAAGCAAGGTACCAATATTAAAGGAGGTTATGAAGTCACCCAAGAAGGCCCCGTTGTTTGTATCATTGGCACCATCAAAAGGAATATCCTAACTGGATCTGTTGACGATAATTCGGTCAGTTCTGCCGCTAATGGGGTGCCATTTGATGAAGTCGAAGAATTACGCAACAAATTACCAACATCTACACCAACTGTTCTTACTAGTCATTTACAAGTAGCCGAAGGTAAATTAGAGATTCTCAAGGTAGGTAAAGATATCAAAGATAATCCTTTCGACTTCTCTGGCAAAATTACCTACAAAAAAGCAACGCTAAACGTAAGTAATTTTCAATATATATCTGCGGTTAAAAAGATTAGTTATACTGATTGCCTGAAATAATCTAACGGATAGTGAATGCAGTGATTTAACTACCCGATCGAAATAAGTATCCAAGTAAATTTGTCATTCTCCATGAGCATCAAAAAAAACTTAAAACAACTCTATCTATCCCAAGTACCTTGTTGAGAAACTAACAGTCTTCCACCCCGATAAACTTCCAGTATTCCACCCTCAGTCACAATATAACGATAATTACGATGCCGAAACTCATAGCCCAAAAATCTACAAGGAGTAACCCGATCGGCACAGAGAGAATGAATAGTCTTACCAGATAGCCGCAACGATTTACCCGTCTTTAAATCCTTGCCTCGATAAGATACTTGACCGCAAGTGACATTACCCTCCTCACAATTCACCTGAATGTCAATTTTAAATCCTTTCGTCGTCAAAGTATCGGCGATCGCCCCCTCAACCAACCAGCCAAAACTAATAACCGTTATAAACAACCCAAAAAATTGACGCTTGATAAGATCGATCGATATATGACCAATCCAAATTATACTAAACAATCTAAATAACCATAAAAACCATGACCCGCCAAAACATCTCCACAGGCTCAAAATGGGAACCAATCATCGGCTACTCCCGCGCCGTCAAAATCGGTAACACCATCCACATCTCCGGTACCACCGCATCAAACAGCGCAGGCGAACTAGTCGGTATCGGCGATGTATACGCCCAAACCAAACAAATCCTCCTCAACATTGAAACAGCCCTCCACCAAGCCGGAGCCACCCTCAACGACGTAGTGCGCACCCGCATCTACTGCACCAACATCACCGAATGGGAACTCATCGGCAAAGCCCACGGCGAAACATTCAGAGACATCCGCCCCACCACCACAATGGTAGAAGTCAGCCGCCTCATCGCCCCCGACATCCTCATCGAAATCGAAGCCGAAGCCATCCTCAGTGAACCTCAGTGAAACCTCCGTGCCCCTCTGTGTTTAGTACACACCCAACCGAAGCAAACCCCCTCTCCTCCCCCTCCTCCCACTCCGCGTTAAAAAAAATGAAAATAACCACCATCACCAGCACAGCCATCCCCCTCACCGGGAACGACATCGACACAGATCGAATTATCCCCGCCAGATTCCTCCGCTGCGTCACCTTCGACGGCCTAGGTGCTAACGTATTTGAAGACGATCGCAGCCAACTCAAAGGCACCCACCCCTTCGACTTACCCCAATTTCAAGGGGCAAACATCCTCATCGTCAACAGCAACTTCGGCTGCGGCTCCAGTCGCGAACATGCACCCCAAGCCTTAGCCAAATGGGGCATCCAAGCCATTATCGGCGAAAGCTACTCCGAAATCTTCTTTGGCAACTGCGTCGCCATGGGCATCCCCTGCGTCACCGCAAATCCCGCCACCACCACCCGTCTGCAAGAAATATTGAGACTCAACCCCCAAACCCAAGTTACCCTCGACCTAGACCAATTACAGGTACAGTGTGGAGAATTCACTGCACCCGTACACATGGGCGAAGGCTCCCGTCAACAACTCACCAAAGGTACCTGGGATGCCTGCGGACAATTAGTGGCAAATGCCGCCGAGATCCAAGTTACCGCCACAAAATTACCTTATGTGGCTTGGGGTTAAATCAACTCGACCCTCTTTTCTGCTAAAATTTGGCGAGACTAGCTCTACTTCACGTATGTGTAAAAAATCACCGCTGTTACTATTATTGCTATGCAGTAGCTGCACTCGATCTGTAAATCCAGCAGCCAGCAGTCTAGCAAAACAGCCACAATTACCCAACTTAGCAATGGTGATGGCAGCGAACACGGTAGAGATTCAGAACGATTGGAATGGATACTCCGATATCACCCCAGTCTTGCGTCATGCCAAACTTCAACTCCAAAATGGAGAATTAGTTGGTAACTCGCATATTGCCGTCGGCGGCTATGGTGCAGCAGGAATTCGGCAACAGGTAACAACCAAAGTAAAAATTCCGGCGGTTGTGACTGCCCAGTTTTTGGCGACGTTAGCCAAAACGCCGCTGAAAACTGGAGTTTACACCCCAACAATCGTTCGCGCTGATGACTATCCACGCATCAGGATTGTCCTCAAATCCCCACAGCAACAAGCGATTTTTAGTTCTGTCTCCCAAGGAGTCAATCGTACACCCTGGCAAGTGATGGTAGGAACAGTAGATCCGAGCCAAAACTATATCACCAACTCCAATCTCCCCGCCCAAGCACTCCAACTGCTCGCTCCTTACCTAAACGATCCTGGGATCGATCGAATTATCAAGCTACCACGGTAGGCGATCTCTCGCTCGATTTTTAGCTCCAGTCTAGATAATTATTTGTAACGATCTAAAATCCGCGATAGTGTGCTACCATCTATAGATGAAGATTATTTTCGGCTGTATGGTTCTTTTTACAAGCTTTTCTCCGAATCTAACTCTCTACACCCTCAGGATTCTGGAGACAGCACATGTCAATTTACGTCGGCAATCTATCCTACGAAGTTACGCAGGATGACCTGAC
>JANOPX010000284.1:0-1674 GCA_031422115.1 Chamaesiphon sp. VAR_4_metabat_408 | reverse complement strand
ACAATCCCCACCAGTCGCCAACAAGTTACCATAGATACATATAAAGTAATGCTAGTGGAATAACGATATGGTTCAGTCCCAATATTCAGGCGGCGGGGATAGCTACTACCGGACTCCACCCCCAGATTTACCCTCATTATTATTAAAAGAGCGGATTGTCTACATGGGAGGTCCCTTAGTTTCCTCCGATGACTATAAACGGCAAATGGGTTACGATCCGACCAAATTGTTGATCGCTCAATTGCTATATCTTCAATTTGACAATCCCGATAAACCAATTTACTTCTATATCAACTCTACTGGGACATCCTGGTATACTGGCGACTCGATCGGCTTTGAAACCGAAGCGTTCGCGATTTGCGATACTCTGGGCTACATCAAGCCCCCTGTGCATACGATTTGCATTGGACAGGCGATGGGCACCGCCGCGATGATTTTGGCCGCAGGGACTAAAGGATGTCGGGCAAGCTTACCCCACGCCACAATCGTGCTCAACCAACCCCGTAGTGGCGCACAGGGACAAGCCAGCGATATCCAGATTCGGGCAAAAGAAGTGATCGACAACAAAACTGCGATCTTGGATATCTTTGCTCACAGTACTGGGCAATCAGCGGAGAAAATCGCCAAAGATACCGATCGAATGTTGTATATGACTCCCACCGAAGCCAAAGAATACGGCATCATCGATGTCGTTCTCAATAGTGCGAAGGACTTACCAACCGCGATTCCTGCCTTAGTTTAAAGGGACTTAGGATTGTGAATTAAATAACCTGCGTAGGTTGGGTTGAAGAATGAAACCCAACGATCTAGAAATATTGGGTTGTCTCTTTCAGAGACGCTGCGTGTTGGAAACGCCTGCGCTTTGCGCTTACGCTATCGCTCTACCCAACCTACAATTTCCTATTCCCTATCCTCTATCCTCATGTCTATCGATCGAATCTTAAAAGTACCCTACAACATTCCTGGAAGTTCTTCTTGGCAGTGGGTAAATATCTATACTCGCATGAGTCAGGATCGGATCATCTTTCTCGATCGACCGATTACTGATGGATTGGCAAATAGTATGGTGTCATCGTTGCTGTATCTGGAGTCAGTCGATAATACCAAACCGATTTATCTGTATATCAACTCCCTCGGCGATCCTGTCGCGGCGGGGATGGCGAATATGGATGCGGGGATGATGTCGGTGATGGCTGGATTGGCAATCTATGACACGATCAAGCACATTAAGTCTGAGGTATATACGATCTGTCTAGGTCAAGCAATGGGGATCGCCACACTGCTGCTAGCTGCTGGTAGTCCTGGCAAACGGGCAAGTCTGCCTCATGCCAATATCGGCTTGATGCCTGCCCGTGCTGGCACCAGAGGACAAGCCTCGGACATCATCATCAGTGCTGCTCAAATCTTGTCGAAAAAGACAGACATCATTGATGTCTTTTCCCAAACGACGGGTCAATCTCGCGAAAAAATCGAGCAAGACAGCGAACGCATGTTCTATATGACAGCGCATGAAGCAAAAGAATATGGACTGATTGATCGAGTCTTGGAAAGCTCAAAGGAACTTCCGACACTGTAGATTTTTAGCCCATTCCAACTCTACTTGATTTGTTGCGTAGATCTTTACCCCACCCCAGCCCTCCCCTTGGAAAGGGGAGGGAGCCGGAAGCCCCCTTT
>JANOPX010000283.1:0-30173 GCA_031422115.1 Chamaesiphon sp. VAR_4_metabat_408 | reverse complement strand
CCCCCCTCCCCTCACTCCCAACCCCCAACTCCCAACACATGGCAAAACGTACCAAAGCACCGACAATTACCGTTCACTTACTACGGGAAGGGATTGTGGAATCCGTTCATCAAGTTCATGCTACCGTCTGCGATAGCCGTGGGCGCGTCCTTTCTGTGGCTGGGGATGCCGAGCATCCAACCTTCATTCGATCGGCTCTGAAGCCCTTCCAAGCCCTTGCTGTAACTGGGGGTGGAGTCCTCGAACGCTTCCAACTGACCGATCGAGATTTGGCGATAATGTGTAGTTCCCACGCCGCAGAAATCTTCCATACTCGCCAGGTATTTAATATCCTCTGGCAAGCTGATGTCGAAACTGAATCACTTCAATGTCCGATTCCAGACGGCAAAACCAGCCCCCTCGAACACAACTGTTCTGGCAAACATGCGGGGATGTTGGCTGTCTGTCGCGCCCACGGTTGGCCGATTCACAACTATCTAGAGCGAAACCATCCCCTCCAAAAACTAATTCTGACCAAATTTTCCGAAATCCTGAAAATGCCGCCAGATGAGTTTATTGGTGTCCATGATGACTGTGGTGCGCCTGTATATCTAATGCCTATTTCCCAAATGGCCACCCTTTATGCCCACCTCGCTTCTGGAGAAAGTCTAGATCTAGAACGCATCGTGCGGGCGATGATCCGTCATCCCGAATCGATCGCGGGAACGAATAAATTTGATACCCAACTGATGCAACTCACTGAAGGAGAAATCGTCAGTAAGGCTGGAGCCGAAGGGATTCAGTGTTTGGGTAAAGTTGGCGAGGGGATGGGTTTGACAATCAAAGCTATGGATGGCTCCAAACGGGCTAAATATGCTGTCGCAATCTATCTGCTCCAACAGATGGGCTGGATTACTCCCGCTGTCTCCGAGATTTTGACCGATCGATTTGTCTCGATTGGTACCTATACTCGCTTAGAAGTCACTGGCGAGTTGGCAATGGTTTAGGGATTTGGGATTTGGGATTTGGGATTTGGGATTTGGGATTTGGGATTTGGGATTTGGGATTTGGGATTAAATAATAGGCGTTGAATTATTTAGTCCCCCCGTCTCCCAGTCCCCCCGTCTCCCAGTCCCCCAGTCCCCCTCTCCCCCGCCTACCCAAAAAAATAATTCCCCACAGTACTTGCGCTAAATTGATAAGTCGTGTTATATTAAATGAGCTGAGGGAAATAACCGACGCGGAGTAGAGCAGCCTGGTAGCTCGTCGGGCTCATAACCCGAAGGTCGCTGGTTCAAATCCAGTCTCCGCCACCAAATGCAATTAAAATAAGGAATCCGACTTCTACAAGAAGTCGGATTCCTTGTTGTTGGGTATTGTTGAATTGAGGTATGACTCATTGTTTTTGCAACAAACAGCTATCTCCTATTCTCCCAACGCCCAACTCCCAACTTCTCTAGTGAGGAGGGCGGGTTTGAATGAATCTCTGGTAAAATCGTCATTAGATTCATAAACCCGCCCCTACAGACCCCTAAACCCTACAATTTAAGTGCGATCGAGATGCCATCGCCGATCGGTAAGACTGTCACGCGAACTCGTGGATCTGCGGCTAGTTCGCGATTGAAACACTCTATCCCACGAGTGAATTCATCATCATAGCCGTCAGGATTGAGCACTCGCCCTTGCCAAAGGACATCTGTAGCGATTAATAACCCATTAGGGCGCAATAACTCGATCGCGCGGCGGTAGTATAGAGGATATTGATGTTTGAGCGCGCCGATCGTAATCAGATCGAAAGTTTCGACAGGATCTACAGCGAGTAGTCGATCGATCGCCTCTAACCCGCTGCCAATTTGTAAGTCAATCCGAGCAGATACTCCAGCCTGCTCCCAGTGGGCGCGAGCTACTTCCAAATGTGCGCCAGCGACACCACAGCTAATTACCCGCCCGTGAGCGGGCATTGCCAGAGCGATCGCCAAAGTAGAGTAACCGCTAAAAATACCCGCTTCCAGGACTCGACTAGCCCCCGTAGATTGGATCGACAGAGTGATGAACTCTACCTGTGCGAGTGTCGGCTGCATTTTGGCAAGGGGATAGTCAGCCGTGGCTCGTTGTAAGTCGAGGAGTAGATCTGTAGATGGGGTAGAGATCGATCGAATATACCTGTCGATTCGTTCATCTACCCCAGTACTAGCTTCTGGCGCAAGATAAACACTAGGGTTATCTACAAATTGACGGTTACAAATTTTACATTGATATCGTTGTTTGCCCCGATAAAATCCATGCTTCCGAATCTCGATAGATTTACAATTGGGGCACTTCATCAACTTTGTCGATAGCCCCTAATTGTTGACTCCAGCGAGATTATGTTGGGATTCAAATTGTGGAGCATAAGTCTCTAGCAGAGTACTGACTTGTTTGACGACTTCTTCGCCACTAGGCTTGGAAATCGCTTGACGTGAGGGGAAAAATTCGGGACGATTGAGATTATGGACGATCGCCGCTTTAACCTGTTGGGCGATTAAATGCTGGAGTTCTGTTTGTGCTCGATCTCTTTGATAAGTCGCACCTTCTTCTGTCGTAGCGTAGAGTGGGGGAAGACGATTGAGGGCATAAGCAGCAATATCACCCACATCTAATTGAGTACTATTGGCGATCTCAAAGGTAGTAATCTGGGAGATAGCTTCACCTAGTACCAATTCTTCCATGACATTGATAAATTGTTTGCGCGGAACAGTTACTACTTCTCCGGTTAGCAATGCACCCATCAGTCGATCGAGTCCCATATACTCTTCTACTGATAGTTCTGCTGCACTATCACAAATGCGCCCTACCTCTGCCTCCATTGCTGGAGTAAGGTAGCCATCATCTAATGCCTGTTCTACGATCGTTTGGATATTCATCATGGGAAATGGGTAATAACAATCCTGTCTAGCTAAAGTGCCAACTTTAGATAAGTCATTAGTTGGAGTTGTCTAGACTCAATGGCACCAGAAACTCCAGCTTCGACTATTGTACCCAGACTCATGCACCTAACCACACATAGTAGCAAATGGGTTTGACATACTCCCCAGCTCAGATGAGCGTGGGGATTCTTGTTCCTGGCTCATCGAAGTCCACTTACCGAATCAAATTGCTTCTCATCGACAGCGGTGGTCTTCTCCCCAGGCTTTTTCCGTTGGCGTTGGCGTTCGCGTTGGCGAAGCCTCTGCCTGCGCAGAAGCCTCTGCTAAGGCAGAAGCCTTCCCGTTCGCGTAGCGTCTGCCTTGTGCCGAAAGGGAGCTTACTCGGCGGATTCCTCTTGCCCAGAGGTACCGTGCTGGGCGGGTGACCCGCCACGCTTTCTATTCCACTCAACTCCTAGAATATTCAGCCCTTTATGCCGGATATTTAATGCCGCATTCGTGTCGCGACATATCTCAATCTTAGGCAAAGCCTTGTCGAACTGAGGTAATAAATAAACTTTCCCAAAAATCAAGTTAAAATGGAAGAGTCCGCTTGATAGCAGTCAAGCGGACTCTTCAAAAAATTCAGACCAATAATACCCACTAGGATAACACAATGTCAGAAGAACGTTTCGATCGCCTTGAAAGCCAACTCACTCAAGTTACTCAAGGAATGACTGCGATGCAGCAGAATATGACTGCGATGCAGCAGAATATTGAAGATAAACATAATCTATTGCTGCAAATCATGACCACTGGTTTTGCTTCTTTGAATCAGCGAGTTGATACTATCGATAATTCATTGGCTCATTTATCTCAACAAGTTAATGATATCAACATCGATTTGACGGTAAACGAACAAAAGACAGAGGATAATGCACGCAAAACTCGCCGGATAAATCAACGGTTAATGAGATTGGAGGAGCGAAATGATGAAATTTAGGCGTTGCTGCATTCAGGTATGAAATGCACCTGAAATTTAGGGTATGTCCTTTTCATGAAAAGGACATACCAGTCGAACCCGCTACCCACAACGCATGTAATATCTGTGGGTAATGGATAGCTTTTTAAGGGGGGTAAGGGGGGATTATCTAAGGTTTACGAGTGCGATCTTATACTTTTCAAACACCCTCTAACACACCCTACGATTTGGGCAGCGATTCGATCTAATTAAAGTCGATCGTAGGCGGCTAAAATAACTCGTTCTGTTTCTGCCCAATTGATACATTTATCAGTGACAGAAACACCATATTTTAGTTGAGTGAGATCTTCAGGAATAGATTGACCACCTTCGTTTAGATTGGATTCTAACATCATGCCGACGATCGAACTATTGCCATTGACAATTTGTTGGATGATGCTCTCTAGGACGATCGGTTGTAAGCGATAATCTTTGTTAGAATTGCCGTGACTGCAATCGACGACGATACCTGGTGGTAAGTTGGCTTTTTTCAATTCGGCTTCAGCAGTTTGGATGCTGATAGGATCGTAGTTGGGTTTACCTTCTCCACCTCGGAGGATGATGTGCCCATAACTATTCCCTCGCGTTTGAAAAACACTTACTTGCCCGTGTTTGTCGATCCCCAGGAAATTGTGGGGTTGTCTGGCTGATTGGAGGGCATTCAGGGCTACTTTGACACTGCCATCCGTGCCATTTTTGAAACCCACTGGCATGGATAAACCACTCGCCATTTCGCGGTGGGTTTGGGATTCGGTAGTTCTGGCACCGATCGCGGCCCAGGAGATCAATTCGTCCAAGTATTGTGGGATAATCGGATCGAGAGCTTCTGTAGCTGTTGGCAAACCGATTTCGGTGATGTTCAGGAGGAGCTGGCGGGCGATATGCAAGCCCTTGGCGATGTCAAATGACTCATCCATATCTGGATCGTTAATTAGCCCCTTCCAGCCCACTGTGGTGCGAGGCTTCTCGAAGTATACACGCATGATGAGCAAGAATTTGTCCTGCACTCGATCGGCTAAATCTTTGAGTTTGTGAGCATACTCGATTGCTGCATCGACATCATGAATGGAACATGGCCCGACGACGATGAATTTGCGGGTATCCTGGAAGTTGAGGATCTGCTGGATTTGTTGTCGATCGTTGAAAATCCGTTGCTCTAATTCGGGTGAGAGGGGTAGCTTTTCTTTGAGTTCTTTGGGCGTAATCAAGACTTTGGAGTTGTTAATATTCGTGTCGCCCAGGATGTTGGAATCCATCATGTGTTCGAGGTTTTGGATATCTCGATTTTCTGAGGGAGATGTTTCGCCGACGGATGTCTGATTTGGCATGATAGATAGGATTGAATATTTTAGTGCAGCAGCTCCAGATCGGCTCTTGCTCGCTTCTAGCTTGGGTATTACGAATCTCAGTCTAAGTAACTGACGATCGGTAATGCGATTAAAGTAGTAAATTAACTTAGTGGCTGGAAGTGAGTAGACATCGATCGACTATTACCCCCAACGGGGTATTCTGAATTGCTAGAGTCTAAATCGATGCCAACTAAATAAATACATAACTGAATTGGATGATGGTAACTTGAGACGTAAGGGCGAAAAATTAGGGTTCGTCAGATGTTTGGACTGATATCGATGCTCTCAGTAGAGGTCGAGTATGTCTATACCCTGCTGATGTGGCAGGTAATCGGTGACGATTTGGGGTTTAAGATTGGACTATGCTCATCTATCTTAAAGCATACTGTCCCTTATGACTAGTCCGATCTGTTGAGTATCGAATTGTTAAGGGTAGTTGCCGATCGCGATCGAACCCAGTTATTAATTCATTATCCCAGCCTTACGTTGCTATGTCCCAACTACCGATCGGTATCGAAGTGGAAAGACATCGAGCCGCCATGACGCGAGCAGATTTGTCTCGCCCGGTGCGCTTGGGAATTGAGTTGGGTATTATTACTCCCGAAACGACAATTTTTGACTATGGTTGTGGGGTGGGAGGAGATGTACGCCGCTTGCAGTCGGAGGGTTATCAATGTGTGGGTTGGGATCCATATTATTTTCCCGATGTGGAGCTAGCAACGGCGGATATAGTCAATATGAGCTATATCATTAATGTAATTGAGAATCTCGAAGAACGCGATCGGGCATTAGTTCAAGCGTGGGAATTGACGGGGCAAGTATTGATTGTCGCCGCCCAAATATTGGTAAATGAATTGCGGGGGATGTTGGCTTATAGTGATGGTGTGTTGACGAGGCGAAATACATTCCAGAAATATTATCAACAGGCAGAATTAAAGGAATATATCGATCGAGTTCTCACTGTAGATGCAGTACCGATCGGGTTGGGAGTTTTTTTCGTATTTCGAGATGAATGTCAGGCAGAGACTTTTCGTGCTGTTCGACTGTATGGGCGAATGAGTACGCCGCGAATTCAGATTGAGAGCAAACGCTTTGAAGATTATCAGATTCAACTCGCGCCGCTAATGGCATTTGTCAGTCAACGGGGCAGATTGCCAACTAAAGGAGAACTAACCGCAGAGACAGAGTTAATTGAAGAATTTGGCAGTTTGAAACGAGCATTTCAGATTATTTTAACTGCTACAGATGAGACGGAATGGGATGCGATCGGTTATCAGCGATCGTTGGACTTACAAGTTTATTTAGGCTTGGCAAAGTTCGGACAGAGAAGGAGTTTGAAGCGGATGTCTCCGGCGATTAGAGCAGATATTAAGGCATTCTTTGGTAGTTATGATGAAGCCTGTGAGGTTGCTGACAATTTATTATTTAAGATTGGCGAGCCAGGTGTAATCAAACAAACTTGTAAGCAAAGTAAGATCGGAAAACTATTACCAAATGCTTTGTATGTCCACATTTCTGCATTAACAGAACTAGACCCAAAACTTCGGCTCTATGAAGGTTGTGCCAGTCGAAATATTGGGGGTACTGAAGATGCAAACATTATCAAATTTCATACAGACAAGCCTTGTATCTCTTATCTCTACTATCCAGGATTTGACACGATCGCTCATCCACCACTAGAATGGGCGATGTTAGTAGATTTGCGAGATTTAGATGTTAAATTTCGTGACTATTCACACCAAGAAAATTTGCCAATCTTACACCGTAAAGAAACTTTTCTCAGTGAGAATCATCCGTTGTGGGCTAAGTTTTCTAGACTAACAAAAGCTGAAGAAAAAGCAGGATTGTTTCTGGAAACACAAACCATCGGCAATCAAAATGGATGGAATCAAAGATTAGAGAATTGTCGGGTAGAAGTCAGAGGTCATCGAATTTATCGGCTCAAAGATAGTGAATAGAAAAATCGTAGGTTGGGTTGAGTGATAACGAAACCCAACATCCCAACACATCAACATCCCAACACATCAACATCCCAACACACCAACATCCCAACACATCAACATCCCAACACATCAACATCCCAACACACCAACATCCCAACACACCAACATCCCAACACACCAACATCCCAACACACCAACATCCTAGAGTGTTGGGTTATTTCGAGGCGAAAGGCTGCGCCAACGAGGCTCAACCCAACCTACGCAAGTTATTTGAGGGTCATTTCTAACCAGAGCGATTCGATCGAATGATAAAATTTTGAGGGGCGAATCAGATTAAGATTGGCTTTGTGGCGATGAGACCGTCCAACTACTAATTTAGTCCTAATTCGATCGATAACTGTGAAACTATATACCTACCATACCCCCGAACGTACTCCCACAAATGAATTGCCTGTATGTGCGATCGCGATAGACGTGCTCCGCGCTACATCGACAATGGCAGCAGCACTAAATTCTGGAGCCGAAGCAGTACAAGTATTTAGCGATATGGATGCGCTAATGCAAACGAGCGAAAAATGGAATCCAAATCTCCGGTTGCGTGCTGGCGAGCGTGGTGGGGCAAAAGTAGAGGGATGCGATTTGGGCAATTCGCCCTTAGACTGCACTCCAGCGACTGTAAAAGGGAAGCGGTTGTTTATTAGTACGACTAATGGTACTCGTACCTTGCAGCGCGTACAATCTGCCAAAATCGTCCTCGCCGCCGCAATGATTAATCGGGCGGCGATCGTTGATTATGTGCTCTCCCAGCAGCCAGAGACAGTCTGGATGGTTGGTTCTGGATGGGAAGGTACTTACTCTCTAGAGGATACCGTTTGTGCGGGGGCGATCGGCGATAGTATCGTAACTAAATTGGGCCTACCTTTGGTAGAATTAGCGGGCAATGACGAACTAGTCGCATCGATCGCTCTCTATCGTCAATGGCAAGATAATCTCCTCGAATTGTTTCACCTCGCCAGTCACGGACAACGTTTACTACGGCTCGACGGTCATCCCGATCTGAAGTTTTGTGCTACTCTCGATAGTTTGACTACCGTCCCAATTCAAACCAGCCCAGGCGTATTACAAGCCCATGTCTGATAGGGGATAGCGAAAAGTGCGGTCTTGGGGTTTCCCCAAGTAGAGCACCTTTTCAAGACAGGGGGTAGGGGATCTAACGATCGAACCAGACAAATCATTCGATCCTCGCAATTCAGGGTAGGGGTAATTCATGAATTACCCCTACCCTGAATTGCGAGTAATGGGCTGACTAATTTTATCATGGGGAAAATAGGGATGCTGCAAACCGCCACGCCACATGATGATGCCATCTTCGCCATTATCTTGATAGTACTTCTTGCGCCGACCGACAGTTTGAAAACCGTGCTTTTCGTAGATGTGGATTGCCCCCTGATTGGAAGGGCGGACTTCTAGGGTAGCACGAGCCATCTCAATCGCTCTGGCTCGATCGAGCATAGATCTCAATAGTAGCTGTCCCAATCCTTGTCCCTGATAGTCGGGATGAATCCCCAATAATGTGATGTGAGCCTCGTCTAGAATCGACCAGAAGCAGCCAAAACCGATAATACCCTCCGTGGTAGTCTCTAGGTTTTTATCGGCGGTTACAGCGAGGAAATGACTGTTCTCGTTAGTTAATTCGCGTTGATAACTTTTTTCCGACCACAAACCTCCGAAGCATAACCGATCGAGAGTGATGATGCGATCGATCGACTCGATCGAAATTGGGCGAATACTGGCATTTGACATAGGTGATTAAAATAGAGGCAATTTAGCTATGCAGCAAACACTGGTTTATGAGTAATCGTTGGGCACGGATTATCATCGGAATGACGATGGCTGGCATCGTCATTCCGAGTTGGGCATTACCAGTCGGTGATTCTGTTGGCGAAGCAGGAATTGATGCAATTAAACTCCATCTTCCCCCTTATAATTTAACGGGTAAAAAGATTGCGATCGGTCAAGTCGAAATCGGTCGCCCAGTCCAGTTTGGTTGGGATAAAGCCGCTCAAAATCCCAAGTTTAGGGTCGAACAGCTTTTTTATCGAAACGGCAATTCTAAACCCAATCTCAATATCGAGCAGCACGCGACGATGGTAGCATCGGTGATGGTGAGCCAAGACAAAGCCTATCCAGGAGTGTCCCCTGATGCCAGACTTTATGCCTCAGCAATTGGGAATCCCAAAATCACACCACAGGCGGATGAATGTCTCTCCATTCAGCATGTCGCCATTCAAAATGGTGGTGATATTCGCGCTATCAATCTGAGTTTTGGCGAACCATTGGAACGAGATCCGCGCCCGAATGCTAAATTGGATGGGAACGCGCTATTTACCATGTGCTTGGATTGGTCGGCAAGGAGGCATAATATCTCATATGTAGTCGCCGGAAATCAGGGGAAGGGGGGAATTTCAATTCCTACTGATAACTATAATGGGATTAATGTGGCTTATTCCAATCTCCGGGAAGGAGTCTATCGCAAGTTAGATTTTTCTAATTTGAGTGAAAAACCGATCGGCACTGCCAAAATCATCGAAGATACAGAAGTAAATGTCGGCAATCGGCGATCGATCTCCATCGTCGCGCCCGGTGCAGCTCTGCGGCTGTATAATTTAGCGGGTAAAGCAATTGCGGCTAATGGGACTAGTTTTGCCGCCCCTCATGTAACTGGGACGATCGCGTTATTACAAGAGTTTGGCGATCGACAATTACGCACCAAAAAAGATTTGACCGACGAAATCCGCCCGCTGTGGACTCTTGACGCTCGCCGTCATGAAGTGATGAAGGCAGTGTTACTCAATTCTGCTGACAAAATCCAGGATACAGGTGATGGGTTGCGACTGGGAATGACCCGCACTATGTTAGCAAAAAACAATCGTGACTGGTTGGACTCAGAGGCTTATCGCGATCGACAGATTCCCCTAGACTATCAGTTGGGTGCGGGTCAATTACATGCAGTCCGCGCTCTCCAACAGTTTAGCACTGGACAACAAGATTCAGCTTATCCCGTTGGGAATATTGGTTGGGATTACACATCTGTAAATTTTGGAGCATATCGAGACTATATCATCGATCGACCCCTAGCCAGAGACAGTTGGTTTTCAGCGACATTAGCTTGGGATCGATTGGTAGAATTGGGAGATGCTGACTCAGATCGAGAATACAGTCTCGGCAAGCAATTTCGCGATCGAGGACTCAATCAGCTCGAACTGTATCTCATGCACGCCAAAGATAATGATATCGATCGGAGCGTATGGTCGTCAATCAGTTCTGTAGACAGCGTTCAACACATTTTCCATCAAATCCGCGACCCCGGCAAGTATAAAATCCGCGTCTACTTCCGCAAAGCTGTCAATCTCCCGGAGCAAGCCTATGCACTGGCTTGGTGGACGGTGGGGAAGTAGGGGACGGGGGGACTGGGAGACTGGAGTATGTCAAACTTTTACCCTCCTACCCTCCTACCCTCCTACCCTCCTACCCTCCTACCCTCCTACCCTCCCAACTCCCAACTCCCACCTGTTCTAAATCGTCAAAAAATGGGGATTTTAAGGTATACATCCAAAAAAACTTATGCATTGGGAAGAGAACAGCCTACAATCAGATTGCCAGATTTTGGAACGAGATCCGGTTCTTCCGCGAGATATGGATGCTAGCCATCGATTGGAAACATTCTTCTATCTAATTCCCGTCATTGGTTTGATACCCTCACTGTGGGCGATTTATCGTCGTCAACGGGATAAAAAGCAGTTAGCCGTATGTAGATTGTCAGTGATGCTCGCTTTCATTTGGCTTACGATCTATCTAAGTTGTAATGTCGGCGCAGATCTATCGGGCACATCCACATCGATCGCACTCAGGTTATTATTTATCAATGGACTGGCTACCTCTGGTTACTTTGTATCGAGCCTATGGCTAATGGTGCTAATGTGGCAAAATAAATCTGTGAGATTACCTGGATTTAGCTATCTAGCTGAAAACACACTTCTCCCCAGCAGCGACAATCTCAACGATCGATAACAGCCAACTATTTCAGCGACGATTTCAGCCTCAATCCCCGTTCAAATGTGAGTAAATTAGTGGACGCTAAAAAAACAACTCCGCAACGCCGCAACTCTGCACCGAAACCTAATCCTCAAATGGTTCGTCGTCAGTCAGCAAGAAAGCGGCGCAAAATGCCAAACTGGATCTGGTTGGGACTGATAGCTATTGGTGGACTTTCGGCTGCGGGTGGGGCATATTTGGCGGTCTCTCTGACTGGGACACCAATTCAGAAAACAATCCTTTCGGCCGCAGATAAAGCATTTTTTGGTCGGAATAAAGATCCATTTTCCAAAGCTGGATTGATCCCAGAGGTTTCCAAGCCAGTTAATATTTTACTGTTGGGGATTAAAACCAATCTCTCGGATGTCAAGCAAAGCAATGGGGGAGAACGGAAAAAAGTTGGTTACAATAGTGAGGTTGACTCATTAGATGGGTTGTCGGATACGATCATGTTGCTCCGATTCGACCCCCAAACCCAAAGAACGGTTGTAGTTGGGATTCCTCGCGATACGAGGATCGAACGCCCTGGATTTGGGGTAGAAAAAATCAATGCTGTCGATCAGCAAAGTGGCCCAGCCGCAGCAGCTCAAGCGGTAAGTCAATTGCTGGGGGGAGTGTCGATCGATCGATATATTCGGGTCAATAATCTGGGAGTCGTGAAACTTGTAGATGCTTTGGGTGGGGTAGATATCACAGTTCCCAAAGATATTAAATACCAAGATGACTCTCAACATTTCTATGTCAATCTCAAAGCAGGTAGGCAACACTTAGACGGAACTAAGTTACTCGGTCTTTTGCGGTTTCGTAATGATGCCAATGGTGATATCGGTCGGATGCAACGCCAACAAATGGTGATGAAATCCTTGATGGAAAAAGCTCTCAACCCAGCAACAGTAGCCCAAATTCCTCACCTGTTTTCAGTCGTTAAAAGTCATGTCGATACAAATCTTACTGTTGAAGAATTATTTGCCCTGGGTGGCTTCTACATGAAGAATGGTAAGTCCAAAATGCAGATGGTGATGATGCCAGGTGGCTTTAATGGTGACGGCAAACATGGGACTAGTTACTGGCTGCCCAATCAGGGGGAAATTCAGAATATGATGGCGCGTTATTTCGATCGCGGTACCGTTTCATTAGAACCAACTAAAGTAGAAAATCTCCGCATTACCATTCAGGATACTAGTTATTTCCCCGATGCCACGGCTAGGTTAATCAAACGATTGAATAAAGCTGGTTATCGCAATGTCCGCCTCGATCCCCCTCCCAAAGTCAAGGCGAATTTGGAGATTACTAAATTTGTCGCTCAGAAGGGTAATCCTGAAGTCGCTCAAGGATTGGTGAAATTACTGGGATTTGGCGAAGTTGTAGTAGAAAATTCGGGTAATCTTTATTCGGAAGTGACGATCGAACTCGGTCGTGATTGGGCGGAGAAAAAGTGATCGGATTTTGGATTTAAAGATTGGGATTCACCCCCTACATCGCTAGTGGGGAGGGCTTTGTTTGAACGAATCTCTAGTGGAAGCGTTATTGATTTCATAAAGCGGCGTTTTTACGGCGAGTGGGTTCCCCCCGCATAAAAAAGCGACGCATCGACAAGGAAGGTGTCCGGGGGAAGCTTCCCCCGGCACACTTCCGCCTAGAGGTTTCCTCCAGGTTGTGTGCGTCAAGACAACGACAAAACACCCGCCCCTACAGACCCCTCGCCCTCATCCCTGACCCCTCATCCCTCACCCCTACAACAAAATTATTGCTCAAATGAGAACTCACACCTATGAGTGGGGAACAGTATAGTAGCTGTTCTGTTTGTATTTTCTGCTCTACCCATTAGCCAAAGCCCGTCGTATGAGTTTTAATTTTGCATACTTATCTGGAGGTAAATTGTACCTCAAATTGGGTCGGGCAAGTGTCCTAGCCGTCACCAGTGAATTTGGACAGGCGGCGAGGGAGCGAGTATTGCAGATGCACAAACGGAATGGCTGGAAGCAAAAAAATCCGATCGGGAATTTGCTCTCAGGCGGGGGATCTGAAGATAGTAGCCAGCAAAATCGACAGGTTTTGCCCGTTGCGATTAGAGGAATCTGTCCGACTAGTGAGGATAGGCTGCTATATACGCTCGAAGCTGGAGAAATTGGCGGGATATTTACACTCAGTTTACCCGTTGGCGGAGAGCAATCTCCTGTGGAGAATCGCAGTTTACCCGTTGGCGGAGCCTCTCCGGTGGAGAATCGCGACAAAACCAAAGAAAAAAGACTATTTCACAGTGCCGATTTCAAAGTCGAACATGTGGACTTTCATCAGCAACATCAGCTCATCGCCTGTGCTGTCATCCGCAAAGATGGCACGGCAAATATTGCGACTATGCCTGTAGATGCCGTACATTTGGGTGAAGTAACTGAGGGTGATGCGATCGATCTCGCGCCCAAATGGATTCCTGGCTCCCGCAAAGCGATCGTGTTTCAGTCGGCTGGAGTCAGTCGAGACAATGCTGGCTATGTCATCGAGCATCGCCATTCCACCATCGAACAATTAGACTTCGATACCCATGAAGTAAATACTCTCGTCAGCGACCCCCAATATGACCTACTAGCCCCCCAAATGACTGCGGATGGCACTTTATACTATATTCGTCGTCCCTACCTGCCCATGCGCCAGCGAGTGCGGTTTGGGCAGACGCTCAAGGAAGTGTTATTGATGCCATTACGGTTGTTGGCGGCGATATTTGAGTGGTTGAATTTTTTCACTCGTCGCTATACGGGCAAAGCTTTACTCATGCCACACCAACCGCCCCAGCGCGGATTGGGACAGATGTTATTCTTGGGTAGGTTGGTTGATGTGGGTGCAGAAGTAGAGCGCAATCGCAATTTTGGCGATCCTGATTCCCCTGCATTGATTCCCCGCTCGTGGCAATTGGTAGAACAACTTCCCCATCAGGAGCCAGAAACGATCGCTTGTGGGGTATTAGCTTTTGATGTGGGTGCGGATGGATCGATCGTCTACAGTAATGGTAGCGCGGTGTATGGTATCCATCCTGGTGGTGTAGCGGAACGGTTGGTAGTAGACAGATCGATCGAACAAGTCGTTATTCTCAATGATAGTTCTCACGATCTCAATTGAGCCACCGATTAAAACCATCCTAACGGATACGCTCCGCGAGTAGGGCTAATGATGCAAAGTCCGCCTAAAGCTGTACTAAAATTCAAGCAAACATTCCTTTAACCGAAGTGTATTGGGGTGAGGGCTAGTAATACAGCATCTCTCGAAAATTCGTGAATTTGGAATTGCTACTCGTCGCTTATAATTGATTCATGTGGGCACTCGATCGCCTTTGATAGTAAGGCTAGTAAGTATATTTTGGCGAAATTAGCTCGACCTCGGTAGGGGTTTCGCGCTACAATCCTTCAGCCCCAACTGACAAAATCGACAAGAGCGTTTGTATAGATACTGTTCGCAGCATCTGAAATTTGCTGAACCCATCCATCTCGAACACAAGGATTAATAAACTATGAGCGATACACCAGAAGCTACTCCAGTCGTCGAAACCACCACCATTGATATTCCTGCCAATCCATTGGGCATGAACGCTGGAAACTCTTCTCTGAGTAAGGTTTCTCCCGATTTAGCATTACCAGAATCAGTCAAACAAGTCTTTGATATTCTCGGCGAACTACCTGCTTATGCAAGTCAAATTTATGGTAGCAACAAAACTGTCATCAACAACCTCGCGCTAATTTTGGGCATCATTGTTGGCGCGAAAGTGACACTCGCCATTCTCTCTGCTGTGAATGAAATTCCCCTGCTCGCACCTGCTTTTGAATTGGTAGGTCTCGGATATACTGGCTACTTTGTATACCGTTATCTCCTCCAAGCTTCGACTCGGAAAGAATTAACCGAAGGTCTCGACGATCTAAAATCAGAAGTATTCGGTCAGAAAAAGAAAGACGCTTAGATTTCGACTTATTTGAATAGTTTGCCACCTATCGATCGTCGTAGGTGGTTTTTTTGTGGCGGGATAGCGGGATAGCCACCGATTAAAATCGGGGCTAGTGATACAAAGTCCGCCTAAAGCTGTACTAGTATGACCCCTGACCCCTCATCCCTCATCCCGCTGCAAACCATAAGCCGAATAAAGTGACGATCGTCAAAATGAGTGCGATCGATGTAAAATTATTATCCTTAGTCTCTACCTGACTCAGATCTACAGGTGCATATCTTTCTTCGATCGATTTCACTTTGGGTTTTGGTAATGGTTTAGGCTGATAATTGATACCAGCATTACCTTCGCGATCTTCCAAATGAGTCAAATCGGGAATTTTGGTCATCCATTCATCCCGCCGAAGTAAAGCCGGAGCCTGCATGATGTACAACAACCGTTTGGTAGCTTGACGAGTCTCCAAACTGGGATGGCTCAATAATTTCTGACATAGAGCCGTAGCTTCCGCAATTTGTCCGTTTGCTTCCAATGCTGTCACCAGCCAAACCTGCACCTCACCGCCAAGGCGAGTATTTGTCTGCACTTGAGTAACAGCCACCAACAGATAACTTACCGCCAAGCGATATTCCCCTCGCTCGAAGGCAGATTTTCCAGCTTGATATTCTGTCATGTGGATTTTGGATAATTCAGCTTCGCTCATTGCAAGTTTTGGATTTTAGATTGAAATAAAAATCCTATCTCAAAAATCGATGTGCGATCGATTTAATGTGAATTGGAACCTAAAATAGTCTATGACAAATAGCCTAACGCAAAAGTGCCGATCGATAGAGAGGTTGTAATTCATTATGGCGATAAGGGTATCATGAAATAAGACTAGTTATGCTAAATTTGGAGCTAACGTTATGCACTCCTTGGATCCTTTGGATATTTCCCAGCATCAATTTACTGCCGATCTCATCGAACATGGTAGCATCGAACATGGTGGATGGAATTGTTCGGTGTCGGATGGTTTATCTACCACTGATTTTAGTTATGATAACGGTCAATTGGTCGATATTCACCACTCTGGGACAGATGGATTAAATTATGCTAGTACGGTAGACGCACTTGTCCAAGGATCCGATCCTCACTTGCACGGTTTATCTGGTGTAGATCTAAATTCTAGTCTCGATATTTATCATCATAGTCAACTCGAATTACCCAGCTTTGAGTCTAATCTATCGATGAGTCATTTTTATGCTGATTCGAGCGGCAATATCGGCGAAAATAGTCTTACGGTTGCGCCACGCTCTGGTGCATCGCCGGATTATGCAGCCGCAGCTAATAATGAAGGTTGGGCAAAACATTGGGAAGATAGCGCGAAAAGTTGGGCGAGTGATGGCTCTCTAAGTATGGCTGCGAGCAGACAAGCAGATGCTGATTATTATCATGCCAAAGCTGCGGAAAATCTCAAATCATAACCTCTAAATCACCCCTCACACAATTAATCTGTAGGGGCGTGGTCTTGTGCCCGCCCTCAACTGAAGAATTAATAATTCTAATAATTTAGATCTTCTAGTCTTATATCTCAAATGTCTCTGATTATTAATCCACAAAAATTATGTTACCTTTATTTGCTGCTGCGGGTAGTTTTTTAGCGAATGCTGGGGGTAGCCTTGCGATCGCTGGGGCTGGAATTCTCAATGGATTGCTCGGTAAAAACAATGCTGAAAAATCTCGTCAATTAGCAGTTCATCAACAGGGAGAGGTTTCGGTTCGCGAGAAAGAGCGATTGGAAATTCAGGCAAAAATTGAATACACTCGACTGATGTGTCAAAAGATTCAGCATCAGGAAAGTTTATCTTTTCAAGAAGATCGACGGGGGATCTATCGAACAGCTCAATCCGCTCTAGCTAAATCCAATCAATCTTTTCAACAAAATGAAAACGCCCTCAATCGCAGTCTCCAAAGGACAAATAATCAAGTAAACTTAGCATTCCAAAAAGAGCAACGGGAGATCGATCGACAACAGAACCCCGACTTTTTGGGAAAAGTCGGGGTTCTTGCGTCTCACAAATTTACGGAATCCCCGCGCGGGAGATATGACAGTTACAGGTTATTTGTGAGGAGGGCGGGTTTGATTTGGACATGGTTTGTATTTAGCACAGGTTATCCCATAAACCCGCCCCTACAGTCCCTTGTTTCACTAACATTTTTAGAATGCTGGGAATTCGATCGATCTTTCATGGAACTGTAAGGGTGGGTTTATGCTATCAAATATCGATAAATTATAGGAATCTTAAACAAAACCCACCCAACCCCACTAACAGCTCATGAATATCGACCGCCTCGGCGCGCTTCTCGATCGACAAATATCAATTTTGATGCGAGAGATATGACATGTACAGGTTATTTATGAGGAGGGCGGGTTTGATTTGGACATGGTTTGTGTTTAGCACAGGTTATCCCATAAACCCGCCCCTACAGTCCCCAATTTCACTAACATTTTTAGAATGGTGAGAATTCGATCGATCTTTCATGGAACTGTAGGGGTGGGTTTATGCTATCAAATATCGATAAATTATAGAAATCTCAAACAAAACCCACCCAACCCCACCAGTATATCCAGAATGTTAGAAATCAATCGGCGATCGTGTGAATTTAATCGATCGACAAATATCAATTTTGATGTGAGAAATACGATCGTTATTAGTAGGAAGAAGAAACAATCATCGAACCAGTACCAGTATCGGTGAAAATTTCGAGCAATAGGGAGTGGGGTTGTCGCCCGTCGATGATGTGGGCAGATTTTACACCCTGAGCCAGACTGCGAACGCAACAGGTAAGTTTGGGAATCATCCCACCACTGACAGTACCATCCTCAATCAATGCCCGCGCACCTGGGATATCTACCTGACGGATGAGACTACTCGGATCTTTGAAATCCCGTAATAAACCAGGCGTATCGGTGAGGAGAATTAGTTTCTCAGCTCCCAGTGCTGCGGCGATTTCTCCAGCTACCGTATCGGCATTGATATTATACGCCTGTCCATTTTCATCAGCAGCAACGCTAGATACCACTGGAATATAACCACTTTTGACGAGGGTATTGAGGATATTTACATTCACACTGCTGACTTCACCCACAAAGCCGATGCCTTCACGTCCGTCGGGACGTGCCACGATCAGATTACCATCCTTACCGCACAAACCGACCGCCGAACCACCAGCCCGATCGATCAGTGAGACAATTTCCTTATTCACTCGCCCTACCAGTACCATTTCTACCACATCCATCGTGGCAGCATCCGTCACTCTCAAACCATCTTTAAACTGTGGCTCGATGCCGATTTTTTCCAGCCAGCTATTGATTTCAGGGCCGCCACCATGTACTAATACTGGGCGAATCCCCACGCAAGACATAAATACCAAGTCCCGAATCACATCTTCCTTCAGGGCACTATCTTTCATCGCTGCGCCACCATACTTGACCACCACGGTGCGTCCAGCAAATTTTTGGATATAAGGTAAGGCTTCACTCAATACCCGCACGCGGGTGGCATCTTCGTTGGAATGGGTCATTTTAGGGGACGGGGGGACGGGGGGACTGGGGGACTGGGGGACTGAGGGGACTGGGGGGACGGGGGGACTAGTATCTAGCCCGAACTTCCAACCCCTCACAATTTATGAGTGTGAATCGCTTTACTTGCTGCACGATGGAGGAGGGAATGACGATAGACTAGACTGGGCATGTCTTTTGCATAACCACCACCAATGACGCAGGCGACGGGGTAGCCTTGGGATGCACAAGTATTTAAGACTTGTAAATCGCGATCGAAGATCCCGTTATCGGTCAAAGCTAATTTACCTAATAGATCGCATATATGTGGATCTACGCCAGCATCATATAATACCAAATCTGGTCGGACTCGATCGAGTAAATCTGGTAGATGCTCTGCCAAGGTTTTTAAATACTCATCATCTTCCATCCCTACGGGTAAGCCAACGTCTAAATCGCTAATTTGCTTTGTACCCGGAAAATTTACCTCACAGTGCATCGAAAATGTAAATACACTCTCATCTGTCTGAAAAATCGCCGCAGTTCCATCACCCTGATGTACATCAAGATCGACAATCAAAATCTTTTTGACCAATCTCAATTGCTGTAATACACGGGCGGCGATCGCCAAATCGTTGAAAATACAAAAGCCCGAACCATAGCTAGGAAAAGCATGATGAGTTCCACCCGCCGTATTACAAGCAATGCCATATTCGATCGCCAATTTAGCTGTCAGAATCGAGCCACCCAGAGCAATCCGCGTTCGCTCGACCAATTCCTGACTCCAAGGTAATCCAATTCGCCGCTGTGCTTTGGGGTCTAGTGTTCCGGTATAGTATGCCTGAATATAAGCCGGATCGTGTACCAATTCTAGCCACTCTGTGGGCGGAAGTTCTGGAGTGAAGACTCGATCGAACGTTGTGACTCCATCTGCTAATAATAGATCGTGGAGCAATCGAAATTTGGACATCGGAAATCTATGTCCATCGGGCAATTGAGTAACATAGTTAGGATGATAAACGATCGGTACAGACACGGGATTAGGAAGAGTCGTATGGGGTGCTAGCAAAGCGTAACGCACCATCCCACATTTCGCACCAAAATCTGAATTCAAAGAATAATCGGGCGTTGCCGATTTGATGTACGACTAATTCCCTTTGCCACAAATAGTTATCCCAACTCCCAACTCCCAACTCCCAACTCCCAACTCCCAACTCCAATAATAATGACATCATTTAGTATAAACATCGAAGTCACATTCATTGACGATCGAACCAGCGAACCGATGGGTGTCACTCAGATCTCATCTACCGATTTGCCCGAATCATTTGAGCGAGACACCATTATCCATCTCAGTAATGCTGACTGGAAAGTGATGAATGCTCGACCAAAAACTCGCGCTCAATACACAAAATCCAAAAATCTCATCTTGTGGATCGATCGAATCGAACAAGTCAATCCCCAAAATATTCTCTTTAGTCTCCCATCAATCTGTGATGTAATCCCAGCTTTGAGCGATCGATCGCTCTCAGGTAATGAACTAACCATTGCTGAAGATGATTGGCGGCAATTTGAGCTAATTTCTAATAAATTTGCTGACAAAGTTGATAGCGAGATTGCCAAAATTAAACTTATCCATGAAAATGCCTCTGATGGAGTTGGCTGGAAAGAAATGCACATCCGAACGAAGCCAGTAATCCCGATCGCTGCGAATATTAGCCTCTCTCATTTAGCTACTATACTAAAAGTGTCTGCCAAATCTACAGGCATCACTTATCATGGTTCTCGATCGCCAATTGCTGATGGTTACTCATTTCAATTGAATGATGACTTTTCAGTATATGGAATAGCTCCAAATAGCAAAGTTCAGGTCATCGCGATCGGTCAATATTCTAATGTATCACCGAATGCTGAATCGATCGATCTACTCCAGCAACTCGCCCGTAAATTTCACCTCGACTTAGTATATTGGTGTGGCGGCGATTCTCCACAGGAGCGGGCTTTCAGCCAACGAGTCAATCCAGATGACCCATCATTCGTATCTCTACTCACCAACCTCGATTAACCATATGCCTCCCCAACGTATCGCCCCCCAATCGGGTCAAGAATCAGTCTGGGACTATCCTCGTCCCCCACGCCTAGAGAAAGTCGATAAACCCATTCAAATCCTCTTTAACGGTCAAATTATCGCCGATACAACTGCTGGCTATCGCGTACTCGAAACCAGCCATCCACCCGTCTATTATTTGCCCCCCGCAGACATTCAAATGCAGTATTTGCAAGCAACCGAGCGCGGCTCTTTTTGTGAATGGAAAGGAAATGCTCTCTACTATCATCTCAGTGTCGGCGATCGACGGCTCGAAAATGTAGCATGGGCTTATCCGACACCCACCGAGCGATTTAAACCCATTACCAATTACCTCGCCTTCTACGCTCAACCGATGGATGCTTGTTATGTCGATGGCGAACTAGTCACACCACAACCAGGCGAGTTTTACGGCGGTTGGATTACCGCAAATATCGTCGGGCCATTCAAAGGTACTCCTGGTAGCTGGGGTTGGTGAGTGGGGGAATTTTGGATTTTGGATTTTACGGATGTAAGGGAGTGTTCGGGTTCCCCGACAGTGGAGCACACCAAGCAGGATTTTGGATTTTACCGCAGTATATCTGTAGGTTGGGTTGAGCCTCGTTCGCGGAGCGTCTCCCATGGAGAAAACCCAACATCCCCAGAGCTGAATACATATATGAAAGGCACCAATCTTGCCCTCACCCCCAACCCCTCTCCCAAGTTTGGGAGAGGGGAGCCAGAGCCGGAGGTGAGGGCAAGGGATCTCGATTTGACCTAGGTTATAGATGTTGCTAAGATGATGGTCAGGTTTAAACGATATTCCGCTTTACATATAGTAGATTCTTTCGCGAGGCAACATCATGACGGTCGAGCAACAGGTGAGAAGATCGCTCACTGGTTTATTTATTGGTATGGGTTTGACTTCCCTAGTTGCTTGCGGATCTGGGTCGAAGACAGGCAATACTCAGTCTGGAGCAGCACAGAAACAAGATGTCTCCATCACCCTGGCTGGCTATGCCGTGCCTAAGCCTGCTCACGATGCGATTATCAAGAAATTCGTCGCTAAATGGCAACAGGAACAGAATCAAAAAGTCACTTTCAAACAGACTTATGGTGGTTCGGGTTCTCAAACCCGCGCGGTGATTGATGGCTTGCCTGCGGATATCGTACATCTAGCCCTAGGTGGTGATGTGAATAAATTAGCCCAAGCTTCATTAGTAGCCAAGGACTGGGACAAAAAATTACCGAATAATGCGATTGTCGCTCAGTCTGTGGCAGCGATTGTTACTCGCCCAGGCAATCCGAAAAACATCAAATCTTTTGCCGATCTTGCTCGCTCAGATGTCAAATGGGTCACAGCTAATCCCAAAACCTCTGGTGGTGCGCGGTGGAACTTCCTCGCCTTGTGGAATAGCGCGATTAAAGCTGGCGGGAATGAAGCCAAAGCTACCGAATTGACAACTAACGCCTTTAAAAATGTCGTCGCGCAACCCAAAGATGCCCGCGAAGCCACCGATGCCTTCCTTCGCCAGGGACAGGGAGATGCGTTATTAAATTATGAAAATGAGACGATCTTTGCCAAAGCCAAAGGATTGCCGCTGGATTATGTTGTGCCAGATGTGAATATTTCGATCGATACGCCAGTGGCAATTGTGGATAAAAATGTCGAAAAACATGGCAATCGCCAAGTTGTCGAAGCTTTTGCTCGATATCTATTTTCCCCTGAAGCCCAAGCCGAATTTGTCAAATTGGGTTATCGCCCAGCATCCACCGCTGCACCAGATCCCCGATTTCCCCAGGTCAAAAGCTTGGGAAACATAGCAGAATATGGCGGCTGGAAGGACTTTCAGAAAAAATTCTTTGAAGATGGCGGCATCTATGACAAAATTCAATCTGCTAAATAATAATTATGAGCAACGTTATCACCGCCCGTGTAATTGAGCCTAAACCTGCTTGGAAAGTGTGGTTCGATCGCATCCGTCACCTCTCTTGGACGTGGCGGATTACTTGGTTTTACCTGAGTGCGATGCTATTCCTCCCGCTGGGGGCAATGTTTGTCAAGGCTGGGAGTGAAGGCTGGGATAAGTTCTGGGCCGTAGCCACTAGTCCGATCGCCATCTCAACTTACGATATTACGTTCGTAACTTCTCTGATTGCCACCTTAATCAATGGTTTATTTGGTACGGCGATCGCGTGGGTCTTAGTACGGTATGATTTTCCTGGCAAACGGATTATCGATGCTTCGATCGATCTACCCTTCGCCCTACCTACTTCAGTTGCTGGGCTGACTTTGGCAACAGTCTACAGCGACAATGGCTGGATTGGCAGTATCTTCGCGCCATTTGGCATTAAAATCGCCTTCACCCGATTGGGAGTGGGGATGGCGATGCTATTTATCTCGCTGCCATTTATCGTCCGTACAGTGCAACCCGTACTGATGGAGATGGAAAGAGAGATTGAGGAAGCAGCCTGGTGTCTGGGTGCCTCCGACTGGCAAACTTTTCGCCAAGTGATTCTACCCCCATTATTACCCTCAATTTTGACCGGGATGGCTCTAGGATTCTCCCGTGCGGTGGGAGAATATGGTTCGACGGTAATTATTGCATCGAATACACCTTTTAAAGATTTGATCGCGCCTGTGCTAGTCTTCCAAAGATTGGAGCAATACGACTATGCAGGCGCGACCATAATTGGCGTGGTGTTATTGGCGATATCGCTAGTATTACTGCTGGGAATTAATATTTTACAAGCTTGGGGTCAGCGTTATGAAGACAAGTAACACCACTAGTACTCTAGTCCGACAAGGGCGAGGTAAAAGAAGACTCAATTGGATTCCGATCGTCTTAATTGGACTATCGCTCGGATATATTATTTTGATTATCTATATCCCCGCAATTAATGTTTTTTATCAAGCATTTCATAAAGGCATCACCCCCTTTTTAGAAAATCTAACTCGACCGGATTTTCTCAATGCTGTTAAGGTCACATTATCACTCGCCCTAGTTACCGTCCCCATCAATACCATTTTTGGTTTATGTGCGGCTTGGTCGATCGCGCGGCACAAATTTCCTGGGCGTACGTTATTATTGAGTATTATCGATCTCCCACTATCGATTTCTCCGGTAGTTGCAGGCTTGATGATTATGCTGCTCTACGGTCGTCAAGGCTGGTTTGGGGGCTGGTTCCAAGATCGCGGCATCGATATTGTCTTTGCGTTTCCAGGGATGGCTTTGGCAACGGCTTTTGTGAGTATGCCGTTTGTGGTCAGAGAGGTAATTCCCGTCTTGGAAGAGGCTGGTGTAGACCAAGAGGAAGCCGCTAGAACATTAGGTGCTAGCGATTGGCAAATATTTTGGCTCGTGACGCTACCGAATATTCGCTGGGGGTTGATGTATGGGGTATTGCTCACCAATGCCCGCGCGATGGGCGAATTTGGAGCGGTGTCGGTAGTATCGGGAAATGTGGCAAATACCACTCAAAGTCTGCCATTATTTGTCGAAGAAGTCTACAAACAATATGAAACTGAAGCCGCTTTTTCTGCCGCAGTATTACTCGCCTTACTCGCCGCAGTAACGTTAGTTATCAAAGAAATTTTGGAGAGCAAAACGCGAATTAAAGACAATTAATAATTTCATCAATGTTATTAGCGGAGGGTGGGCACTGTCAGCCCTTTCAACGTATAGATTTCTGAGAGTCGTAATCCCGTGTTACCCCCCCAACCCCCCTTGCCAAGGGGGGGGCTTTGCTCCCTCCCCTTGGCAAGGGGAGGGCTGGGGTGGGGTAAAACTAATACCGATTATACAGATTACCTCCGGTAGGCTACGCCAACGATCGCGAATGTCATCACGGGCTAGCTGATTTTACACGTTGACAGGGCTGGGCGAGCATTGCCCACCATCTGCCTAATTTCTAAATATAGTACATGGGACTATTCTGACGCTGGGCTTCTAATGTTTTGGCAAAATCCTGGAGTGTATAACTAGTTAAAATCTCGTTAACAGAATCTTTGATTTCTTCAAAAGTTTGGACGATGACGGTTTTCTCTAATGTATTAGATATTGTTGGATCGATTTTTTTTTGATTGCCACCACCTTCGATCGCAAGTACTACGTCTAAGAGGGTAATCTGCCAAAGTTCTTTGGCAAGTAGATAGCCACCTTTCATCCCCCGCTGACTGGAAATAATTCCTTGACGTTTGAGGAGTGTTAAAATCTGGTCGAGATATCGCTCTGGTAATGATTGACTAGCCGCAATCTCATTTACCTTCAGGGGTTTGCCCTGAGCTTGACGATCGGCAATTTCTAGCAGGGCAACCAAAGCATATTCTAGTCGAGAAGATAGTTCCATAAACATTTAGAGCATTACTCTTCTAAAGATATCACGGTTTCCCGCTTGATTTATAGGTTAGTTCCTCAAAAACTTTTGACAGTTAATAGCAAAATTTATTCAATAGGTATTTTAAAAAATGGGTATATCAGTAGAAAATGTATCGAAACAATTTGGCAGCTTTCAAGCTGTCGAAAGAGTCGATCTCGAAATTGAATCAGGCGCACTAGTAGCTCTACTCGGCCCATCTGGATCGGGAAAATCTACTCTGCTCCGGCTGATTGCTGGGCTAGAAATGCCCGATAGTGGTAAAATTTGGTTGACGGGTACGGATGCTACTCATCAAAGCGTTCAGGAGCGAAATATTGGGTTTGTATTTCAGCATTACGCGCTGTTCAAACATTTAACCATTCGCGAAAATATCGGCTTTGGATTGAAGATTCGTCAGGCTAGTCCCGCAAAGATTAAGGCGCGAGCTGACGAGTTATTAGAACTAGTTCAACTTTCAGGATTGGGAGATCGCTATCCTTCACAGTTATCTGGCGGACAGAGACAGCGGGTGGCGTTGGCTCGATCGCTAGCCGTCGAACCCAAGGTATTATTACTAGACGAACCTTTTGGCGCGTTGGATGCCAAAGTGCGAAAAGATTTGCGCGCCTGGTTGCGCCGCCTCCACGATGAGGTACATGTGACGACGGTATTCGTCACCCATGACCAGGAGGAGGCGATGGAAGTGGCCGATAAAATCGTGGTGATGAATAAGGGTAAAATCGAACAAGTCGGTACGGCAGCGGAGATTTACGACCGACCAGCAAGTGCATTTGTGATGAGCTTTATCGGCCCAGTTAATGTGTTGCCCAGCAGTGCGGATATCTTTCAGAATAATGGATTTGAAGCCAATCATCCCCAGGTATATCTTCGCCCTCAAGATATCTCGATCTCCACTGAGCCAGATAGTACGATGACAGTGGCGACGGTAACGCGAATCATCCATTTAGGCTGGGAGATTCAAGCCGAATTAGCTCTAGCTGACGGTCAAGTCATCTCCGCACATCTGACCCGCGATCGATTTGACGAGCTACACTTGGAACCACAGCAAAAGGTGTATGTCAAACCCAAAGAGGCTAAATCTTTTCCACTGTATTATTCGATCTAATCCTGTTATGTTCGCTTAAATAGATATATTTGAAATTACTAGTCCGCGTAGGCGGACTTTGCATCACTAGCCGCGACTTTAGTCGCTGGCTAACCGAACTGAATAGCAATCCTCAATCTAATTCGATATACTTCTAATTAGATAGTTATCTAATTAGATCGAAACCATGAGCGAACAAGAGATAAGTACCCTCGTCCAATTTTTCAAAGCCTTAGCCAATGAAAGTCGATTGAAGCTAGTGGGAGCATTAGCTCAACAAGAGCGGAGTGTCGAAGAATTAGCCTCCATCCTCGATTTGAAAGAACCAACAGTCTCTCACCACCTGAGCAAACTTAAACAATTGCAACTCGTTCACATGCGAGCAGAAGGCAATACTCATTACTACAGTCTAAATCTCGATGCCCTTCAGGAGATGCAAAAAGCAACACTCACAGCCGCACAAGTAGCGAAACCAGCGATGGATATATGGGAAACCAAAGTTCTCAATACCTTTGTTAAAGGAGATATCATCGTTGAAATCCCCGCCAGTCGCAAGAAACGCTGGATTATTTTGAAGTGGTTGGTGCAGAAATTTGAATTCGATCGATCGTACCCCGAACCAGAACTAAATAGCATCATCAAACCCATTCACTGGGATACAGCCACTCTCCGACGAGAAATGGTAGGTTACAATATGATGCAAAGGGAAAATAGTATTTATCAGCGCATCCCCGAAGCAGATTGGCGGATAAGTCCAGAAAATTTATAATTTAATACCTATGAAACAAGTCAAAGCCTGTGGATTTATTTTATTTCGTCATGACAAATCTACCGATCGGAAATCTTTCTTGTTAATGAAACATGCCGATCGATTAGATTTACCAAAAGGACATCTAGAACCTGGTGAGTCGGATCTAGATTGCGCCTTGAGAGAGATGAATGAAGAAACTGGTATTGCTATTGAAGCAGTTGAAATCGATCGAGATTTTCAGTATCGATCGAACTATCAACTCCAATCTGCCAGATTAGATAATGAAACCGTCGAAAAGACCCTAATTATTTTCCTCGGCTGGGTGGATTTTAATACCCAAATCACCATCACCGAACATCTCGGCTATGAATGGATTGATTGGAATCCACCCCACCATATTCAGCTTTTGACGATCGATCCACTCCTCGCCCAAGTTGCAGCTCATCTAGATATTAATACTATGCCTCGTTAGCTGAGATCGCTTGCTCGATTTCAGCAAGAAAGGTTTCAGCATAAAACCAAGTATTATTTAGATCGGTTTGTGTTAGTTCGGGATATGCTTCTAAGATTTCTCGATCGCTAGCTCCCATCTGCTGAGATTGAACTAAACTCCAAACTGGAATTCGCGTATTTCTAATTCGAGCAGCACCACCCACAACTTTAGGAGTCTTATTAATTCCATCTAGTAGCTGAATCACCTCAGTTTTTTCTTCTGGTGATAAAGTTAGCAGTTCTTGGCGAAGTTCTTTGGTAATCATTATTTCCTCCTTATCGCTATCTTTATTCTCGATCTGCTACGATCGGAAGTTGGCTCTCAACTTTTTAAAATTAAATGCCATGTGCGGCTGTTTCTTCGACTTTGTGTATATCTAATTCCAGCAGTTCGGCTACTTCCTGAGGACTCAATCCTTTGTCTAGTAACTTTTGAATAATTTGCAGTTTACTATCTTGGTGTCCTTGTTGATAAAGATCGGTATCTTGAATATTCTCTAGATTGTCTGTATTTTCTGGAGATAACTCTGGACAATATTTTTGGAGATTCGCTTCAAATTCATCTGGTGTAAGATTAGCAAAATGTTCGGTCAATATTTTTGTGGCTTTGTCAAAATCTAACATTGTCTAAATCGCTCCATTTATTTATATCAGTTGACAATTTTTAATTAATGCCTTGTTCTTAACCGCGATTTGGATGTGAGCTAAATCGAAAATTGCCGAACTGGGAAACATATTCTCACCTTCGACAAATACGGCTCTAATGGCTTCCATCTCTTGTCCTTGGCTCCGTAGTAGTTCGGTGGCATAGTTGAAGAAAGCACAGTCTAAGCGATGAGCTTTTGAGAGGGTGGGATTTTGCTTAGGTAACGGTCTTTCAAATCTTTGATACCCTTCTCTAAATGAATTGTAGACAATTTTCAGTGGCGGAAACCACTTAATATCTAATAAATCGATACAATTATCCAGTTGAATGAGAGAACGAATCACAGCAGGATTTTGGGGGTGTTGTTGAGTTGCCCACTGCATTGCTCGGTAGGGTGCATCTTGGAAAAAATATACGCCTTCACCCAGCCAGTCATAGTCGTTATCGCTGACTCGAAATCCTTCTGAGAGGATTGTATTGGCTTTTTCTCTGCTGGTGCCATGATAACCAAATACTTGGATGGTTGAATCGATTGTTTTGTCACCACCATCAAGATCGGACAAAGAACAGTCTAAAATACCACATAGCAAAACTACCTGTCTGATTGTAAGCCTTGGCTCACTGCGCCCTTGCTCCCAGTTACTTACCGTTTGATCTGTTATGCCTAAAGCTTGAGCAATATCCCTTTGGGATAAATTGCGCTGTTTGCGAAGACTGACGATTCTATCGCTCAATGCCATACTTAATTACAATTCAATTTAGATAAACTAGCTTGACATACCCTAAACTAATTTGTAATAATCTTACCAGATAACTTAAACTCATAACCTACTTAGTTGGGTAGATAGATGAAAATTTTCTCATTCTTTGCTGGTATTGGTTTCCTAGATTTAGGCTTTGAAATGGCTGGCTTTGACATTGCCTATGTAAATGAAATCAACCCATCATTCTTGAGTGGCTATCAATACTCACGTCGTCAGATGAGATTATCACAGCCGGAGTATGGATACGATCTCTGTGATGCGGCTAGTCTACTTGAATCAGAGAAATTAGGACAGCTTCGAGATTTATTAATTGATGCAAAAAAAGATGGCTCCCTTGTCGGGTTTATTGCAGGCCCACCCTGTCCAGATTTTTCGGTTGGTGGCAAGAATAAAGGAAGTGGTGGCGAAAATGGTAAGTTGACGGAAATTTATGTAGAACTTATCTGTCGATATCAACCTGATTTCTTCTTGTTTGAAAATGTAAAGGGTTTGTGGTCTACAGCTAAACATCGATTATTTTACGATCGAATGAGATCGAGATTAGAACAGAATGGATATTTAATTACAGATTGAGATCCATTAAGCGTTTGCACATTTCCTCATCCTTGATGAATGTGTCGTTGGTTTCCTCATAAATCCAGTTGTCCACCGCGCCTGCTGTTGCACTCCAACCGCTGGTATTGACCAACCGTTTCGAGAGTTCGCGTACGCCTTCGTAGCCGTGGGAGAGCATTCCCTCATACCATTTGGGATTTAGTAGTTTGGTGCGTGCGTCTAGGCGGACGGTCTCTGAGAGGGTGCGTACTTGGGCGTTAGCAGTAGTTGTGTCGGCGATGAAGGAGGTGTCTGTCCGTAGGTTAGCAACGATTTTGGTGGGGTCTGAGTCGTAGTAGTGGGATACGTCGGTCAGGCTGATTTCGGAGGAGTCGAGGTTCTGGAACGTGACATCGGCGGTTTTGAGGGCGGTTTCAAAGATTTGGCGGTTTTGTGCCATTGTGCCGGGATTGTCTGCGCTGAAGGCGAAGGATTTGCGTCCGAGGTACATTTCTTGAAGTTCGGCTTCGTTTTCCCAGGTGCCATTTTCGATGGCGAGGTTGACGTTGGAGGAGTAGGAGCCGGAGGCGTTGGAGAAGACGCGGGTAGCGGCTTGACGCAGGTTGATGCCCATTTCTTCGGCTTGGGCGAGGGCGTGTTTGCGGATGAAGTTCATTTCTAATGGTTCATCGGCTTCTGCTGCCATTTTGACGGCT
>JANOPX010000282.1:0-3748 GCA_031422115.1 Chamaesiphon sp. VAR_4_metabat_408 | reverse complement strand
GAGTTCTTCGAGGGATATCATCTGGAGTTTGTTGACTCGTCCGAGGGCATCGGGGACGGGTTTGACACCGACCATCCACATGATTTGAGCGAGGGATTCGCCGTAGGTTTTGATGTTGTCTGTTCCCCAGAGGACGCAAGCGATCGTTAAAGCGGGTGCTACGCGATCGATAGAGGTTATGTTAAAATTTTAGTAGTTTAAGCGTTAGAATTGATGGCCATCAATATTCAAATCGATTCCGAGCATTTAGAAAAGCTTGCTTATGTTGGGCAGAAAACTCATTGTGACCCAAATTTTATACTGTCTCAAGCGATCGAACAACAATACCAGCAACTTCAAAGCCTACCCACTACAAATGGAGTTGAAGGTCTGTTTTGGAATCAAGATGCTTGTAGTTATATCACTAAACAAAGCGATCTCTTTGATGCGATGCTACCTGAGTTAATCGAACAGTATGCAGGGATGTATGTTTTGTTTGAAGATGGTAATGTAATTGATGCGGATGTCGATGAAGATGTATTGCTCGATCGAGTGTGGGAAACAGATTTAGTTCGAGATAGAATTGCTAATTATCATGGTATTTTCTGTCACCTAGTTCCACTTGAAGGCAATGTTAATGCCTGATTTTGATTACACTAAGGTTAATGGGATATCTCCAATTCCAATCGTCACTACATATTTTAACAATCTCAGTAATCCATCGATTATTACTACTTGCAATTGCGGAATTCTCGATACTGGCTCAGATCTGACAATCGTTTCATATACAGTTATTTCAAAGCTTCAGGCTACGGCTATTGACAGGCAACAGTCGATTTCTTTTAGGGGTTTGGGTAGATCGTCTCAGGGGATAGCTTATCGAGTCGGTATGAGTTTTGATGGGGTAGATTTCTTCAGAGCAAAAGTTATTGCTGTTCCTGATGATGTTCTCAATGATGAAGTCATTATTGGGAGAAATATTCTGAATCGGTATGAAGTTACTTTTGATGGCCCAAATTTAGTATTTAGAATTTCGTAATTATAAAAACCTCGATCGCATCACGAGTTATTAGCGATATAATAGAATTCGGTTGCTCAAATTTTTTATATTTTTGTAATGACTGAAGAATCTAATAGTAGACTTACTTGTCTTTCATTAGCTTATAGAAATGAAACTGCTCCTGAGATACTCACGGAAATGGCAAGGACAGAAAAAGATGATGAAGATATCTGTTGTGCTATTGCTGGAAATATAAATACACCAGTTGATACGCTCAAATACCTTGTTGGTTGGAGAGCAACTCAGGATGATGGAGATGATCCCTATGTTAAAGTTTCTAGAGAAGTAATTAATAATCCAACTCTGCCGATCTCCGTGTTGGAAGAATTACTCGATTGCTATATCAATACAGGTTGGTTTGATTTATTGAGTGAATTCTCTCAATTATCACGATTGAATGTAAAGATGATAGAAAAATTAATTGAGAAATCTTATCCTGTTTTTTGGCTTATCGATCATCACATTGTTCAAGATTCTCCTGAATTATTAGATAAAATTGTACATTTTTCTTGGGAGAAATCAATACATCTAAAAGTGTTGAATAATAATCTGGTTTCAATATCAACAATAGAATATTTAGCCAGATCTCCCGAAAGTGCCGTTCGTAATGCTGTAATTGCCCATCCTAATGTTTCAAGAAAAGCATTGGACATAGTACTTTTTATGCAAGGAAAGCTAGGTACACCAATCTCTGTACTGAAACAGCTTGTAGGTGATAAAAGAAGTGATATCGTGTATTTATTGACGCTTTACCCTGGTACAACAGCAGAAATCCTTGAGAGTATAGTAAACCTTCCATACTTTAATAACTTTGTCGAAAGATATAAATATAGGCTTGATAGCAAAGATGTTATTAAAAATATTATTCAGCATCCGAATATTTCAAGTAATCTGTTAAAAAGATTAATGATAATTTCACATGAAATATATCCACCAGGAGATTATACGAGAATTATCACGTCAGATCTCATTAGAAAAAAACTATCAGCAATATCTAAACTGTCAAGCGATCGATTGGAAAATTTATCACCAATAACTAAAAATGAAGATCTTAGATATAGTCAGAGTAATTTATATCAGCCAACCCCAGAAGATGAAATTCCTTTTTAAGATGCGATCGGGATTGACATACTCTAAACACTCGAAAATATAGTCAAGTTCTTCAAGAATTTTAGACATATAAATAGATGTTGCGAGCGATTATACTTATCCAGCAGTAGCCATTAATCTTACTGTTGGTCTATCTGCACTCGAAGGACTGCGGAAACAACTCATAGGTAAAGTTACGATCGCAACTGTATTTCCCAACATATCAAAAAACTCAACACTGTATCCAGTCTCTAATCCATCAACATCATGTCGATCGACCACAGTGCCAATGTCACCATTATATACACCCTCTTCAGGAAGATCGCGTAATAAAATCACATCTGAGTAAAGAGGAAAATTCATACTTTTCTCCAAAGGTAGTTAGTCAAGAACTAAAGTTATTAAGCGAGGAAAATCTGTATTTATGTCTATTTGCCAAACTGTCTTAACTAGCAGTGGACGCTCGATCGGGGTAATCAGATTAGCACTAATTTGATATCGATTACCGTAGGCAGTCTCGGTAATTAGATTGACATCTTCAGTTAGATGAAATCTACGGATATCTATCTCTAGTTGCTGCCAGTTATCGATCGAGTAACCAAATTGAATTAGTAATTTTGCCTTTGCTCCACCACGTTTATGCTCGATGTTGAGTAAATATTCTGTTAGCTTAGACGGCTCTATTACTGCGAGATCGCTATTCGGAATTTTCATTCTTGGATAATTTGATGCTAGCACAGATAAGATTAAGGACGCTATTTTACTAACGTCCTCAACTAAATCAAAGATTACTCAACACCCTCAATTCGGTCTTCGACTTCTTGATACAAGTCGCGGAGCTTGTCGAGATTTTCCTCACTAGTCTCCCAATAACCGCGCCCATTTACTTCCAATAAGGTCGAAACAATCTTACGGAACGAGTTAGGATTGAGATCCATCAACCGTTTGCACATTTCCTCATCTTTGATGAAAGTGTCGTTAGTTTCTTCATATACCCAGTTGTCTACCGCGCCTGCTGTGGCACTCCAACCGCTGGTATTAACCAACCGTTTCGAGAGTTCGCGTACGCCTTCATAGCCGTGGGAGAGCATTCCCTCATACCATTTGGGATTGAGTAGTTTGGTGCGTGCGTCTAGGCGGACAGTCTCTGAGAGGGTGCGTACTTGGGCGTTAGCGGTGGTGGTATCGGCGATGAAGGAGGTGGGCTTTTTGCCGTCTGTCCGTAGGTTGGCGACGATTTTGGTGGGGTCTGAGTCGTAGTAGTGGGATACGTCGGTCAGACTGATTTCGGAGGAATCGAGGTTTTGGAAGGTGACATCCGCTGTTTTGAGGGCGGTTTCAAAGATTTGGCGGTTTTGGGCCATTGTCCCTGGATTGTCTGCGCTGAAGGCGAAGGATTTGCGTCCGAGGTACATTTCCTGAAGTTCGGCTTCGTTTTCCCAGGTGCCGTTTTCGATGGCGAGGTTTACATTAGAACTATAGGAGCCGGAGGCGTTGGAGAAGACGCGGGTAGCGGCTTGACGCAGGTTGATGCCCATTTCTTCGGCTTGGGCGAGGGCGTGTTTGCGGATGAAGTTCATTTCTAATGGTTCATCGGCTTCTGCTGCCATTTTGACGGCT
>JANOPX010000281.1:0-3075 GCA_031422115.1 Chamaesiphon sp. VAR_4_metabat_408 | reverse complement strand
GCTTATTCGTCGATTTCCCACATGGGATTTGTGCTGATTGGGATCTCTTCGTTCACAGCACTAGGTATCAATGTGCGATGCTGCAAATGATTTCACATGGCTTAATTGCAGCAGCATTATTTTTCCTAGCGGGGACGATTTACGAGCGGACGCACACCTTATCGATGGATAAGATGGGTGGGATGGCGAAATCGATGCCGACAACCTTTGCGTTATTTACGTTCGCTTCAATGGCTTCCTTGGCTTTACCTGGGATGAGTGGTTTTGTGGGTGAGTTGACGATCTTTCTGGGTTTGACGACTAGTGATATCTACAGTATCGGGTTCAAAACTGGGGTTGTCTTTCTATCGGCGGTGGGTTTATTGCTGACACCGATTTATCTACTCTCGATGTTACGCCGCGTATTTTATGGACAGCAGAGCACATCAACTGGTGAAGGATTAGTAGATGCTCAACCACGGGAATTATCGATCGCATTGTGCCTAATCATCCCAATAATTGGGATTGGACTATATCCGAAGCTAATAACTCAAACTTATGATAGCACTACAGTTGCGGTGGCTAGCCACCTGCGATCGGCATTGCCGACTATTGCACAGAGTGAGAATTCTACTCTATATGGATCGACTGATTGGCGATCGAACACAGCCATCGTAGCACCAACTATGCCACCAAAGTTAGCCAGCATCACATCATCGCAAGGATTAAATTTAGTTGCGGCTGATTGACACAGATAGCGAATATTATCTAGATTCTAAGTAGTAGAATCGGATCGAGATATAGTCATGGGCGATGCAAAACGACGGAAGAATACCAACCCCAATCCTGAAGGAACCCGAATCGTCCCCTGGCTTCCACTAACGACAACACAGTCGGCGGAATTTGTGCGGGTTAGTACCAAAGGAGCCTGGATTGGGATTGGGCTATTGGTATTTGGCTGGTTTATGGTGCGGTGGATTGGGCCGAGTTTTGGCTGGTGGCAGATCGTCGGTTAGACTACTACTGTCAAGTACGGAGATCGATCTCTGCCGCAACTAAATTATCGATGCGATAATAAATATAGCTATTAGCCCAGCTTCCTAGTTGTAATTAGTTCGACCGATTGGATATGAACTCATCAGAACAGTCTCTAACTCGCTCTTATAGTCAAGAAGATGTCCAGCAAATTCTGAACATCGCCTTGGCGCAGTATCCCCAACAGGATACAGAATTGTCCTACGCGCAGTTACTTGAAATTGCTGATGAAATGCGGATTTCACCAGATACACTCAAGCTGGCTGAGACTAGCTGGCTGACTCAGCAAAGTAGTACCCACAAGTTCAAGGAATTTGAGCTGCATCGGAAATCGAAGTTTCAAGGCAAACTCGGCACTTATGTGGTTGTAAATAGCGTTTTAGTGACTTTTAATTTGTTCCTCGCAGGCGGACTTGTCTACCCTTGGGCTTTGTGGATCTTGAGTATCTGGAGTATCGGCTTTGGGCTAAATACCTGGAAGTTCTTTTTCCAGCGTCAGGGAATAGCTTACGAGAAAGCTTTTCAGCGGTGGGAACGCAAGCGCAAGATTCAAAAATCAATCAATGGACTGATCGATCCTTTATTTCGCTAGGATTGAGCGGCTAGATCTGATAAACCCTAAAACCATAGCAAATTTCCAGGGGTATATTCTCCTAGCTTAAAGGCTATGGCTACGACAAACGCTCAGTTATCTCCCAGAGAGTGAAAACCAATCTATGGCTCGCGATCTATTTCATAATATTGTTAGGATAGCGTTAGAAAAAGATGGTTGGATAATTACTAACGATCCATTGAGTATCCGTTGTGGCGGTGTCGATATTCAAATCGATCTAGGCGGTGAGAAACTACTTGCCGCAGAAAAAAACACCCAAAAAATTGCGGTAGAAATCAAGAATTTTGTTACTGCATCAAAAATTTCTGAGTTTCACACAGCCTTAGGACAGTTTATCAATTATCGAACGGCATTAAGATTAGAAGAACCAGCACGAATCTTATATTTAGCAGTACCTTTGGTGACTTACAATGATTTTTTCAATTTACCATTTACCAAAATAATCATAGCTGAGAATCAAGTAAAAATCCTAGTTTATGATACTGAAATAGAGGAAATTGACAAGTGGATAAATTAGAATTGTATCGATCGATAGTTATAGAGATATTGACTAAGTATGCTCAGTACAATCCTAGCTATGGACAAGTAGAGATCGAACAAATTTTCGATCGAGATCGCGATCGATATCAATTACTTGCGATCGGTTGGAATCAACAAAATAGGATATATGGCACTACGATCCATCTAGATATTCAAAATGAGAAAGTCTGGATTCAACAAAATACTACCGAATTCGATCTAGCTAGCGATTTAGTTGAGAGGGGAGTACCAAAGCAGGATATCGTAATTGGGTTTCATACACCCAAAATGCGTCAACTAACAGGTTTTGCAGTAGGATAAAGTTGTCCTCCACCACAGATACATACGTGCAGATGTGTCACAGAGTACTATGGCGGAGAGCTAGGATACCCATAAAGGCACTACCGATTGGATGATTAGAACGTAACGAGAGTTTTTATACACCTCGTTTGCTATGCTTCGTTCCAGAGTTCTCGAACTCCATCTTCGGGCAACCAACTGGCGACTTCCTCAATTCGCTCCGCAGACAGTTCTTTCTTGGTTGCCATAAATACTGCTTTCACGGATTGTTTCCGATAGGTATCTTTTTCTTGAGAACTTCGTTCCAGTCCGCTTTCATTAGCAGCCCGAAAGAAAAAGAGATCGGAAGTAATCTTGAAAATACCTGGCCCTTGCCACGGTGGACGCACTCGACTGAGCAAGGCAACAAGTGGATTAGAGTCTTTCCACAGGTCGGTTATTTCAACTTGCAAGGCTTGTTCGCTACTGGTTACTATTGGCTTATGTAGCTCGTCGGCTACTCGGTCTGCGGCTGCGGTGGTCATCAAGTCGCGCATAATCCGAAATACAATTTCAGTAAAGTCCCGCGCGTCATAAAGATCGACGAAACCACCTTCGACCATCACACATTCTAGAAAAGAACGATCCTT
>JANOPX010000280.1:0-43149 GCA_031422115.1 Chamaesiphon sp. VAR_4_metabat_408 | reverse complement strand
AATCCCGCGCTATAAATCTTCCGCTCGGGGGTGAGAGCACTACCATCATTTAAGTTAGCAAGGGTATATTTGGTCTTACTGGTAAATTGGAGTAGGGCGAGATCGTATTTGGAGCTAAATCCGCCGTCTAGGGGTGTTGCTATGTACTTTTGTCCATCACTAGCTCGGATTTGGATTTTGGTAGCGCGTTTGACGACGTGGGCGTTGGTGAGGATGAGGTAGGTATCCCCCTTCTTGGCGATGATGACACCAGAGCCGCCACTATTTTCGGCGGTGATTCGTACGCTAATATTTCTGGCGGTTTGTTGTACTTGTTGGGGTGTGAGTGGATCTAATTCGCCAGATTGGGCGAGTTTTGGAGCGGGGGTACTCTGGGCGGTGGGGATGGTGGTGGTGAGGAAGCTGCTGGTGAGGAAAAGTGCGGTGTAGAGGAGTTGTTTCATCGGGTTGGGCGGGCGTTGGTATCTTAGATGGTTAATCGGGTAATTTATGGGAAAATATGCCAGGTGTGTCAAAGAAACTTTGGGATTAAAGACAGGATAGACACGTACTGATGTTGAATAAGCTCACATCTTGCATCAAAACAAAGTTACTAGTGTTTTAGGGGATAGGGGATAGGGGATAGGGGATAGAACCGACCACTTTTATTAGTATTTCAGTTCTGGTGTAAGATGTGAGTAAGTGGATTCTACCGCGATCGATTCCCAAATACCTGCTCTCACAAATAACCCCCGCGTGCAATCCCCTCCAAGGAGGGGTGCCCAAAGGGGCGGGGTGGGTAAACATCCCAACTAAACCCTCCCAATCTCGAATGAATAGATTTGAGCAGGTTGATAGAAGTGTTGTGGCGGAGGTTTACCCACCCCGCCCTAACGGGCACCCCTCCTTGGAGGGGATTTTGATTAGTGGGTGGGTAAATATGGTTCGATCGATCTTATACTTTTCAAACACCCTCTACGGCTTCAGTCGTAAACTTGGGTGGATCTTGTCTTCATCATCCCATTGTCCCCGCTGCTGTTGCTCCCGCACGAAGGTATAAAGCCGATCCAATCCTACACCCTCTGGCTTAAACTGAAATTGCCAGTTGGCTTCGATGCGCTGGATAAATCTCTTGACAATACTCGATGCTGCTGTATTTGCAGTTACTTCAGCTAACATATCTATTGCCAATTCTGCATAATAATCTTCACAAATTGCTTCGATATATCTAATGTACTCATGCTGAATCTCGGCGGATAGCTGAGTAGTTGCAGGTTTATTTTCATAGCGAAGATAGAGTTCTTTTGCCAATCTAGCTATTTCGCGTTTGCGTTGTTTGGAAATCTTGTCTTGAGCACTATTGAATTCTTGTGCGACTTCTGTTTGCTTCAATCTCAACCCGTCGAGCAAGAAGAGTGTGAGATCTATTAGTCTCACTTTAGCTATATTACGATTCGCTGGAATCGATGCTTGGTGAATGGGTGAATTTTCCCGCAACAATTCTATCGCTTGGCTCATTTTACCCCGATCTTCCAGGGAGATATACTGGGTAGAATCTATCTGTAGATCGCCTAACGTTACCTTGGGATTGGATTTGTCGGGCAAATCTAATGATAGTGCGCCGCTGGTTGGTTGATAATAGTTCCGAACGATATTGCTCAGATATGTGGCTAATTCGATCGCTTCTTGCCGATCGACAATTTCCAGATCTGTATCCTGTTTCTGGTGCTGATATCGCGCTAATAAAGCATCGTAATGAGCGGGCTGTGGATCCTTGGTAATAAAAGTTTTAGCTTCTACAGTCTCTCGAATACATTGGTATAGTAAGAATAATCGATCGACATAATTACCTTGTTCGCCCGACTGTTTGAGACAGGTTTCAAGCAGTGAGGGACTACAACGATTTAATAATCCTAGATTAGTGCGTTTAAAATCATCCCCCGCAAGTCGGCGCAATTCATCAGTTAGGGACTTGGGAAATTTGACATAACTATATCGACATAAACTCGGATACCAATCTACCCCAGGTTGGAAATTCCGCAGAAATTGGGCTGGGCGACTAATCACAATTAGACTAATCTGATAGACATCCGACAATTCTGTGAGCTGAAAGTAACGTTGCAATATTTCTACATAGCTATCGAGCCGCACTCGCCGCTTTCTAAATAGACTATGTGCCAGTAAAGCGGTGATGGAGCCACTTAAATTCTGTTGGGCGAAGGTATGAGTGTTTTTGGCATCTTCATGCAGTTGCTGGACTTCCTGGACTAAGATTCGGGCGATTTCTACTACTCGATCGATCGAATAATCGTCGGGTATCCGTTGGTGAATATATCGCCTCAGTCTAGCATCTACATGCCACTGAAGATGGTGAGGATGAGCGACGGGAATATGATAGAAGTATTGGCGTTCCATCGGTGAATGAGTATTTAGTAGCCGATTGTAACTACAAAAGACCGATCTAGCATAGCCAATTCTAAGAAAAGTTACATCAATTGGTGGCAGGATGGGCTAGAGCTGCTGATAAGAATATTATCCATTCAGTCGCTAAAGGGATTTCGGTGAAGGGAATATTTATATTTTCACTGTTGTCAGTAAACTGAAATTGAAGATCGATCTTTTTGCCTGTAGATGGTAAATTGTTTGGTTCGATCGATTTACCATCGACGATTAATTCAACTTGACTAACTCGATCGAGGCTGAAAGTTTGTAGATCGACTGGATCTAGTTTTGTCGGTTTACCCCAGGTAAGATCGCGATCTTTGAGTCCTACTATAGAATAAATATCGTATTTACATCGATCGAATCCCACCGCCCATCTTTTATACGCCTCTAACTTTTGATATTCGTCATAACCTACTTTCGCCAACCAGAAAAATACTCCCAATAAGGGGAACCACATCAAACCATGCAACATAAATTTAAAGTATAATAGATATCGATGTTTGGATCGCTCAAATCAGGTGTTTGTAGAGATTGAGGGGTAATCCAGTGCGCCTTTTTACCTCAACCAGAGATCGATAGGTACCATGCAATTGACGCTCATTACAGATGGCTGTGGCTGTCGATCGATCGAGTCCCAATTCGACTAGTTCTGATATTGGTAAGACATTCAACCGCTGCCAATTAATCGGATCGGAAGTTTCGAGTTGTTCGTAATAACTAAAAACGACCATTGGTTCGATCGTTTGACAATACTGTTCTGGTACGTCGGCAAGTTCGGTTAGTTCTTCAATATGCAGAAATTGATAACCTTCAGATTTAATTAGTTCGATATTATTAGCATATGCGATCGGCAAGCCCAATACATGAACCAAATCGTCTTTCGAGCATTTGTTGATATCTATTTTACCCCGAACATCAGCAATTAGTTGAGCAGTTTGACGATTATTGGGTAAAATTGCTCCACGGGGGGCAATTTTAATTAAGTAGGGATTTTTGATATTCATGGCAACAATGAGCTGAATTGGGATTGCCAAAGTTACCAACCACGATCCACTGAAAGCTGAAGCTAAGAGAGTCACCGCACTCATACCCAAGCCAATTTGGATCCATCTATTAGTTTTGGTCAAATAACCTGCATAGGCAATTGTTAGCGCACCAAATACCGGACATAATGACCACCAGATCCAATCAGGAATTTTCTTTAAAGCTTCATTAGACATGAGTTTGAGGCAGAGATAGACTATTAACGATTATTTTTCAATTAATTTAGATTTCTTCCAATATTTTACGTCGTTTTACTTCATATTCTTCAGCAGTAATGATTTCATCATCATATAGCTTTTTGAGGTCGTATAAAGCAGCCGTAGAATCTTTTGCCGACCTTGGTTGCGCGCCCATTTGGTAAGATGAGCTTGGTTCGATCGAGGAACGATAATCATAATTGAATCTGGCATTAAATTCTCGATCGGACATAAAACATAGCCCTAAAAACTCAAAAAAGGCAATAATGCCTGGAATGAGCGTCCAACAAAAAATTAGATATATTACACCTTCAGTATTTTTGCCGAGATAAAACTTGTGAATCCCTGCACCGCCAACAAAAAAACAAAGTAAAATTGCTGTTGTTCGATCTTTCATCAGTTACTCTCTCCGTAGATAAGATTATTGTCGGGGGTATTAAATATGACGATTGCTAGATTTGAATCGCCGTTGGAGTAGGTAGATACCTAATGTACCCAATTGTGCTGCGAGTAAAACTAGATAAGCGGAAAAAAACTGGTTGAGAGGGCTGTAGGATGCACCAAGGAACAACAGCGTACCTAAGATGGTGTAGGGTAATACTTGCGATAGTTGCAATCTCACAGTGGTTAGGGGATACGAGGTTTGCTATATACCCTCTATTATATCAATCTCAATCCGTGGGCAAAACCTCTGAGCTAAAAGAATCGAAGCCTAGAAATCGAAGTAAATATAGGATAGACTTTCAGCCGGAGCCAAAAACGAGACGATATACAGACAGATAGGGATGAAGATTAGCTTGATGTGCCAATTTAGCTTGAGCTTGAGCGATCGATCGAATATATACGCTACCATCATCCCACCAATTAGCCCCAGCAAAATCATCAGCATCTGACTATCGGCTAATTTGAGGCTTTCCACATATACCTTCGTTGCAAACTGAGCATCGCGAGGATAACCCCACAGGTGGGAGAGTACCAAGTTTGAATGTTGGAGATTGGGGAGTCGAAACCAAATCCAGGTGACGAAGACGAGTGGTTGAGTCAGCAGCCAACCACACACTTTCCCCCCCCAACTCGCCCAAAATCGAGCTAGCCATGTTACTTTCTGAGAGACTGTCTGAGTGAGACGATGCAAAATCAGGGCGATACCATGAATACTCCCCCAGAGGATATATCCCCAGTCTGCACCGTGCCAAATGCCCGAAATCAGCATGAGGATAAATAAATTGATACAGGTGCGTACCAGCCCCAATCGAGAGCCACCGAGGGGGAAATAGATATAGTCACGCAGCCAATTTCCGAGACTAATATGCCATCTGCGCCAAAAGTCAGCAATATTCGTACTTAGGTAGGGAAAATCAAAATTGGTAGGTAAATTGATGCCGAACAAAATCGTGGTACCTTGAACGATATCGACATAACCACTGAAGTCTAAATAAATCTGAAAGCCATAGGCAATAATTGCCAACCATAAGTCAATACTACCAGCTCGATCGAGATTATCGCCATCTAATACTAGTTTGACAAATCCAGCGAGATTATCCGCGATTAAGGTTTTTTTGACTGCCCCGATAGCTATCAGCCATCCCGCTTCAGTGAGCCGTTCGATCGAGGGAAATCTGAGATTATTTAGTTGGGGTGCGAATTGATGATAGTGTGTAATTGGGCCAGATACTAGCTTGGGGAAAAATGACTTATATGCTGCATATTTAAGCAAGTTTCCTGTAGCTGGGCTGCCTTTATATACGTCGATCAAATATGCTGTAGATTCAAAGCTAAGAAAGGAAATCCCCAATGGTGGCAAAAAGTTACTCTTCACCCACAAAGCCAAAGGTTGAATCTCTGTAGGATTAATTGGCGAAATAATACTCAACGCAAATGGAATATACTTAGCAGCCAGCAAGAGCAGAATATTAAATACAATTCCTACTATCAATATTTGTCGTCGTTGTTTCTTTCCTTTTGGCAACCAATTACGATTCAAGTATTCTGAACCAAGTCTATCCTGCATAGATTTGTATTCAATAATCTGACTATCTAATAATAGTTTGCCAATCCAATAGTTCACCAAAATCATCGCTAATATAATTGGTGCGTACTGAATTTGGAGAAAAGATATATAGAAGAATATACTCGATATGACGATCGCCCACAACTTCTGATTCTGAGTTTTGGCTATACCCCAGTACCAGACGAGAGTGAAGAATAAAAAAGTCGCATAGGCGGGGGAGACAAAGTGCATTTAGGTGAGGGGTGAGGGTGAGTATCCTTTATACACAAGTCGGCTAGAATTCAGTTCCGATTGATTTACCCCCCCAACCCCCCCTTGCCAAGGGGGGGCTTTGCTCCCTCCCCTTGGCAAGGGGAGGGCTGGGGTGGGGTAAAGGGACTACGCAGCAACTCAAACAGACTTGTGTATACAAAGTAGGAGAGTAGGATGGTGACTGTATTATTTCCTCAATCCAAAATCCAAAATCCCCTATTTCTGCCAGGGAATTGATGATGTTTTAGCTAGTTGAATACTTACCTCATTTGCGCCAAATTGATTGAGGTGACTAGGATCGGAGAATAGCTCGTGTCGGGTATTAAACGAACCATCTAGATCGACAAAAGTTAGTCTTTTTAAATTCGCCAATTCCTGCATATATTGCTTAAAAGCTGTCTCATGAGTTTGGCGATATTTATCTAGATAAATATCTGTCAATGGTAGATTGACAAATACTAGGGAAACTTTATGCTGGGCAACTAAATCAACAACTTGCTGTAGAGCTTGGTGTTGACTTCCGGCTAACTGAAAATTGCCATAGTCTCCATCACTCGCTCCGGTGACTTTGGCATAACGTTGATAATAGGTATCTGGATCGAATTTAACTGCTAGAGGCAAAAATCCATCGGCATTATATTTCCAGTTTTTGTTGGTGTCAGAATCGAGATTCATCTCACTCCCACTATTTTCGAGATTGCCCATAGTCGGTAATTGAGATTGCAGCCAACTTTTCATTTCCGCCCGATGATGATAGACTGGTGAGACTTGTTTGAATCCAGTACTTATAGTATTGTCGATCGCTTCATAACTACTTTTAACCGCAGTTTGTACCTGAAATAATAGCGACTGGTTGTTATTATTACCACCCGACATCAAGATCGATTGTCGATAACGATTGGATGAGACGATATTTTCATAAGTTCGATCGATTCGCCCGCTATTAAATGCTCTTGCTCCATCTGCCCAGATAATTAATTTTGGTAACTCTTTAGCTGTCAATACTTGCCGTAATAATAGATCCACCGTGCGAGCAGTTGCCCCATTGATGCCAAAATTATAAATCTTGATATCTGCATAACCACCCTCTCCCAAACTTCGCCGCAATACTTCAGGATCTACTCCCCGCAATGCTCGCGAACTCCCGACAATCAGTACATCTGGCACACCTTGTTTAGCACAAATCGATCGATACTGAATCAGTTTTTCGTCCAAAAGTGTGTTGTTAAATGATAATGGGGATGTCACTAAGGTTGAGTCTGTTTTAGTAGTAGCCGAAAAGGTTTTTTCTAGCCCAGTCGCCACCAACCAATCGCCAGCAATTGCTAGTACTAATCCCATCCCTAATAATAATAAAGATGGATCCCAGCGAAATTTTGAAATTGTAGACAATTGAGCCACTTTTACCGATTGCAGTTGGGATCTCCAGATTCCTGTCATCAGCAGATATTCCCGTAGCTGTTCTACTCCACCGAGTTTAGCCACCGAAGGCGCGGCGACAGATTTGGGCTGAGAAGGCACTGGGGGAAGCTCTAATGGTAGAGTATCGAAATCTACCCCATAAGTCCATTGAGGCTTGGATTGCCCAGCTATCCGCCCATATACTCTGACTCCACTGATATTTGGCAGTCTTAACTGGTTGAGAATCTTGACGACAATTGGGGCGACTTGACTCTGGATTGGACAAATCGGTGCCTCACTCATGACGTTTAGCACTCGGTTCCGGCGCAGCAATGATAGACTGATGCCACCAGTGGCGCAGTATTGCTCCAAGTCAGGATTGAGAAATCTTTCTAGTACAAATTTGACGGCATGTTTATTCCCACGCTCTGCCAAAATTAATGCAGTCGGTGAAAATCTCGGATTGCTCATCCCTGGTAAATCGAGCCAGTGAGTCCAAATTGGCGACTCCTCGACTACTTCACTTATTTCCGGTACTGTCTTGACTCCATAAATAGTCGCCCCTTGGATCCCTTGAGGGGACAGCTTGAGGAGGATGGGTGTAATAATATCTAGGGCGGTTTTTCGACTGGGAAATGTCGCGAGCAGCCGCAGTGATGTCTTGAGAGTCTTAGGTTTGTCGAGGGTGCAAAAAATATGTAGGGTAAGATTTTTGAGGGCGATACTTACCTGCATTGCCTCATCTGCTAGAGCGAGATTGAGCAATTTAGCGATCGATTGGACATCACCCCACCTCGCCCAGTTCTCAAACATTACCCCTGATGGGGTCAAATTGAGCCGTAACCGCAATTCACCAGCTTGACTACCAGATCTGTCAAATTGGACGATCGCGTCATGAAAGCCCTGGAGATTGAGGGTGCGAAGTTTTCTAGCTAGGGGTTCGGCGAGGATTTGGTAGTCTAAACTTTTGCGGGAATAACACAGTACCCGCAATCGATACTCAAGCGGTTTGAAACTCGATAATTTGGGCGTAGTTCCAGGATATTTGCCCTGAGAATCTGGCTGGTATGCTTGCACCGAACACTTGAACCGAACACCCAGCGGAGTCAGCACTTGTGCGAGTGCTAGAGCGATAAGCTGTTTGACATCATCACCAATGAGTTTGTTTTCAATCTTGGTGACAGATGGTAGTGGTTGAGAGCGTGTATGTTCGGGCACGATTTTACTCAGGGCAACTTGTGGCGAAATCTATGGGAAATGCTTCCTCATAATATCGAGTCTAGCGATCGATTGACTAGATCTCAAAATGCTGACTTTTGCGGGGGTTGGGAGTTGGGAGTTGAGAGGGTAGGAGGGTGGGAGGGTAGGAGGGTGGTAGGGTAGGAGGGTGGTAGGGTAGGAGGGTGGTAGGGTAGGAGGGTGGTAGGGTAGGAGGGTGAACGTATTATTTCCCCAATCCAAAATCCAAAATCCAAAATCCTACTGCTCTGCGTTCATCTTCTGATAGCTGCGAGCGGTAATAAAATAGGGATGAAAGATTTCGAGGAAGTTGGATTGGAGGGTGCGAAAGAAACTATCAATAATTTTCGGATCGTCTAAATGGAACGGAAATTCTTGGTTTAATCCTTTGGAGAAGTACCAGTTGGTCACTATGGTACCAGGATTTGTCAACATCCGATGAAATTCCAACAATTGCTGACTGGGATCTGGTAGATGCTCGATCACATCGAAGCAGGTAATTGTATCGAAACGATCGTCTGGAGCCAATTCTGTCTGACAACTAATCTTCGATCCTAGCCCAAGTCGATCGATCCGGTGTTTGACAAATTTATAATTAATTGGGTTGATGTCGCAATAGACTACGTGAGTCACCTGGGGACATAACGCTGAGGCGATCGCATGAGTACCAATTCCACCACCAAAATCTAATACTCGACCATGTACTCGATCGGACATCAAGCGGATTGTATCACCAATATAGTCGGTACTAGTCAGATGCCAAGTCGCCAGCTCAAATAAATAAGCCTCCCCAACTCGATCGCGGTAAAATTTGGTAGCATCTTCCCAATCAAAATCCCGCCTTCCAAGCTCGGCAAGATCTTGTAAAGCAGTCGCAAATCTAAGCTCCAACTGCTCTGCATCGATAGCTAGAAACTCTTGGAGATGCTGCTTGAGCTGAAATGCGTCTTGCCAATAACCACTGAGGTGAGGCGGAATGGGGAATGTCATGGGAAGTAGTGTGGGAAAGAAACTCAAAACGATCGCGCAGACAACTATAACACCGAGTTTGCTGGATCGATCGAGATTTTGCCCTCATCCCCTAACCCCTCTCCCAAATTTGGGAGCTACCCTGCCCCGAGGATGCAGGGTAGCTCTTGCTCCCTCCCCTTGGCAAGGGGAGGGCTGGGGTGGGGTAAAAAGACTACGCAGCAACTCTAGTAGACTTGTGTATCCAGGATAGGTTTGGGAAAAGGGCTGGGAGTGAGGGCAAAATCCATGCTTCACACCTAGATTCAACAATGCCCAGATTATTTAATCTCGATCCTTAACCAAATCAAAACCCGATCGCGTCTATAATTGTGTCGTCTAGCGATCGAGTGGATCTTGTGAAACAGCGTTCTACCTACTGGCAACTTTACCCCTATCTCAATCCTCATTGGGGCATGATTAGCCTGGGGTTGGTGTGCGTCGTTGCATTTAGCTTATTTTCCCCCCTGATGGCTTGGTTGGCGGGATTTATCTCCAAAGCATTTGGCGATGGTGATGTCGCTGCCCTCGTCAATCTATGTTTGATTGCTGGTGGTGTATTTGTCGGGCGCGGTATCTTCCAATACGGGCAAGATGTGCTGATGGCAAAAGTCGCATTTGCCGTAATTCTAGATTTGCGAAAACAAGTTTATGCTCATCTATTGAAAGTCGGCTCGGCATTTACAGACAAGGTACAGACAGGAGATTTGGCTTATCGCTTAACAGAAGATACCGATCGAATCGCCGAGGTAGTCTACAAGGTTTTACACCAATTTGTCCCCAATTTACTCCAATTATTCCTCGTATTGAGCTACATGCTTTGGGTGAATTGGCAATTGACAATATCTGTGTTCATTGTTGCCCCGATTATTGCTGTTTTGATTGGTTGGTTTGGCGAACAGGTGCGGAAATTTTCCTTCCGCTCTCAGAGTCGGATGTCCGATCTCTCCTCCCTTGTCACTGAATATACCGTGGGAATGCGCTTGATTCAAGCCTTCGCCGCCGAAGATTATGCCAAGCTCAAATTTGGACAGGAAGCCGAACACAACTTTCAGGCGAAATTGGGTACCGAACGTTTGAAAGCGATTCAGTATCCGGTACTCAGCTTTCTCCAAGTACTTGGCGGCTCGATCTTATTTACCCTCGCTACCTGGCAAATATCCCAGGGAACTCTGACTGCGGCGAAATTTGTGAGCTATGTAACAGCGGTGGCATTATTAATCGATCCCATTGCCCAGACAACTGGTAATTTTAATGAAATCAAAGAGGCGGAAGCTTCAGTCGATCGCGTATTTCAATTGTTCGCTATTCCCCCCATAATTATCGAGAAGCTTGATGCGATCGAATTACCCCCCGTTTCCGGTAGAGTTGAGTATCAACATGTCAGCTTTGGTTATACTGCCGACAAACCGCTCCTCAAAGAATTTGACCTCAATGTCCAGCCAGGAGAAACGATCGCCCTTGTAGGAGCTTCTGGCGCAGGCAAGAGTACGATTCTGAGCTTGTTGACGCGGTTCAATGATGTCTCGTCGGGGAGTATTTCGATCGATGGGGTTGATATCCGTGATGTGACACTCAAAAGCCTCCGTCGTCAAATTGGCACTGTTTTTCAGGATACAGTATTATTCTCTGGTCATATCGCTCAGAATATCGCTTTCGGACAAACAGAATTCGATATCAAAGCAGTAGAGGCAGCGGCAAAAATTGCCAATGCTCACGAATTTATTTCCCAACTTTCGCAAGGTTATTATACATATGTCGGCGAGAAAGGGACGACATTATCAGGCGGACAAAAACAGCGGATTGCGATCGCTAGAGCGGTATTATTCGACCCGCAAATTTTGATTCTGGATGAAGCTACATCGGCTCTAGATTCCGAGTCAGAAGCATTAGTCCAAGAAGCATTAGACCGAATTATGGTCGATCGAACTGTGTTTACGATCGCTCATCGTTTGGCGACAGTCAGAAAAGCAGATCGAATTTTGGTCATTGAAAATGGTCAGATTATTGAAGCAGGTACTCATACCGAATTACTCGATCGTACCGGACGTTATGCCAAATTTTATGCTCAACAATTTGCCTGAAATTATGGATGTTAACTTAGGGGATTTTGCTGAAGGGGCAAGTTATAGCAGTCGCCAGGGCGATTAAGACATCCATTACTGCGATACCCCCGACTTCTCCAAGAAGTCGGGGGTATGTCCTAACAGTGTGGCGGTTGCTATATGTTTCGATCCAAGATGTGAGTATACTTATATCGAGGAAAATATCGCTGTGAAGATCGAGCTATAATTTTTTTATACTAATTATCCCCAAAAGTATGTCTTCCGCCGCCATTACCACAATTATCAAAATGGTCGAGTCGCTACCTGACGATTTACAGGAGCGAGTTTCCGAGCATATTCGCGAGTATATTGCCGATCTTGAAGATGAAGCAAAATGGGAGTCTTCATTTCAGAAATCCCACACTAAGTTAATTGCTGCTGCTCGAAAAGCAAAGCAAGAAATTGCCGAGGGTAAGTCAGTGCCAATGGATTATGACAGGTTATGAAGTCTGCGACGCTGCCATCATTCTGGGCTGAATACCGGAAACTGAGCAACCAGACAAAAGAAAGAGCGCGGAAGAATTATCGTTTGTGGGCTGATAATCCATTTCATCCATCTTTGCATTTTAAGTGCATCAATAGTAATGAAGAAATCTAGTCGGTGCGAGTAACGCGGAGCTATCGTGCTGTTGGTATTTTGGAAGGTGATATGGTGACGTGGTTTTGGATTTGTACTCATGATGATTACGAGCAGTTTTACGCCTAAATCGATCGATCTCACAAACTTGAGCCACCACAAACCAACCAAAATCCCCTCCTAGGAGGGGATTTGCACGCGGCAGTTAATTGAGAGTCAAGTTTCAGTCATAATTTATCATAATATCTCAGCCAACTTCCACCGATTCTTGATGATATGTCGAGATGTTTTCTCGATCGAATTTCTCACTCTCAACATCGCCAATCATCTTCAAAGCTGCTGACATAAAGCCCGTAAATAATGGGTGCGGTAAACTAGGGCTAGACTGAAATTCGGGGTGAAATTGAGTCGCCAAAAAGAAGGGATGACTGGGAAGTTCGATGATTTCGACTAGTCGCGTATCGGGAGATGTCCCACTGATAACATAACCACTCTGCAAAAATAGATTGCGGTAAGCGTTATTAAACTCATACCGATGACGGTGACGCTCATAGACGACACCCTGCTGATAGAGTTTGTGCGCGAGGGTGTTTTCTTCCAATCGACAAGCATATAAACCCAATCGCATCGTACCGCCGAGATTGACGACATCCTGTTGTTCGGGGAGCAGATTGATGACAGGATTGGGAGTATCGATATCGAATTCCGCACTATGAGCATTGTCGAGTTTAGCAACATTTTGCGCCCATTCGATGACAGCCGACTGCATCCCCAGGCACAAACCGAGGAAGGGGATCTGATGCGCTCTTGCGTACTCAATGGTGGCTATTTTGCCCTGTACGCCACGAATTCCAAAGCCACCAGGTACCAGGATACCTTGCACGTCAGCGAGGTATTTGGCGGCACCGTGGACTTCTAGATCTTCAGAGTTGACCCATTTAATATCTAGTTTAGTGCCTGTGGCGATCGCTCCATGCCGCAAAGCTTCCGCTACAGAGAGATAAGCATCATTTAGCTGAGTATATTTACCGACAATCGCAATTTTGACTACTTGGGTGGATGTGTACATCCGCTCGACTAAGTTTTCCCACTGTGTCAAATCGGGGATACGTTGTTCCATTTGCAGCAAATCGAGAGTTTGCACTGCGAGTCCCCCCCGTTCCATAATTAGAGGGACTTCGTAAATACTCGTCGCATCTGGCGCATCGATAATCGACTCGACAGGTACATCACAAAATTCTGATAGTTTCTCTTTAATCCCTTGGGGTAAAGCTTTGACGGTACGACAAACCAAAATATCTGGTTGAATCCCGATCGATCTTAGCTCCTTAACGGAGTGTTGTGTCGGCTTTGTTTTCATCTCGCCCGCCGACGGAATCCAAGGCACGAGGGTAACGTGCATATAAACTACATTACGTCTGCCCACTCGCTTGCGAAATTGGCGGATGGCTTCGAGAAAGGGGAGAGATTCGATATCCCCAACGGTACCACCGATTTCGGTGATGACGACATCAGGGTTGGTATTTTTGGCGACACGCTCGATGCGTTCTTTGATCTCATTGGTAATATGGGGAATAACCTGTACGGTACCGCCATTATAGTCACCGCGCCGCTCTTTATTGATGACTGATTGATAAATAGAGCCAGTAGTTACACTATTGAGCCGCGACATCGAGGTATCGGTAAATCGCTCGTAATGTCCCAAGTCCAAATCTGTTTCCGCCCCATCTTTGGTAACAAATACTTCCCCATGCTGATAGGGACTCATCGTACCAGGATCTACGTTGATATAAGGGTCGAGTTTGAGAATCGAGACAGAGTAATTTCGCGACTTTAGCAGTCGCCCCAAACTCGCTGCGACAATTCCCTTGCCAATACTCGAAACTACGCCGCCAGTGACGAATACAAACTTAGTCATGTTGCTTTTGGTGCTCTTTTTCCCGATTAACCACACCATTGTGGCACAGGTTAGGGAATAGGGGGTAGGAGAATTTGGTAGATTTTGAGAGAATCGATAAAGCAATTATGAATTATTATACTGCGAACGGCTAAGTACTGGACTTTTCAGATTGAGAAGTACGGGGGACATTCAAGACAGGGCAACCCTACACAATTAACCTGTAGGGGTGCCCCTTGTGGGTACCCAAAGATCTACGCTTTTACTAGTCTTTATATATTGGTGCAAGATGTAAGAATATGCTGTGGCAGTCGCCAGGGTGATTAGGACATCTCGACCATTACTGTGATACCCCCGACTTCTTGGAGAAGTCGGGGGTATGTCCTAACAAGCATGGCGGTTGCTATATCTATTGAATCCTCGTTCCCTTCGTGTAGATCTAGGGTACAAAAACCATAAATAAGGGCTAAAACATTGTTTTAGCCCTTATTAGATTCGCATTCTTACCTATGAATAAACTTAACCGCGCCCTCTAATACGTTTTTTGACAGTAACAGGTGGAGCTTCAGGTGCGAGTGGTGTAGTTAGAGCAGAACTTGGTTTACAAGGACAACCCACGCCACCGCCAGCAATTACACTGAATCCTTCAAAGCTAGAATTGGAGGACATGCCGTCATTCCAACCAATCTTGATACCTTGAGAGCCTAATGCGGTGACATCATTGTCGAATCTAGCTAGTTGTGCTCCACCATTTTTGTCTGGGGTGGAATATACAACTACTGGTGCTTTGCCTTTAGCTTTGGATTCTAAATAGAAGCCATAGGCAGTATTGGATTGGAAGGTAAACTCAGCATAGGGTTTTCTGACAGCTTTGCCAGCGGTACCCGTGTAATCTCTACCTTTAGGCTTGTCGGTGGCTCTAGTTTCGGCGATGAGAGGGGTTCTCTCGCCAGTGGCTAGATTTACTACTCCAAAAGTAGATTGAGCTTGATTATTAGAGCGAAGAAATTCAAATTCGATGATGGTATCTCTGTCGAATTGAACGCCTTCAGGATTGAATTGCTCGGCTGCACTAGCAGGCTGAAGGCCACCAAATACTGCTGCGGCGATCGCACTACAACCTAGAGAGAATTTTTGAAGCTTAGATGTTTTAAACATTATCGATTCCCAACTTTTCCTTAATGGTCAACTATGGATAATTAAATTATTTACTACTTATTGTCTTCTGAGTCAATGGGGGAGGGTGAGTAACGAATTACACACCCGCCCGACTAAAATCTCTCAAATCTACCTGAGTAGCTGTTTTTAGCAGAGATCTTCCGACTCAACGCTCCATTTGGCACTTACCAAATCGGGCTGTAGTTGGTAGCATTACCAGCTACGTTATTTTGACCCTTGACCGATTCCAAGAATTGGCTTGCTTCAGCTTTGGCTTTGGCAAGTTCTGCCGCTGCTTCCGCTTCCCCAACTTGAGCTGCTGCCAATTCTGAGCTGGTAGGAGCTGTCGCTGTATCGGGATTGAGACAACCGCAATCTGCAAGGTCGCCAGGTACACGAGCATAACGTTGAGGGCCAGAACTTGCCACAGGTTGAGCTGTGCCCGCTTGTGCCAATCGTTGGGATGCTGTTTCATAAGCACCTTGAGCCGCAGCCAAGCGTTCTTGGAACTGCTGGGCTAGACCGATTGTCGAACCAGAATAACCAGTGGGTACATTGCTACCAGTACTTGTGAAGGGTGCGCTACCCGCATCTACACCACTTTTACCAATAACGAGGACTGGGTTGTTGCCAACAGGAGCTACTGGGGTTGTAGGAGTTACTGGGGTTGTAGGAGTGGTAGGGACTCCAGGCATTCCGCCAGGATACCCCGCAATCGGCCCGCCAGGATTTCCACTCCAAGGAAAGCCACCGCCACCGCCAGCCATACCGCCGCCGCCAGCCATACCACCGCCGCCGCCAGCCATACCGCCGCCCATGCCGCCACTAGGAAAGCTACCGCCACCGCCGCCAGCCATACCGCCACCGCCACCGCCAGCCATGCCACCGCCAGCCATACCGCCACCAGCACCGTAACCAGTCCCGTTGGACATGTTACCGCCGTAGGTAGGGGCAGTAGGAGCAGTAGGGGCAACGCCACCATTGTAATGACCACCACCAGCACCGTGACCAGTGCCGTTGGACATATTACCACCACAGCCTGTTTCGCAAGCACTAGCACTAGGCGCAACTGCAAGGGTCAAACAGTATAAACCGAAGACACCGCCTGTGATTTTGAGAGTATCGATCGCATGTTTAGACATTTCTATTTCTCCTGAATAGTTGTTGAGGGTCGATTGTTGCCAATCTTTTCTAGAAGTTGAAAGCTACACCAGCACCAAGGATGAATCTAGCTCCATCTCCAGCACCAGTAATATCGCGGACTGCGGGGCTGATCACCAGCGGGAAATTCTCGAATGGTGCGATCGATAATCCCGCAGCCAAATCTTGACCAGTCCATTCTACTACCGCACTGACGGGTCTGGCGATCCGTACGCCTACAGATCCGAACACGTTGATCCCAGTTGCGTCTCGACCATTTGCCACCGCATCGCGAATGGTATCGAATGGTAAGAATACACCACTCCCAACTCCAGCAGTCAGAGCTATCCGACAGAAAGGTTGGTTGATATCCTCACAAGTACGGAGGATTTTGGTAGCACTCGCATAGTAGGAGTTTTTGGGGTAATCAGTGGGTATATTACCATTTCTACCCGCGCCGAAACTCACGCTGGCAAATTGGTTCCAACCAATTGCAACAGAGGTATCTTCGCTCAAGCGTTTGTGGACTTTGGCGTTAAATGCTCCACTTCCAAAGGCTTGGCTAGATCCAAAACTATTGATACTGTAGGAGATCTCGACCCCAACTGAATTGACTGCATCGCCTAAACCAACTCCAAATCCAGCTTCTGCGTCAGAAGTTTGGGTAAATCTGGTCCGATTTTGGTAACTTACGCCAAAGAAGAATAGATTCCGATCTGCACCAAAACCTGTGGGGTTGGAAATCGAGAAGCCAGGTGAAACTCTAGGTTGATAGGTATTGAACTTATCGGCTCCTGGAGCTGGTTCGTTGTTGATATTTCTGAGCCTGTCTTGTAGCTCTTTGGTGTCGGAACCAGCAGGATCGACTGCTGGTGCAGTTGGAGGTGAACCTACGCCGCCAGGGGGTGTTGGCTCAACTGTTGGTGTGGTTGGAGTCGGAGCTTCAGGACTAGGAGGTGCAGGGGGAACTTGTGCCAACCTTTCACCAAAGAGTCCATCGGTGCCGCTCACTTTGCCCATGCTAGCTGCGGTACCTGCATCTGCGATCGAGTTTGGCACGGGACTGGCATTACTTGCAGTTGCACCGAGTAGGGATAGCGTCCAACCGCAGCAAGCGTACCACAGTAGTTGTTTCATAATTGAGATTTCCCGAAGTGTAAAGATTCTAGATTAGGTGTAAATTTTATTGAGCTGGTAGTTGCTATAAAGGCAGACCGCTGGATCTGCTGGTAAATTCACATAGGGTGAGATAAATTTGTTTGCTGCTCACCTACTTATAAATACTAACACGACCTCAGAATTGAGCCTCAGCCATATTGCTTATTTCAAAACTTATCTATGTAAGATTTCTCCTATTTTTGATGTAGATGAGTCGATCGATCTATGAACGCTAGGCGTAATTAATCGATCGGGATTATCACTCATATAGCATTTTTATATCAAATTAATGTGTTCTGTAAAATGACTCTGATGCTTTCAAGCATCCAGATTCGATCGACAATATTAACAAATTCGATCGATTTATGCCAATTGACTAATTAATTAAGTAAAATGCCCCCGATGTCAATAAATACTTTTTTAAACTTGAGGATTTATATCTGGATACATAAAAATATGGTAACGATCGAAAGTATTTAGAATTGGGCACTAGTTTAGATCGGTAAGTACTTACGCTCGATCGCTTTTAGAACAGGGACTAAACGATCGTCCAATTGTTCCGAGTGGCAAATGAAATTTAACAACCTTCGATTCAGGTCGTTTACCCGCAATTCCACTAAATCCAGAGGTGGTAAAGTCCGCAGCCATTTTAGGACAGGGATGGTTTTTCTTACTTTGAGCTTGGCTCGTTGGCGTACAAATGCGCGATCGATTGGTAAGATCGAGAGAAGATCGAACAATTTACTTATAATGCCGACAGCGACCACCACACCCATCATCACTGCTTTTCCGCTCACTGCTGTGGTGGGACAAGAGGCAATAAAATTAGCTTTACTTCTGACTGCTGTCGATCCTGGTTTGGGAGGAATAGCCATCGCTGGCAAAAGAGGTACCGCCAAATCAGTGATGGCGCGGGCGATTCACTCATTATTGCCACCGATCGAAATTGCTATTGGTAGTACCAGTAATTGCGACCCAGAACGCCCTGATGATTGGGACGATAGGTTGCTAGATCTAGTCGCCGCCAACCCAGGGCAAGAATTGGTCACAGCCATAATTCCGACCCCATTTATTCAAATTCCGCTGGGAGTTACAGAAGACCGTTTATTGGGGTCGGTAGATTTGGACAAATCAATTCAGTCGGGAGCTTCAGTATTTCAACCAGGATTATTAGCCCAGGCTCATCGAGGCGTATTATACATCGATGAAATCAATCTGCTTGACGACCAAATAGCGAACCTATTATTGAGTGTACTAACTGATGGTCGCAATCAAATCGAGCGAGAGGGAATCAGCTTCCGGCATCCTTGCAAACCGTTGCTGATTGCTACCTACAATCCCGATGAAGGGCCGTTGAGAGAACATTTGCTCGATCGAATTGCCATCTCGCTTTCGGCTGATGGAGTACTGGGTATGGATGACAGGGTGCAGGCAGTAGAACAAGCGATGAGCTATGCAGCATCACCCCAAATCTTTCTCGAACAGTATACCGAAGAAATCGACAATATTCGCACTCAGATCGTCTTAGCGCGAGAATGGCTCAAGGATGTCCAAATTAGTCGCGAGCAAGTTGCTTATCTAGTCACAGAAGCTCTGCGTGGTTGTGTGATGGGACATCGCGCCGAATTGTTTGCGGTGCGAGTGGCGAAAGCTGCTGCGGCTTTGGATGGACGGACAAATGTTAATGCTGATGATTTGCGTCGTGCGGTGGAATTGGTAATTGTACCTCGCGCTACGGTGCTGCAAACGCCCCCAGATGAGAGTACGCCACCGCCACCACCACCACCACCACAAGCTCAGGATCCATCCGAGCAGGAGCAAGATGGAGATGAGGAACAGGATAATAATGAGGAGCAGGAGCAGGAGGAAAATGAGGGTGATGAGCCGGAAAATGAAGAGCAGCCAGAAGCACCGCCAGATATCCCCGAAGAATTTGTCTTTGATATTGAAGGGGTGATTTTGGATGATACCGTGATGTCTTTTGCCCAAACCGTTCAACAGAAACAGGGCAAATCGGGCAGTCGCAGTACTGTATTTTCGGAAGACAGGGGAAGATATGTCAAACCAATTATTCCCAAGGGCAAAGTCCGTAGGATTGCGGTAGATGCAACTTTACGCGCGGCGGCTCCCTATCAGAAGTCTCGGCGAGAACGTCAGCCGGAACGGACGGTAATTGTGGAGCAGGGGGATATTCGGGGCAAGAAATTGGCGCGAAAATCGGGTGCGTTGGTAATATTTGTGGTGGATGCTTCGGGTTCGATGGCTCTAAATCGGATGCAGTCGGCGAAGGGTGCGGTGATGCGGCTATTGACGGAAGCTTATCAGAATCGCGACCAAGTTTCGTTGATTCCGTTTCGCGGGGAGCAGGCTGAGGTATTATTACCACCTACAAGATCGATCGCTATGGCAAAACGACGACTGGAGCGACTCGCTTGTGGTGGCGGTTCGCCGTTGGCACATGGTTTGACGCAAGCGGTGCGGGTGGGTGTGAATGCTCAGAGTTCGGGGGATGTCGGACAGGTGGTAATTGTGGCAATCACCGATGGACGCGGTAATATACCCTTGGCGCGTTCTTTGGGGGATACAATTCCACCGGATGAGAAGCCAGATATTAAGGCTGAGTTGCTGAATATTGCCAGTCGAATTCGCGGGTTGGGGATTAAGTTATTGGTAATCGATACTGAGAATAAGTTTATTTCGACTGGTTTTGCCAAGGAGCTTGCCAAACAAGCGAATGGTAAGTATCATCATTTACCCAAAGCTACGGAACAAGCAATTGCGGCTACGGCGATGAGTGCGATTAGCGATATGCGGTAGGTGGCGAAGATTAAATAATTTGCGTAGGTTGGGTTGAGTGATAACGAAACCCAACACTCTAGGGATGTTGGGTTTCGAGGCTCAACCCAACCTACAGATGTGTATATTATTAAATCCTCATTCCTAAGCGGAGCTGACATCTGACCCCTGCTAACCTGAACTCAGCAACGCTGCTCATAGTAGCTCGTCGGCTAAATCGAAGTTGGCGGTGACGGTTTGGACATCATCTAGGGATTCGAGGACTTCGATGAGCTTGAGTAGTTGTTTGCTTTGCTCTGGATCTGTGACAATCACCATATTTTGCGGAATCCAGCGCAATTCTGCATCGCTGACAGCAAAACCCGACTCGGTGAGGGTAGCCGTGAGTTGTTCGAGATTAGTCACATCGGTAAATACTTCCGCACCTGGGTTGTCTTCATCATCGATTAACTCGTATACATCCGCACCGCCAACTAGAGCGGCTTCGAGGAGTGTATCTTCATCAATTGTACCCTCGATCGTACAGACTCCTTTGCGATCGAACATCCAGCCTACGCAACCCATTTCGCCCATATTACCGCCGCGCTTGGTAAATGCCGATCGCAAATCTGCCGCCGTGCGGTTACGATTGTCTGTAAGGGCTTCAATGACGATCGCTACACCGCCAATTCCATAACCCTCGTAGCGAATTTCTTCTAGTTGGGAGCCACTACCTGCGGTTCCTGCGCCCTTGGCGATGGCTCGATCGATGTTATCGTTGGGAATACCTGCTGCTTTGGCTTTGACGATCGCCGTACGGAGTTGGAAATTGCCATCAGGATCGGGGATACCCTGTCTTGCAGCGACGATAATTGCCCTCGATAGCTGGGTAAAGGTTTTCCCCCGTACGGCATCCACACGCGCCTTCTGTCGCTTAATATTTGCCCATTTACTATGACCTGCCATACCGTTCGCGCACTGTCTCCACTCGATCGATTAGTTTCCAAGGTTGGAATATCTCTTGTTTTAATTTTACTGCTATTTGTGACGGGCTGTACGCCAGTTCGTCTCGTTGGCGGAGCCTCTCAAAATGAGAATCGAGCTGGGGTGAAACATCTTACTCTATGGCAAGGCATTAATCCACCCCCAAATCGGGATGTATTCCAAAAGTTGGTCGATCGGTTTAATCGCCAGCATCCCAATATTCAAGTAGAATCTCTCTATGTCGGACAGGCAGACCAACAATTACCAAAAATTCTCACGGCGACAATTGGCGATGCGGCTCCAGATTTACTTTGGTTTGGGCCGATGTTGACGGGGCAATTGGTAGATTTGGATGCAATTGTGCCTTTGGATAAATTTTGGAATCAGTCCGATGTTAGCAAGGAAATCGATCCAGCTTTACGCGAATCGATGGTGTACGAAGAACATTTATGGTCTGTACCTTTTGGGACTAATAATGTCGGGATATTTTATCGTCCTAGTTTATTCAAGGATGCAGGGATCGAACATGTGCCAACTAATTGGGCTGAATTGCGATCGACTGCAAAACAACTCACTCGCGATACGAATGGGGATGGCAAGATTGATAAGTATGGGATTTTATTACCTCTAGGTAAAGGTGAATGGACGGTGTTTACTTGGCTGCCATTTATGTGGGGTGGTGGCGGAGAATTGCAAGGCGATGGTGAAAAACTTGTGGTTAGCGATCCTATTATTTCTGGATCGGTGATGATTGGCGATCGAATCATAGCTGGATCCGTAGGCGCACCATCTACAAATTCGATCGTCCAGATCGATAATCCTGGATCGATCGCAGCTCTCCAATTATGGCGAGATTTAGTTGCCGATGGAAGTGCGATTTTATCTTCGCCAGAACGTGGTTATGAATTAGATAATTTTATCGCTGGAAAGGTAGCGATGCAATTAACTGGCCCTTGGACATTAGGTCAATTGGCAGGAACTAATGTTGATTATGGCGTGATGCCAATTCCTGGCGGAACTCGTGCAGCTACTAGTATTGGCGGTGAAAATTTATTTATGATGAAAGGTCATCCAAACCATCAACAAGCTGCTTGGCAATTTATGGAATATGTATTGAGCCAAGAGTTCCAAACTGAATGGGCATTGGGTACGGGATATTTGCCTGTCAATCTCAAATCTCGCCAACAATTAGCGTACCGAGAATATGTTGACAAAACACCTGCCATTAAGGTATTCTTAGAACAGACAAAGTGGGGAAGATCTCGCCCTATATTTCCTGGATATAGTCAGATATCGGATAATTTGGGTCGAGCGATCGAATCAGTATTACTCGATCGCAGTGATGTTCGATCGGCATTAAGGATAGCTCAAGAACGATTGAATTTAAGTCTAAATCAATAGCTCTAAAGTTCAAATCCCCGACTTCTCCAAGAAATCGGGGATTTAGTTACATCTTCTATTTTAACGGTTATCGGAAGGGTCTAAAAAAGAGACAGAAATAGCAGAAATGCTCATCTTCAATCGTTTCCACCGACGACTACTAACAGGGATAGATTCAATATCCCCAGTCACAGCATCCAAATCTTTGGGAAACTGTTTAGCGGCTGTAGGATCTGCATCAACCTTGAGATCTAACCCACCAAACTTTGCTTGCTTGGCGGGAGCTAAATCGACAACTGAATTGCCATAATCCCAGCCTAAACCACCAATTTTAAACTCACCGATAATCTGACGCAACTTGTAGATACTCATGCCAATCCCAATCCCTTCAGTAGTCTTCCAGGCTGGATCTTCGATCGACACATACAATATTTGCTGCTTGGTTTTATCTTTCCATACCACTGTCAAAGATCTATTTTTCCCCAATGTAATTAGGGTACCAGAAAACTCGACTTGTCCTTCAGCTCCATAGACTTTTTTGGCTGACAATCGCTGGCTGCCAAAAATTTTCACCAAACCCTTATATGTCGTCGAGCGGTTAATTGCACCAACACTTTTACCAGGAATTATAAGAGTATTCATTGAGGCGATGCGCTCTGAATACTGTTTGGTAAATGTGGTTCTAGGAGGATTGGCAAAAGATGGAGCGCAGGAAATGGTAATTCCAGATAAGCCAATTGCAAAAATCTTCAGTAAGTTTTGATAATTCATCTCTAGTTTACTTTTTAAGTTTCGACGACGATCGTTTTCAAGCCTACCACATCGCCACCAGGTGTTTTGCCGATGATATAAACATCAATTTCTACCGAACCAATCCGAAAAACTTTGAGCTGAGTGAGTAAGGATTCGATCGTCTCCAATAGTAATTTATATCGATCGACAGTTGCCAATTCCTCCGCCTCATACCAATTTTCAACTACTAGCGCAGGTGCAAAAAAATCTGTGAGAGGGATAGATTCAATCTTCCCCACATCCTTGAATAAAGCGATCGGAGTTAATTCTATATCTTTATCCCAAGTAACAATCTCAAATGGGTAATCAGATTCACTCACCCAGAGTAAATCTTTGGTGACTTGCTGCAATCGATCGATAATTTCTGCTGTATTCATAATTATATGATAGTTATAAAGATGGCTTTAAAAAATAAACATCCATAACAGAAACACGAATATTTAGACGTTTCCAGCGGGGACTACTAGCAGGTAGAGTAACCCGATCTCCCATTACCGCTTGCAAATCTTTGGGAAACTTCTTAGCAGCTTGAGGATCGACATCAACTTTTAATAACAATCCATTAAATTGAGCTTGTTTGGCTGGGGATAAATCGACGACTAAATTACCATAATCCCAATATAAACCAGTAATTTTAAACTCACCGATAATCTGACGCAATTTGGTTAGATCGCTACCAACGCCGAGACCTTCTGTAGTCTTCCAGGCTGGATCTTGGACAATTACCCAAAGAATCTGTTTTTTCGTCTTATCTTTCCATACTACTGTCAAAGATCTATTTTTCCCCAATGTAATTAGGGTACCAGCAAACTCGACTTGTCCTTCAGGGGCATAGACTTTTTTGGCTGTCAATCGCTGCTTGCTATACAGTTTTACCAAATCGGTATATGTTGTCGATTTGTTTATCTTGCCAACACTTTTGCCAGGAATGATGAGGGTATCGAGCTTGGGGACTTGTGCTAAATGCTGTTGGGTTGACAGGGTTGTCGAAGTGTTGGCAAAAGATGGAGCGCAGATGATGGTAATTCCCCATAGAGTAGTTACCAAAATATTGAGTAGGTTTTGATGATTCATATATTCCCTGTAGCGCAATCCAAAATTCAAAATATTAAGCGATCGCCAGATCGCCATCATCGGGAATAATAGATCTAGATCGATCGAATATTAACATTCGATCGCGCTCATCCTCTACCTAAATTGAATTATGGCCGAACTTGACGTTAATTTGCCCAGCACCCGCCAAACTCAAGGCTTAATTAAAGATAAAATCGGGGTAGAAGTCAAACTATTGACAGGTGACGTATTTGTCGGCAGAATCGTCTGGCAAGATACCGAGTGTCTTTTTATGGCAGATCCAAAGGAGCAGAAGATCCTAATATACCGTCATGCGATCGCCTATGTGAAGCCGCAGGGGTAGGGGGAGGGGGAGAGGGGGACTGGGGGACTGGGGGACTGGGGGACTGGGGGACTGGGGGACTGGGGGACTGGGGGACTTCCAACTCCCAACGATTAGTGAGCGAAGCCTGCGCCTTGCGCTTACTACCCAACTCCCAACTCCCAACTCCCAACCCTCAACTCCCAACTCCCAACCCTCAACTCCCAACTCCCAACTCCCAACTCCCAACCCTCAACTCCCAACTCCCAACTCCCAACCCTCAACTCCCAACTCCCTACACATGAATCGCAAATTCCCCTTTAATCAGTTGCTCGAAGGCGGATTGTTCTTCATGGGAGCCGACGACTAGAGTGCGATCGTCTACACGAAAACTGGTATCACTGGGGGGATAATCAATTTGGGTACCATTGGCGCGGCGAATTGCGACGATGGTGGCTCCGGTGAGATTGCGAATCCGTGCAGTGGCGATCGAAGTACCTACCAAGGGCGATGTCAGTGATAAAGTATACCAGTGGGTATTCATGCCGATGGTCGCAGCTTCAATTTTTTGGTCGATACCGCTCAAGGTGGGGGGACGCAATTCTAGGTAGTGAGATTGGCGAATTGCGGAGAGCTGCTTGTCAATTTGAGCGGTAGGTAAGCCGATTTTGAGCAGGAGATGATTTGCCATTTCGAGGGTGGCTTCAAATTCTGGCTGGACGACCTCAGTACCGCCAATCTGATATAGTAGCTCGATATCTTTGTATCGATCGGCTCGAACGACAACATCTAGATTGGGATAAATTTCTAGAGCGTGTTTGAGACATAGCCGCGTACTCATCGAATCTGGCAGAGCGATAACCATTGCTTTGGCTCGATCGAGTCCAGCTTTTGTCAAAACATTGAGACTGACAGCATTACCATAGATATAGGGAACATTCCCGTCGCGCAATTTTTGTACCGCTGCTTCCGACTCTTCGATGACTACCACCGGAATATTTTGAGCGGTGAGGAGTGCGACCAAACTTTGTCCTGTGCGGCCATATCCACAGATAACGATCCGATTGTCGAATTCGATATTTTCGGATACTTCCTGGGGCTGCTCGGTGGGTTTGAACCATCCATCGAGGGTCGGTTCACTCTCAATCCATTCGAGTAAACTAGGAATCAACTTGAGAATAAATGGGGTGACGAGTAAAGTCACCGCAGTAGTCCCCAATATTAATAAATATACCCGTCGGGAAACCAATCCCAAAGCCTGTCCCTCACTCGCTAGTACGAACGAGAATTCACCAATTTGCGCCAAGCCCAAACCAGCAATCAGCGCAGTTTTGAGCGGATAACCAAACAACCTAACTAGGGGCGTAATAATCGCCAACTTGCCAATAAAGACGATCGACACCAACCCCAAAATCAGATCCAGATTTTCCCACAAGAAGCGCGGGTCGATCAACATGCCGATCGCCGCAAAAAACAACGCTGCAAAGATGTCTCTAATCGGCTGTACATAGGTCAAAGTTCGATCGGCATACTCAACCTCAGAAATCATCAATCCAGCGACGAATGCCCCCATTTCGATGGACAAACCCAACTTCTCCGTCAATACCGCAATCCCCAAACAGAGCGTAACTACGCCCAACAAAAATAACTCACTACTTTCAATACTCGCCAGCAACCGTAACAACCGAGGAATTACCCAGATTCCGGTAATAGTTGCACCCGCAGCAAATAGGCCAATTTTAATTATCGCTTGAATGAGTGCTGCACCGATCGCCGCCGGAGGTTGGTCGAGGGCAGGTAATACCGCCAACATGAACCCCAACGCCAAATCCTGCACTACCAAAATTCCCAACATCACCTGTCCATGCGCCGTCGCTGTCTCATTCGCCTCCATCAAAGATTTCAGCACCACCGCAGTAGAAGACAAAGACAAAATCGCCCCCAAAAACACCCCCTGTTGCGGTGTTGTCACCCAGCCAACACTCACCGAAATGAACGTTGTCACGAGAATAGTCAGCACAATCTGCAAACCACCCCCACCAATACTAATATTCCGCACCTTCCTAAGTTCGGAAAATGAGAACTCTACACCCAGGGCAAATAGCAAAAAAGCCGCTCCAAACTGCGCCAGGGTTTCCACCTGAACCAATTGCTTGATCAATCCCAGTCCGCCTGGTCCGACGATCGTACCACCAACGATGTAACCCAGCAATGCTGGCTGTCCTGCCAATCCAGCCAGAATGCCACCAGCAGCAGCAGCAGCCAAAATAGACACCAAATCTACGATCAGACGAAAATCTTCTAGCACTAAATTCTTATAATTATGAGAGAAATTTAAAATTAACTTAATCTAACTTAACTTCTAGGATACCGAGTTTTTGGAGATCGAGGTAATTTATGCTCATTGACAGATACAGGGATCGATAGGGAACAATAGATCTGGGTGGACATACTTAGGTAAAATGGTTGTCCACCTGATTGTCCCTTTATCAGATCGAACTTGATGCTCAATCGTATTACATTTTTATTGCGAAATTGGCGATATGGTCTATTTGGATCGATCGCGCTAACTCTAGTATTATGGTTTGGTACAAATGTGCCTGGATTTGCACTCACTACCCAATTTGCACCCGCCAAACCCCACCTGGGTGATACAGTGGTGATTGACATTGCTTCAACATCTGGCATGGGTAAAGCACCAACAATTAAAGTCGGTGACAAGTCTTATCCAGCATTTGCGATCGACGGTAAGCGGTTTCGAGCGATGATTCCCACTACACCAGTCGAAAAACCTGGAGACCGCAACGTCTCGATCGTCGATAATAAAGTCACTACCACATTGCAAATTGCTGTCGGTAATCGCAAATTTCCATTCCAACGGATTAATCTACCCCCTGGTAAATCTGGCGTAGATGCGACAGAAATAGAAGTAAAACGAATAGCCGCATTTAAAGCAACCCTCAGCTCCGCCAAACACTGGAGTGGCAAATTTATCGCCCCAAATAAGGGTCGAACTAGCTCTCCCTTTGGCGTTCGTCGCTATTATAATGGTAAGCTCGCTGAAGATTATTACCATCGCGGCTTGGACTATGCTGGTGGCTACGGTTCTGCTGTTGTCGCTCCCGCTGGTGGGGAAGTCGTATTAGTTGGCTATGAAAAAAAGGGTTTTCGCATTCATGGTAATGTCGTCGGAGTCGATCATGGACAGGGTGTCATAAGTATCTTCATGCACCTGAGCAAGATTAATGTCGAAGAAGGTCAAATGCTCGAACCTGGAGACAAAATTGGCGGGATTGGGAATACAGGTGCTTCTACAGGTGCTCACCTACATTGGGGTTTGTATGTCAATGGTATCGCAGTAGATCCAGGTCAATGGCGATCGACTTCGATCGAGTAAAATCTGTATTAAAATGGTTCACCCATTACTACCACCCAAATGATGAACCATTTCAAACTTCTATTGAATTAAAATTGCTCTAGACTGAGGATTATTCATCAATGCCCGAACCAATTGTGGATTGGCTTCAATAATCGCGTCAGCCAGTTGAGGATAGTTTTGGATCTCTTGAATTAGCTTGGTTGAATCCTTCGCTATACTAATAACTAATTCGGGATTTTGTTCGATAAGTGCTTTAACGCGATCGATCGTCTTCGGATTATCGCGCATCAATTGTCGAGTATCGCCAAGATCGAGAGCTGAATTATTAGCACTAGCAAAAACAGGCTCGCCCGAAGGTGATTCCGCACAGGCTAGGCGAGGAGATAAAATCACGAATGCAACAATTAATCCACAATGCAAGAACTTACCCATAGCAACCACCCAACCCTTGTAGTTGTTCCAATTTAGCTAATTAATTCTCAGACTACTGTGAACTAAATCACCAATGAGGGTGGGAGGATAGGAGGGTGAATGTATTATTTCCTCAATCCAAAATCCGTCTTGACTGAAACACATGGCTAGGCGGGTCCCCCGCCCAGCGCGGAGGTTTCCTCCGCGTGATTTCAGTCGCAAAATCCAAAATGATAAACCCGACTTCACAAATAAAGTCGGGTTTATTTCTAGCTAGGAGGGCTAGATTACAAACCAGGAATATTCAATCCTTGGGTGAGTAGTTCCATCCGTTCGCGCATGGTGGCGGTGGACTTGTCATAGGCATCCATCATCGCTTCAAGGACTAGTTTCGAGATTTCCTCTGGACTTTTGCCAGCAGCATCAGGAGAGATGTGAACGCGACGAGGTTCTTGATTACCACTGAGAGTGACTGTGACAGCACCGTTATCGGCTTGACCTTCAATTTCCATCTGCTCCAATTCTTCTTGGAGCTTCTTTGCGTCTTCTTGTACTTGCTGGGCTTTTTTAAAGGCATCAGCGAGTTCCTTCATCTTGCCGAGACCGAAGCCACCAAATCCTTTTCCTTGAGTCATAATATTTTTAAGTTCTAGTCTTTATTTCAACAATCCATCTTACAGGAGTCGGGGTAGTTGAGTGTGTGGGTATCCGCCAAGGGATCGGGAATTGAATCATCCTCCCTTGTTATGATACCCAAACTAGACTGACTATTTAGAAAAATCACCCAACATTTTAACTTCTGGTTCGAGTTCGATGCCGTGGTGTTCTTGGACTTGACTTTGAACGTAATAAATCAGCTCGTGAATTTGGCTAGCTGTAGCGTCTTGGCGATTGATAATAAAATTGGCGTGGAGGGTGGAGACTTCCGCATCACCAATGCGGTAGCCTTTGAGTCCCAGTCCTTCAATCAGTGCGGCGGCATATAGAGGTTCAGGGTTGCGGAATACACTACCACAGCTAGGTCTGTCGTATGGCTGCTTGCTATGACGTTTTTCCAGGTCGCGGAAGGTGCGTGCTTTGATGTCGTCAGGCTTGCCAGCTTCTCTGAGTTGGAATGTGGCACTGATGACTAGGCGGGAGTCTCCTTGGAGATTGGAGGTGCGATAGCTATAGTTTAAGTCTTGATTGGTGAGTGTTTCGATCGAGCCGTCCGCATTTAGGACTTCGGTACTGACCAAAATTTCCTCGGTACTATGGGTGTGGGCACCAGCATTCATCACCACAGCACCGCCTACAGTGCCCGGGATGCCCGCCGCCCACTCCAATCCACTCCAACCACGCCTAGCTGCCAACCAAGCCACGTTCCCGACCATTTTGCCCGCATCTACAGTAACAACTCCAGTCTCACTATCAAACTGATTCTCAATGTGGTGTAGATGGCGGGTACAGATGACCAATCCTGGTAAACCTTCATCACTGATTAGTAAATTCGATCCAGCTCCAATAATAGTTACGGGTAAACCGCAATTTTTGGCCCAAGACATGCCAATTTGAGCTTCGGCAATCGTCCGTGGTTCGAGATACCATTCGGCTAGACCACCAACTTTCCACGTTGTCAATTTGCTCAGTGGCATTGCTGGGCGGATATTTGAGTTTTCGGGCACTTTACAGCTCTCCTGGTTGCTGGTGGTATCCGCTACATTTCGGCTTTGGGTGTCTGTGGCGATCGATCTGTCTTGGGAGAGCGTCATAATCAAAGAAGTAAGGTAATGTGGCTCAAATCGGGTTAGAAATTGGCAGTTGGTGGAGGTATAGAAGGCTAACCCTCACACCATGAAATATATCGCTCTTGAGTACCAAGACAAAGGAGTCATAGTCAAAGAGTAAAACTTAGCAGCTAAGTGGTTGAGCTGACGATTCTCCGTTGGAGAGGCTCTTACCTAACGGTAGGCTGTCGCCAACGGGAACGACCGTTCGGTTCGGAGTGACAATAACTTCATTCGACCTTGGAGAGGCTCTCGCCAACGATTTGAATTTAGCATCGATCGTTAGTTGGATGATGAGTCATCCGTTACTATTTTGCGATTATCTTGCGGCGACCGCAGGTTGGTAAAAATTGACTACTCCTGGGATAATTTGATTGAGACTTCCTGCACCGAGGAACAAGCAGATGTCAGTCGGCACAAGATTTTGAGTCAGAAACTGGGATACAGCTTCTAATGTCGGTTGGTAGCAGACATTCGGATTGTGCTTGGCAATCTCCGCGACTAATTTTTCTGCGCTAATTAGCCCTGTATCTGCTTCGCCAGCACTATAAATATCAGTAATAACTACTAAGTCGGCATCTTTGAAAGATCGGGCAAACTCAGGTAGAAACTCTAATGTGCGACTGTAGCGATGGGGTTGGAAGATAGCTACTACTCGTCGTTTGGCACCAACGCGGATGCGTGCGGCACTCAATGTGACTAAGATCTCACTGGGATGGTGAGCATAGTCATCGATGAAAGTAATATCGTTCTGATATCCTCGAAGCTCAAACCTCCGTTTGGCGCCATTGAAAGTAGCCAAACCAGTTGAAATCGCCGCCCAATCCAAGCCGATTTTGCGTCCCACAGCAACAGCCGCTAGAGCGTTGCTCAAGTTGTGTTCGCCCAAAACCTGTAATTCTAATGTGCCCAATAATTTGCCGGATTCGTACACGCGAGCGGAAGTTCCTTCGGCATGATAGATAATATTTTGACAGGTATAGTCAGCCGCTCGACCGACCTTTGTACTATAAGTCAAAGTTGGCTTGATGCGATCGCGGACGATATCACAGTCTGCCGAGCCAATGGTAATCTGACATTGCCCTGCAAAGGTACTAAATGTATCGATGACTTGCTCTAGACTCTTGTAATGATCGGGATGGTCGAGTTCGATATTGGTAATTACCCCAATCTTGGGTGAATGCTTGACAAGGGAACCATCAGACTCATCTAGTTCCGTCACAAAATATTCGCTATTGCCGACTCTAGCATTTCCATCCCAAGCAGTGACTTCACCACCGACAACGATCGTCGGATCGATGCCAGCCGATACTAACATACAACCGATCGCGCTACTAGTCGTCGTTTTACCGTGGGTACCCGCAACCCCGATGCTATCATATTCGCCAACTAATGCCGCGAGTACATCCGATCGATGAAATATCTCGCACCCCAATTTTAGAGCCGCCGCCAATTCACTATTACTCTTCCCAATTGCCGTCGAACATACCACTTGGGGAATTTGACTAGCTTGGAAAAAGTCTAAATTGCTCCCATCCTGTTGCAAGAAAATGTGCGCCCCTTCGGCTTCCAATCGCTTCGTAATATTCGTCGCCCGCAAATCGGAACCTGAGACGGCTAAACCTCGTCTAGTGAGAACATAGGCAAGTCCCGACATGCCAATCCCCCCAATCCCGATAAAATGAATCGGACGACCGCCAAAATCAATAGAGTTACCCATCATACTTCCTCACAAACCAAATAGAGCACACACTGATAATAGCCATTATCAGATCGAAAATGGTCTCATCCTGCGATCGCGCCAAGTTGCTTGCAGCCATACTGGGACGATCGAGGCCGATCTACCAAAACTTTTAGATTCACATCCACTAACTGAGAATACCCTGTAAAGCCACCCAAATCGAAGGACGGAAGTATTTTGCCGAGCTTCATCTTTGAATAGCACCTTCAGGTTATTCCATCTCGTGGAATGGAATCAACTATACCAAATTTCATCAATTAGTCCATATCTTTTCGCCAAATTAATATTTTCTTCCTGGTACCAAAAGTCTATCTAGTTGGGAGTTGGGAGTTGGGAGTGGGGGAGTGGGGGAGTGGAGGAGTGGGAGAGTGGGAGAGTGGGGGAGTGGGAGTTGGGAGTTGGAAGATCGGATTCCACATACAGCGAGGCTGTCATAATCCAAAATCCAAAATTAGTTAATCCAAAATCCAAAATTCCCTAGCCACCAGCCACCAGCCCCCTGTAAAATAGCAGAATGAGTGAGAAAGAAAAGCCCGATAGTATCAAAATAGTTGCCGACAATCGGCAAGCCCGATTTCTGTATGAAATCCTCGAAACCTACGAAGCTGGCATCGAGCTAGTCGGCACGGAAGTCAAGTCAATTCGGGCAGGGAAAGCCAATCTGCGCGATGGCTATGGATTGTTGCGAAATGGTGAAATCTGGCTGCTTAACGCCCATATTTCCCCCCACACCAGCACCTCCCAATACTTCAACCACGAGCCGACTCGCACCCGCCGCATGTTGATGCACAAGCAGGAGATCCGCAAGCTCATCGGCAAAGTCGAGCAACAGGGTTTGACCCTAGTGCCCCTAAAAATGTATCTAAAAAAGGGTAGAGTCAAATTGACGATCGCCCTAGTACGCGGTAAGAAGCTCCATGACAAGCGCGACGATCTCAAAAAGAGAGACGATAAACGAGATATGGATCGGGCAATGAAGCGAGGGTAATAGAAGTTTGGAGTTTGGAGTTTGGAGTTTGGAGTTTGGAGTTTGGAGTTTTAGTAGAGCCTGAATTTTATTGGCTGCTAGTCTCGTTGGCGTAGCCTCTCTTACAGAGAATCGAACAACTCGAAAATGTGCCGACAGAATTGTTTTAACTGCTCGGCGATTTCAGGGTTCGGTTGGAGATCTCCTTCAAATTCCCAGTTATTAATAGTTGACAATCGCCACTGCTTTCCCCAACTATCGAATCCAGCAATTTCTAGACCGATGAAATTGTGGGTAGACTCGATTTTATCTTCATAAAAACGGATTTGAACTAAAATACTTCGACTCTGCCACCGCCGACTCCACCCAGGAAAATGGAAGCTCAGATCGATCGAATCTGGATCGACTAATTGCTGTGTTTCTCGATCTTTAGCCCAGGGTTTTAGATCTACTTTCGCATCAGGAAACTCACGGCAAAAGAGACTAACAATCGAGGCAATTTTACTAGCGAGGATGATATCAGTAGCTTGTTGGGCAGCATTCACAGTTGAGGGTTGAGGGGTAAGGGATATAGGCGAGTGGCAAAGGCTCTGCCCAATCGCTAATTGGGACGATCGATCCCACATATATCATACGCTCGATCGATCCAAAACGCGATTCCCGATGGTACGCTGCAAAGGATAAATGCTCGGGCGATCGATTCAAGTTATTGCTACGTCTAGGTTTAAATCGTGGGCAGTGCCACCCTCCAACTATAATTAGAGCAATCCTATCACCCAAATACCCAATGTAGCAGAGTCGAGACGATCGACAAAATAATCGAACCCACAATCGCCGGAACGAGACCATTAATTTGAAATCCAGGCACATACCAGGATACAAACATCAAGCACAGCACATTAATGGCAAATGAGCTTAAACCCAAGGTAAGGAATGTCAGCGGAAATGTCAATATCTTCAGTACTGGGCGCACAAAACTATTAATCGCCCCCAGTGTCAGAGCCGCAATTACTCCAGTCGTAAAGTCCCTAATCCGAAATCCATTGGCGAGAAATTGCTCCAGGATTCTTGCGGTGATTGGCAGAGCCAGCGCATTTACGAGCCAGTTAATCAGAAATTTTTGCATGGTGTCACTCAAGAGTGTCAGACTAGTGGAAGCCAGCGATCGATATCCATCTATAGTCTACTGTGCGAGCGCGTCATAATCTATACTTTGTGCCTAAATCACCTTTACGATCTCTCGAAACATATGCCGAAAATTGTCTCGCTCATTTTCGTCCTCATTTTACTCTGCTTTCCGAGTCAGGCGATCGCCAAAGCTCCTCAATACAATCCCCCACTATCATATAGCAATGCCGAATTAGGTCGTCAAGATTTTTCGGGACAGAAATTACAAAAAGCGGAGTTTTCCAACGCTAATTTAGATAGTACCAACTTTAGCGGAGCCGACCTCACAGGTGCAGTTTTAAGTGCATCTATTTTAAATCGGACAAATTTACATGGTGCTAATCTCACTCAGAGTTTTCTAGACTTATCAAGGCTCGATCGAGTAGATTTGAGTGATGCTATTTTGGTCGATGCTCTAATGCTCCAATCGACGTTCAAAGATGTCAATATTACAGGTGCAGACTTCTCTGGCGCAATCTTAGACAGGCTGCAACAGAAACAACTCTGTCAAATTGCCAGTGGTATCAATCCTACTACTGGCATATCTACCCGCGACTCTTTGGAATGTAAATAAAAATGGGTTTTTATGACTATTCACATTAGCAAATGGCAATATCAATTTCTCGATTTATCTCGATTCCAGCAGTAACAATTTTAACGACACTGTTGGGGCTATTTACCTCAAGTTCGCTCGCCACAGAGATTTCCAGCTTCCAATTAAATAAACCCGTCCAAATAGAGTTAGGATCTGGAGCCGTACTCGATCCCGATCTCTTAGAAATTAGAGTAGTCGGGATTAATGACCTTCGCTGTCCTAAAAGTACTAGTAGCGGTTGGGTTGTTCGCTGCTATTGGGGTGGTGAAGCACAAGTCAAACTGAATCTGTCACAAGCAGGCAAAAATCTTGGCGATCTCGATCTCACACTAGGTACGATTAACCCCGAATACTTCTATCGAAATAACATCAAGCAGGTAGGGAAATATTATATTAGGTTGCTAGAGGTTGCACCTCACCGCGTCGCATTTCCACCCAACGAACGCAACAAAGTCGAACCCAATAACGTTAAGCAGACTGTAACTTTACAGGTGCAAAAGACACCATTTAAACTCAGGGATGCCAATCTAGATCCGCGTCAGCAACCGCGACCCTTGAATGCTACTTCATTAGGCAAGCGTTTTCCGCTCTTAAATACTCAAAGTCATTATCTTTCTACTCGATATCGCGATCGTAATGGCAATCATTACGTACAGGCACAAATTTACTTTGACTATGCACATCCGATTCCAGGTCGATCGGATTTTGTCGAAATTTCGGTAGGAATTCAACCAACTGGATCTCCAACCCGACTGAATACTATCAAAAGAATCGTCAAATTGGGAACTCCAATCCAAATTGAGAATAGAGAAGGCGGCTTTAATTTTCGATTGCTCAAGGTAGAATCTTTTACTGAAGATACTCGATCGAATCTAAATTATCCCAGTCCGATTGGTTATCGCGCTTGGCTACAAGTAGAACAATTAAAACATACCAATCGAATCTTAGTCCTAAATTTAGATTGCCAAAATCGATGATTACCAGGATATTTCGAGTTTCCGCCCACCATGCCATCGTCTTTTGTAGCGTCCGCTGTGCGGAATCGATCTTTTAGGCTAAACTAGTCAGGCTGAGGATATGCGCTCAAAACCCTATCTCCACATCACTCCCATTTCCTGGCTCCCGAAAAACATGTCGAAAATTATCGCCCTCGCTGTTGCTTTGATGTTATTCTGCTTCCCTAGCGCAGCATACGCCGCAGGTGCAACGCCCTCATATAGTTCGCTCTCTTTTAATGAAGCAAAATTAGCAAACCAAGATCTGTCGGGGCGAAATTTACAAAAAGCCGAATTTACCAACGCTGATTTGGAAAGCACCAATATGAGTAATGTCGATCTTACTGGTGTTGTCGTCAGCTCGACGATTATGAATAAAACTAATCTCCATGCTGCTAATATCAGTCAGGGCTTATTCGATCAAGTGCGACTCGTCGGTGTGGATTTGAGTGATGCGATTTTGGTTGAGGGGATGATGCTGCGGGCGACTTTTACTGATGTCAAGATTACGGGTGCAGACTTCTCTGGCGCAATTTTGGGTAAGCTAGAACAGAAAAAATTGTGTGCGATCGCCGATGGTGTCAATCCTACCACTGGGGTATCTACCCGTGAGTCTTTGGAGTGTAAGTAGGTTTGGGGTTTTTGGTGCTGAGTTCTGGTGTTTATTTAACACAGAGGCTCACGGAGGATTCACTGAGGTGTGCCAAAGGCAAGCTACGCTAACACAGAGGGATAATGAAGCGGATTGGGATAATTGGTGGGGGACAACTTGCCTGGATGATGGCTGGTGCGGCGCAGGAATTGGGGATGGATGTAGTCGTGCAGACTCCCGCTAGTGCTGATGTTGCGGTAAGTTTGGCGGCGGAAACGGTATTGGCGGAGGTGGATGATGTTGCTGCGACGGAGGTGCTCGCGAGTAAGTGCGATTGGGTGACGTTTGAGAATGAGTTTGTGGATTTGGATGGGTTGGGAAAGTTAGCCGCTAATGGTGTCTGTTTTCGGCCAAATTTAACGGCGTTAGCACCTTTATTGGATAAGTATACTCAACGGTGTTATTTGGATGCGCTGAGTTTGCCCGTACCCCGATTTGCTGCACTTAGAGCACCGATATTACCGCCTGACTTTACCTTTCCGGTGGTGGTGAAAGCCAGACGGAATGGTTATGACGGTCAAGGGACGTTTATGATTAAAGATATCGATGCTCTAGAAGCTCTCTTCCGTCGCTATCCTGACACGCCATTTCTAATTGAGGAATTCATCAAGTTCGATCGAGAGTTAGCCCTTATCGTCGCTAGAGGTGTCTCTGGGGAGATGATTAGTTACCCACTCCTGGAAACTCAACAGGAAGAACAAGTCTGTCGGCGGGTATTCACATTAGACGATGTACCCGATAGTCTCAATAATATCTGCCAGTCGATCGGTACCAAGCTACTCAATAGTCTAGACGCGATCGGTGTGTTTGCGATCGAGTTATTCGCCACCCCCGACGGTAAAGTATTAGTCAACGAAATTGCCCCCCGCACCCACAATTCGGGACATCTCACCATCGAAGCCTGCAATACCTCGCAATTTAGCCAACTAATTCGCGCCGTCTCCGGTTTACCCCTAGGGAATCCCACCCTCACTTGTGGCGGCGCAGTCATGGTAAATCTCCTAGGCTACGAAGATACCGACAGCGACTATCTCACCCAACGTCACCAAATCGCCGCACTCCCCCATACCCACATCCATTGGTACCAAAAAAACCAATCCAGAATCGGTCGTAAACTAGGACACGTCACCATCCTACTCGAAAAAGCCGACCACTCACTCGCCCAATCCCTAGCCACCCAAATCGAACAAATCTGGTATCGATGAGGGGTCAGGGATGAGGGATGAGGGATGAGGCACTGGTGGTTAGCCTCTCCCCGTCCCCCCGTCCCCCCGTCCCCCCGTCCCCCCGTCCCCCATTGACTCCCCAACCCCTCTACCCTTACAATAAGGAAACGGTCTGACTGCGACGTTGGTAACTGCCAATATGTTTTTTGATCTATACTCTACTTTCTACGGGAATCAATGTAGTTCTAGCGGCAGTAAACTGGACAAGTATCCAGAAACTTTAAGCACGAGCTTCCGATACCCACCTGGTTTTAACCAGGTCATAAACTGAGGTAAGACGGCGTTGCGGTTGACCTATTAATATTAGCTTTTTAAAAACCCCTAGGATGATTTATTCTAGGGGTTTCTGTTTGTGTTAACGTAATTTTTCAATAATCGTTTGAGCCGTTTTTGGCCCCAATCCTTTGACTTCTGCGACAAAGGTTTCCCATCGATCGAATTTTTTGTCTGGTTGCTTATTCCTTGCAGCAATAATACTAGTTACTAATTTAACAGCACTAGGAATTCGTACTTGCTGCATATTCAGGGATAGATCCGTCTGGCTGAGTCTGTTAATTAGATCGAGAGCAATTTCCGATCCAACTGGAGAAGTTTGTACTGATTTTTCCTTCCCTTTAATTTTCGTGGGTGGTATGGTTACTGGTTTAATTATTTCGATTACTTGTGGTGGTGCTACTAGTGGCGACTTAATTAGCTCAAGTGATGTAACTACTTCTGCCACCGATCGTTTAATTACCTCTTCTTCTTTTAATACTTTTGGAATTGCAACTGGGCTATCTCTGGTTAGTAATGCTAACATCTCCTTGTGTTCTGCCAGTTGAGAGACTACATTAGAAAGCTGCTCGGTCAGTGGTTGCAGTTGGTGTGATAGCATGGATGCTAGAGCTGGTAATAATCGATCTATATCCTGCTCCTTTGTGTCCATATAAATAGTTTTATCGAAGCTAGATTCTCGCTCTTCAGATAATAGCCTTAGCTGTTCGATGGCTACTTCTTGTATTTTAGGCTCGATGATAAAGGCATTAACCATTTCGGCTTTCTTTAGATCTCTTTCTTTCGCTATTACGGCACCATAGTATTCACGATGCCCTCTAATCACCGCATATTGTTGCACCCCAATCTCTTTCAATATCAAGGGACGAATTAAACCATCAGTCTCTAAAATAAAATCTGCTAACTGCTCTAATTCTGATTCAATAAAGTTCGATCGCGGTACATCGCAAAATATACTTTTGACATTTACAAAGAAACATTTAATCATGTGCCTATCCCAATTTTAGTTAAGACTTCATCAGCTAAAATTTCAAACTCCATTGCCGAGTCTTCCGCGTTACTTTTTGACTCATTGGCATATTTAAAGATCGACTTTGGATCGGGATATTCAATATCACCTACCAAAATAGTCTTATTAAAAGACTCCGACAATGCAGTGCGATCGTAAATCACTGAGTCCATCAGCGACATTTCATATCGACTGCTTATTACTGCTCTCTGCTTTGGAAATGTATATTGAATAAATCTAGCATTCGTTGATATTTTTGATGGTAATACTCCCAGGATCTCGATTGGTTGTTTGAGAAACATCTTGCGACTTTCATTAATAGTCTTGATGAATTTTTTGACCGTGGGCAATCCTTGATTAGCAAATGGTTTGAGATCGGATGGAATAATGAGATAATCGGCGGTAATCAGTGCAACTTCTGCATAAATATCCCGTGAAGGCGGCGTATCGATAATAACCAGATCGTAATTATTTTCTACGCGCTTCAATTTAGTCATCAATCTAGTCCGACTCGGTATCATTGTCGTCAATTCACCTTGCTTGTCGATTAAATTAATATGAGCAGGAATCACATCAATTTCTGGCTCGTTAAAATATTCAGACTTGCGGACGATATCATCAATAAAATTAGTATCCTCACTAGTCAATAAGTCACAGACATTTCGATCGCGTAGATCGTCATCCTCATCAAATTGAAACTTCACTAAACCCGTCGCAAAGGTACTATTTGCCTGAGCATCGATATCTATTAGCAATACTCGATAACCCTTAGTACTTAGAGCCGCAGCCAGATTAGTAGATACAGTAGTTTTACCGACACCACCTTTATTATGATAAACAGCAATAATCTTCATTGATGATACTTGTGGGGATGGAGTAATTATAGAAGGAATAGGCTCAAGCTGAGGTATTAGTAACTGAGATTGTAACTGTTTGCAGCCAATTAGTCTTTCGATCTCCTCGAATCGATCGTCAATATCTTTACCATCGCACCAAAATATCAGATCGACAGCATCGATTTCTTGAGCATAGATTCTCAATTCTCTACCATTTGTCAATACCCCATAAGGAATATTCAAACTCGTCAGATAATGCCTAAGTTGACGAACGTGCTTATCTAGATTCCGTTGGGGATTTTTAGCTTCTAATACCAAACCTAATGGGGATTTTAGATCGAGCTTATAGCCTGATTTTTGAGGAAAGGCGAGAAAATCTAGTCTGATTTTACCAAAACTTACCTCCTGATGCCATGTATCGGGAGAATAGCCTAATTTTGGCAATAGATATTGAACGATAAGTTTACTTTCAACTTCGCTCTCATTCCGGCATAGTTCGGGATTAAACTTCAATATTAACCTCTAGCAAATCTCTCTAGCATAATATACCCAAATCATAAACAAACCCTCTCTAGTCCCCTCTCTGCGATCTCTGCCATCTCCGCGCTCTCTGCGCCACTACTTATCATCCGGTACAATCGCAATATTTCGATCGATATCGCCAAAATATGCCGAGCTATTATTATGTCTAGATACAACTAAAGGTGCAGATTTTATCTCACCCCACTCTTTGGCTAAAGCTTGGAGTAATAAATCTTGCTGTTGACGAAGTGCGCCGATTTGGGTACCTTTATTGATAATCGTAAACCACACTAAACCTCGATCGCGGGTTGGCATTACTCCACTCAATGCACTCACCTCATTTAGGGTACCAGTTTTGATCGTTGTGCCTATAGGTAAACGTCGATCTTTGAGCGTACCGAGTTGCTCTACCCCAGCGACAGGAAATAAATCCGCGAGGGTGAGATTGGCAGGTTGGATTTGCTGTTGGAGTGTGCGGAAGATTTGGGATACGGCGCGGGGGGAAAGGCGATTTTGTACGCCCAAGCCGGAGCCGTTGATGAGTTGGATTTCTGCGGGTGGGAATTTGGCAGTAGTGGCGGCAATTTTCATTACTTGCTCTGCTCCACCGATGCTATCAGTTAGCATTTGAGCGATCTCATTATTGCTGTAGATATTCATTTGGCGGACTATTTCGATGAGGGGCAGCGATTGGTGCTTAATCAATGGTACAATAGGAGATGTTGGCGCGATATTAACCAAAACTTTGCCATCGATCGACACCTGCGGCAATTTTTGAGCATTTTCCCTAGGAGCAGTCGGAAGTTTGACAAAATTTACATCCTTAAAATCTGTATTGAGCAGTGCTGGCGGAAGATTGATGCCTGTCAATGCCTGTTTGAGGAGTTCGCCTGCTGCTTGAGGATCGGACTTGTAATTCATGTGGAACTTACCTTCCACGATGAGATTGCCCGTCACCTTACTGATGCCAAATTTATTGAGACTCTGAGCCAGTGCAATCGCCTCTTCCCACACAAATAAAGGATCGCCACCGCCCTGAATCACCAAATCACCCGTTAAGACACCCTCACTCACCTTTCCTCGGACACCGATAATCGTATCAAACCGTTTGTCCAAACCCCAAGTAGTCAGAGCAGCCAGAGAGGTCGCTGTCTTCGTCAGAGAGGCGGCAGGAACCGGAATTTTACCATTGATGTCAGATAGCATCGTACTTTCGGTACGCAGCCATACAGACTGGTTTTTGGGATCCAATCCTTTCGCCTTGAGCGTCTGCAAATATCCAGCCACCGTTTTTTCGACACCTGACTCTATGGGATTGGCAGCATTGAGCCAGGGTAATCCTTGCCAAGTCGCTGACTGTGCGAGAGAAGCTGTGCTGGTATCTACTCCAGCCAGATTCAACCAAACTCCTACCAACCCTGAAGAAAGTAATTGCAGCATGATAATGTCAAAGCGGGGTGCAAACTCCTAGAATACCTCAGCTCAGGGCGTGGTGGATAGAGGTGTAGAGTAAGATCTAGCTGAATCTAATGGAGACTTTGCAGATTTGGGTTCGATCTTATCTCATGGCTCTGTATTAGGCAGCAAACTGAAATTTTGGTTCTCAACCAAACTAACCTCAGCCCAGAACGAGAGATGGTCGAAGATAGCTAGGCGGGTCACCCGCCCAGCATTCTTGCCATCATTCACGTCTTCAGTTGCCGACTATACGGACTTAGAAAGTACAAAAAACAAGTCGCTGAAGACAGTGAGCTACCAAGTATACCCAAGTAAAGAACTTGAGACTATTTGGAAAAAATGGGTGGCGGCTGTTCGCAAAGTTTATAATATTTCGATTGCTTACCTGAATGAGCATCAAGCATATACTAAGATTGGAAAGAAAGGAGGGAAACACGGCTTTAGAACAATGCTAAAAAATTCAGGTTTGATTCCTGAATGGTGCTTAGAATTGAACGTATCTAAAATTTTAGATAATGCTTCAATGGAAGCTTATACAGCATGGTCAGAAACCAAGAGAAGTCCAATTTTTATGGTGAAGGGTAAACAAAAGATCCCATCACCTCAAGCTGGTTTAAGAATAGCTAGATTTAGGAGTATTCGCGACCAAAAAACAACGATTCAATTCGATCCAACTGGCTATAAAAAAGGTCGATGGATGGTGTCAACGACAAAACATTTGCCTCAGCCAGAATTTAAAGGGCAAGACTTTTGTATACTAACTGATGGTTCTAGCGAACTTACTTATAACAAAGGGCGTTGGTTTGCTCATTTTCCAGTTGAATTCTCACCGTCACCAACTGTTACGCACAAAGTAATAGCTTTAGATCCAGGTATTAGAACATTCATGACTGGTTTTAGCGGAAATGAATTTCTTGAATTTGGTAATGCAGATTTTAACAAAATAGCCAAACTTTGCTCCCATCTGGACAAACTAAAGTCAAAGCACGATCTAGCTAATTCTTCTCAATTTAAACGATTTAGATTTAAGCTAAGACAGGCGATGGAAAAGCTGAGAACAAGAATCAAAAATTTACGTTCTGAATGTCACAAACAGGTTGCTTCCTATCTGGCTAAAAATTATGATGTAATTGTACTTCCAACTTTTGAAACGTCTTCGATGGTTGTCAGAAAGCAGCGCAAGCTCAGAAACAAGACAGCTAGAGCAATGATGACGTGGGCGTTCTATCAGTTCT
>JANOPX010000279.1:0-8879 GCA_031422115.1 Chamaesiphon sp. VAR_4_metabat_408 | reverse complement strand
GTGGGAGGGTGGGAGGGTGGGAGGGTAGTGATTTTCGGCAGTCTCCTGCGCTCTCCCTCTCACCTGCTCCTTAGCCTTCTTCTGGCGTGGTTGTGGGGCGAATTTGCTCTGCTTCGGGGCAGTCATCGGAGACTAGGGGTTCGGTGGTACCACGATAGACAGAGGCTAACTTTTGACTGATGGACGCGATACTTTCGAGGCGTACCATTTCTTCCCAAGCGGCGACTTCATCATCTTCGTCAGTCTCATAACGAATAGTCACCAAATCACCTTCTAGATTGGTAATCCGTGCGCGTTCGATCCAACGTTGTTGATCTCGCAAGAAAATACACACTTCTCGACCATCTTCACACAGTTGATAAATTTTGCGGTGTAACATGGTTTAACTCTCCTAAACAAATAAGTCTGGCGGTGGAAGTGGGAATCTAGCACCGATAGCGAGATGACAATCGATAGATTTAGTTTTCCCAAAATTAACTACAAGCGACTGGGCAAACCCCAGGCTTCACCAACGGTTTAGTTGAGCAACTTAATATGAGCATCTAACCAAGGTTTGAAGAGGAAATTTATTAAACAATCGGGAGTCTGCAATAGGCAGCAGGGGTAGAGAATCCTCCACAACCTTATTGACATTAAAGTCGAATCTGCCATTACGAAAGTGGCTATAGTCCCAACGATGGTGATTAGCTTCGATTGTGGGGCGATTGAAAAGTTTAAGTTTCGATCGTGTCAACCACTATGACCATCTTACCTGTTCGGTTGTCGCTTTGGTTAAAAAATAGTGATATGTGAAGCAAGAGTGTCAACCCATCGTCTCAACTCAGCAGTGATGAGACGATCATTTAGCTCCTAGAACCGATCGAAGGCTGTTCGCCAATTTTTTTCCAATCTTCGCTTGCCTAATTTGCTAAGGCTGTGTTATTGTAAACAAGGTCTGGTTAAGCCAGCACAACGGAACGCTAGCTCAGTGGTAGAGCATTCGGCTTTTAACCGATTGGTCCCGAGTTCGACCCTCGGGCGTTCCATATATATTCAAACAGGGATTGGAGAGGGGAAGGCTATAGTGTCTCCCCCACTTCCGTTTGTTTATTTTCGTTACAGATTCGAGATCTGCGTACCCTTTTAGCAGCAAAATTTAGATCCGATCTGCTCTAATGGGCAATAAAATTGTCTTTTGGCGGAAATAACTGTTCGTGGTTAACAGATATTTGGTAAAGTAACTCTAAGTTAAAATTCGTGTATAGACGAAAGTACTTAACTACTTCGATCGATTTTAAAGAAAACAAATTATAGGAGCAATCTCTAATGGCAATCGTCCCAATGCGCCTCATGCTGGATCATGCAGCCGAAAACGGTTATGCGATCCCAGCTTACAACGTCAACAACATGGAGCAGATCCAAGCGATCATGCAGGCGGCTAATGAAACAGATAGCCCCGTAATCCTCCAAGCATCTCGTGGAGCCAGAAGTTATGCTGGTGAAGCATTCTTGCGTCACTTGGTTTTAGCTGCTGCTGAGACTTACCCAAATATTCCCATCGCCATGCACCAAGATCATGGTAACAGTGCAGCGACTTGTTACACAGCCATCAAAAATGGTTTTACCAGCGTCATGATGGATGGCTCATTAGAAGCTGATGCCAAAACTCCAGCTAGCTTTGAGTACAACGTCGAAATTACCCGTCGGGTAGTAGAAGTTGCTCACTCTCTCGGAGTCAGTGTCGAAGGTGAACTAGGTTGCTTGGGTTCACTCGAAACTGGCATGGGTGATGCGGAAGATGGACATGGTTTTGAAGGCGTTTTGGATCGTGAAGATTTGTTGACAGATCCTGATGAAGCGGTACAATTTGTCGAAGCTACTGGTGTCGATGCACTAGCGGTTGCGATCGGTACCAGTCATGGTGCTTACAAGTTTACCCGCAAACCAACCGGGGAAATTTTGGCAATCAGTCGGATTGCCGAAATCCACGCCAAATTACCTAATACTCACCTCGTCATGCACGGCTCTTCTTCCGTACCTGAAGACTTGATCGCGATCATCAACGCTCACGGTGGTAAAATCCCTGTGACTTATGGTGTACCCTTGGAAGAAATCCAAAAAGGGATTAAATGTGGCGTACGCAAAGTCAATATCGACACTGACAACCGCCTAGCTATCACCGCAGCAGTGCGGGAAGCATTGGATGCTAAACCAGAAGAATTTGACCCCCGTCACTTCCTGAAACCTTCGATCGTGTACATGCAGAAAGTATGTGCAGAACGTTATTCAGCTTTCTGGTGTGCTGGTCAAGGTAGTAAGATCAAAACTGCAACCTTAGAAGAATTTGCGGCTAAATATGCTAAAGGTGTATATCCTGCACCCAAAGCGATGATTAGCGTCTAAGACTCCGATCTTTTGGGGGGGGGTGGATAATTTAACCCCTCCATCAACCCTTCCCTCGTTTAGATGAGGGAAGGGTTTATTGTAGCTCACATTCCACACTTCAATCAAGATTTGAGTAAAATAATACATAGCCTCACTTAGCCAAATCCACATGACCGATAATATTCCCGACTTGACTGGTATTCGCACGAGCCAGAGTCAAATTCGTAATGCTGATTATCGTCAACTCGATCGTACCAAACTGTCGCCGATGTACCAACACTACGTCGAGGTGAAAACTCAGTATCCTCACGCACTGCTATTGTATCGGTGTGGTGACTTTTTTGAGACTTTTTTTCAGGATGCGATTACGATTGCGCGGGAACTGGAATTGGTGTTGACGAGTAAGGAAGGGGGCAAAGAAATCGGGCGGGTACCAATGACTGGAGTACCCCATCATGCGGTCGATCGCTATTGTGCCATCTTAGTGGAAAAAGGCTACGCGATCGCCATCTGCGACCAAATGGAATCAGCCGCCGAAGCTTCCGCCGCAGGTACCGGATTAGTCCGCCGCGAAGTAGTTCGGGTGCTGACTCCTGGCACAATTCAGGAAGAAGAAATGCTCCAAGCAAGGCGGAATAACTTCCTCGCAGCGATCGTCATTGTCGGCGATAATTGGGGGCTAGCATATACAGACATCTCTACAGGCGAATTTCTCACCACCCAAAGCACCAACATCGAAGTGCTCACCCAGGAACTAATGCGGCTCCAACCGCCGGAAATCCTCATCCCCATCGCCGCACCAGATCTCAACCGTCTCCTTCGCCCTGGGGAAACCTCCGACTTACTTCCCAGCAGCCTCCCCAACTGCTTCTGCTACGCCATGCGACCCCTCGCACCATTTACACTCCTCGAAGCCAAGCAACGGCTCCTGGACACCTTCAAAATGCGATCGCTAGAATCTTTGGGGTGCGCGCCATTTCCCCTCGCCTTACGCGCTGCTGGCGGCTTATTAGAATATCTCGAAGCCACCCAAAAAAGTAACCCCATCGCCCTCCAACCCCTCCGCACTTACTCCCTCGGCGATTACCTAGTATTAGATCATCAATCCCGCCGCAACCTGGAAATCACCCAAACCATGCGCGACGGGCACTTTCAAGGTTCCCTACTATGGGCATTAGACAAAACCTGTACCGCAATGGGTGGACGTGCATTACGCCGCTGGATGCTCCAACCCCTCTTAGATATCGTCTCAATTAACAAACGCCAAGACACCATCCAAGAACTCATCGAGCAAACCTTCCTCCGTCAAGATCTCCAACAACTGCTCAAACAAATCTACGACATCGAACGGCTCACCGGGAAAGCCGCATCAGGGCGGGCAAATGCGCGAGATTTAGTCGCCCTCGCCGACTCCTTCCTCAAACTCCCCGAACTTGCAAATATTGCCAATCAGGGTAATTCCCCGTTCTTAAAAATTCTCCACCATGTCCCCCATGAACTCGAAGCCTTGGGCGGAAAAATTGCTGCACACTTAGTAGAACATCCACCCCAACACCTCAAAGAAGGCGGGATTATCCGCACCGGAATCAATACCGAACTCGACGAAATGCGCGCCGCCGCCGCTGGAGATCTGCAATGGATAGCCAATCTCGAAGTCATCGAGCGGGAACGTACGGGTATCGCCAATCTCAAAGTCGGATTTAACAAAACCTTCGGCTACTACATCAGTATATCCCGCCTCAAATCCGACCAAGTACCGATCGACTACATCCGCAAACAAACCCTCACCAATGAGGAACGCTACATCACCCCCGAACTTAAAGAGCGGGAAGTCCGCATCCTCACCGCCCAAGAAGATCTCAACCGCATCGAACACGAAATATTCATCGAACTTCGCACCACAGTTGCTGCTTTTACCGACCAAATCCGTACCATTGCCCGCAGTATCTCGGCAATTGATGTATTGTGTGGTTTAGCCGAAATTGCCGCGATTCAAGGCTATTGTCGCCCCCACATGGTACCGAGTCGCGAAATCCAAATTACCGACGGTCGTCATCCAGTGGTTGAAAAAGCCTTACTCGCGGGATTCTTTGTACCTAATTCGACTCAATTAGGTCAAGCGGAACATGTTACCGCCAGTGTCGAATATCCCGATTTAATTATTCTCACTGGGCCGAATGCTAGTGGGAAAAGTTGTTATTTGCGTCAATTAGGCTCGATTCAAATTATGGCACAAATTGGCAGTTTTATTCCAGCTACGGCAGCAACGTTGGGGATTTGCGATCGGATCTTTACTCGTGTCGGTGCTGTAGATGACATTGCCACGGGACAATCGACATTTATGGTCGAGATGAATGAAACGGCAAATATCCTCAATCATGCCACAGCAAATTCACTGGTTTTATTAGATGAAATCGGACGGGGAACGGCGACATTTGATGGACTATCGATCGCCTGGGCAGTCGCCGAATACTTAGCTACAGAAATTGGCTCTAGAACTATTTTCGCCACCCATTATCACGAACTAAACGAACTCGCATCTATTCTATCTAACGTCGCAAATTATCAAGTCACCGTCAAAGAGTTACCAGATCAAATTATCTTCCTCCATCAAGTTCAACCAGGTGGCGCAAGTAAATCTTACGGCATCGAAGCGGGAAGATTAGCAGGTTTACCGCCGACAGTAATTAGTCGCGCTCGACAAGTGATGTCACAAATCGAAGAGCATAGTAAAATTGCATTGGGTTTACGGGAATCGATGTCATAAAATCTTTACCGATCGAATTAGTATGAAAAATCGAATCGAGCGTATTACTTCTAACTTGAGATCCATCACGAGCATAGAAAACAAATCTATCGCCCCAACAAATCTCAGAGATCGGATGAGACACTATCACACTCCTGGCGTGAGTATTGCCCTTATTAATAATTTTGAAATCGAATGGGCGCATGGTTTTGGCATGTGCGATTCGCGGTTTCCGCCACAAGTGACAAAAGATACTATTTTTCAATCAGGCTCAATTAGCAAAGCTATATTTGCATTGGGTGTGATGCGTCTAGTACAAGAGGGAAAGTTAAACCTCGATGAAGATATTAATCACTATTTGACAACGTGGCGTATTCCTGCAAATAAAAATTGGCAACCACGAGTAACGTTACGTCAGATTCTCAGTCATACTGCTGGACTAACTGTAGATGGATTTCCTGGATATCTGTCTTCGGAACTGATACCAAGTTTGACCGAAATATTGAATGGCGAAGCATCAGCCAACACGGAAAAAGTGGAAGTGAACATTTTGCCAGGATTACAATTTCGCTATTCTGGCGGTGGTACGACTGTAGCTCAACAATCCATAGTCGATCTCCTCAATAAACCGTTTCCGCAAATTATGCGAGAACTTGTACTCGATCCATTAGAATTAACTAATAGTACTTACGAACAATCCTTGCCCCAGCATTTGACAGCCAGAGTAGCTACAGGTCATCCGTGGAAAGGCATTCCGATCGTAGGTGAATTTCACATTTATCCTGAAATGGCAGCAGCAGGTTTGTGGACGACACCTACTGATTTAGCAAAAGTTGGAATTGAGTTAATCCAGATTTTAAACAATTGCAGTACTCATAATTTCTTAAATAAGGATGCTGTGAGATCGATGCTTTGCCCGCAATTGGAAAGCCAAAAAGTAGGTGATGGTAGATTTGCTGGCGTTGGCTTCTTCTGTGATGGTCGAGAGGAGAGTTTTCAATTCGGACATGCTGGTAGTAATGAAGGCTTTAGTTCTCTAATGCGTTTCTACCCAAATTCTGGAAAGGGAGCCGTTATTATGGTAAATTCCAATGAAGGTTGGCCTCTAATCAGTGAAATCTTACAGGCAATCGCGATAGAATATCAATGGGATGATGGGGTACCCAACGATCGAATTGTAATAAATCTGCCAAATACTAATGATTATGTTGGTATTTATTCATCTATAGATGGAATAGAATTCATAATAACTGCTAATGAAAGTTATCTAAATCTTCATTATAAACTGCAACCACCATTGCCTATTTTTCCATCATCGGCACTTGAATTTTTCAGTGATGTTGTTAATACAATAATTGAATTTGAAAGAGATGATAAATTGATAATTATTGCAATGACAATAAATCAAGCAGGTGATAAAATCGAGACAAGTAGGCAGGCGTAGAGTGGGCAGTTCCTGGCATGTTAATTATAGGAGTAAATCAATAGGCTATATTTTTCCTCCTACCCACCAAATGCGACCGATTTTCCATAGTCTCTAAGTTGAATCTCACCGAAAAATAATGTTTAGTGGATCGGTCATATTATCCCTCAACTTTCATACCAACTCCCGCATGTAAATCCCCTTCTGGGAGGGGATTTTTCATGCGATCTTCTTTAGACTTCTGCTAGCTTTCTGACATCATCAACCGTGACAGTTCGCCCTTCATCTTCAAAACCAGAAATCTGGTCGAAATTCAGATAACGATAGAGATCCCCTGCAAACGGATTAATTTTCTTACTCATCAAATCCAGATATTCCGGTACCGTCGAAATCTGTTCTATTTCCTTCGGTGGTTCGTAGTTCATCCACAGTACTTCAGTCCGCGCTGACTTGACCGAATGACACATTTTTCCGGTAGCTTCAACGATATACCAGTCACTATATAATTCATCCATCAAATTGCAATGATAGCTCGATAAAGCGACTTTTCCTTGGACATTCCTAAGTACTGAGGCGAGTTCTCGATGCTCTATATCGGTCATTTCATGTGCGTATGCTTTGGAATCACCACGGGCAGCATGTGGGTAAGGTGGGTCGCAATAGAAGAGCGTATCTGCACTATCATATCGTTTGATGACATCGATCGCGGGTGCATTCTCGATTTGAACGCGCAATAGTCTTTGAGCGATGAGTGATAAATCGTCGATACTACCGAGCCAGCGAGACACGGCTCCTGACATACCAGCGCGACTGGTTAATAGGCAATGCGCCCAACGTCCCGCGCTAGATGTTTGAGCGAGTCCGGTTCGGACTTGTCTAGCACACACGAAAAAACGCCGAGCGCGTTCTAGTTCAGTAATTCCTTCTGTCTGGCGTTGGCTGGCTAATCCTAGTTCCTCACGGGAGAAAGGTGTTAAACCGATGGCTTCAATCAGTGGCTCCTTTTGGTCGCGAAGCACGCGAAAAAAGTTCACGACTTCGCTGTGGATATCGTTATAAGTTTCAACGGGAGAGGGAGGGCGATTGATGATGACAGCAGCGGAGCCACCAAATACGTCGCAAAAATGTTGTGATGATGGTAGTAGGGGTAAGAGCCAGTCGAGGTGGCTATATTTTCCGCCATACCAGCCAAATGCGACCGCCTCGGCGCGCTTCGCGTTCGATTTTCCCATAGTCTTTAGTTTTGATTAAAGTTATATAAATAGACCCAAAGATAGAGATAAACTTGTCAGGACAAGAGATCGAGGAAGATTTAATGGCTAGAAGCGATCGCCGATCGATCTATAGAGCCTGTCTGCAAATTTATTGCATCTATTTATTCTTAACTTATCGAGAATTTGCAATGGCGATATTGACGTTTTCTTTAGATTACTGGATTGCTTTTCTAGAACATTTATTAATGCTTCGTCGCCGCAATCGTCGCAAAGAGCTAACAGAAAATCATCTGGATGCAACACCGAGAGATTATAATCTCGATAAGATCCGATCGGAAAGTCTTTGAGATTGTATGTGACTAGATAATCTACCCCAGCAACAACGGCAGCAGCCAACACATGGCGATCTTTAGGATCGTTGGTCATGGACTCGATTAAATTTAAAGGTGCATCGATAAAGCTTTGAGGGAAAGCTTTTCTGACTAGTTGTTGAAAGTGGTCTTCTCTTTCTGGAGTAGATAACTGTTTCTTAATGCGGTTGCGGCTGACTTCATCTAAAATCTCCTCAGAAAGATAAAGTTGAAAAACTCCTTGAAATGCAGCAGTAAACAAAGTATCCTTAATTGGCATTCCAAATATAGTGCAGGCATCGAGCAAAGCTTTTTTAGTCATTCATCTATACTCGCCATCACCGATCGAATATAGTTATCTTCATATCCCCCTTCCTCTTCTGTCATTTCAATAATTTCTCGCAGACTTTCAGTACGGATTTTATCTTGTGGTTGTAGGGATTTACCCGATAAGTTGCGCTCTTGGCTGACTACCGAAATTGACTCTCCAGCTAAGATTGCTCTAACTATTATTTGCAGTCTGCGGTTGACTTCGGAGGGCGATCGATCGAGGTATTCTAATAGCTGCGATAGCTCGACGCGATCGCTTTCGCTCTGTGGTGGATGGATCGAAATGAGATAGGAAATTTTGGTCATATCAGATCTAAAGCTTGTTTAGTCCTCTCTGTAGTCCCATCATACCAATACGGGTGAATCGATCGTCCGGTAAGAGCCAGTCGAGGTGGCTATATTTTCCGCCATACCAGCCAAAAGCGACCGCCTAGCGGCGCGCTTCGCGTTCG
>JANOPX010000278.1:0-13032 GCA_031422115.1 Chamaesiphon sp. VAR_4_metabat_408 | reverse complement strand
CTCCCAAGCTTGGGAGCGTCGTTTTTATTCTGGGGTACCCCCAGAATAAAAAAACGACAAGACAGAGGGGAGCCAGAACCGCAGGTTCTGGCGGGGTGAGGGCGAAAAGACTTTGCTTTTACAGGGGGGCAGGAGCGGATTATCCAGGGTTTATAAGTGCTACCCGTATACTTTTCCAACAGCCTCTTAGATCTACGCCTTTACTAGTCTTTATGTATTAGGATTAAGCTGTGAGGATCTTTCAATCTAAAATCCAAAACTTGCACTGTTGGCGACAGCCTGACTTCTCAGCGTTCGCGCAGCGTCTGGTTCCGAGAAGACGCTCCGCGTTGGCAACGCCTGCGCCTTGCGCTTACGGCACAGCGTTTGCCTCCGCAAAAGCGTCTGCCTGCGCAGAAGTGTCCAAAATCCAAAATCCAAAATCCAAAATCCAAAATCAATTAGGCCATCATCGAAGCATAAGGTCTAGCAAAAATCATTCTTCCCGCAGAAGTTTGTAATGCAGAAGTCACAATAATTTTGAGTTCCCCACCGATATATTTCCGGCCATCATCAACCACTACCATCGTGCCATCATCAAGGTAGCCGACTCCTTGAGCTGCTTCTTTGCCATCCTTAATAATTTTGATGTCTAGACAATCCCCTGGTAAATAAATCGGTCGAATAGCATGAGCCAGATCGTTGACATTTAACACTGACACCGCCTGGAGATTCGCAACCTTGCTAAGATTGTAATCATTAGTCAACAAAGTACCTTGAATTTCGCTAGCAAAATGGACTAATTTTGCATCAACAGTTGTGATATCCGAATAATCGATCGGGTGAATGATAATGCGATCGGGAAACCCAACTTTCATCCGATTGAGAATATCCAAACCTCTGCGTCCGCGAATTCGTTTCATATCGTTCGCCGAATCCGCCAAAGTCTGCAACTCCTGGATCACAAACTGCGGCACCAAAATTTGTCCCTCGACAAATCCCGTACTTAACAACTCCTCAATTCGCCCATCAATTACACAACTAGTATCGATAACTTTCGGTGCGACTGCTTTGAGGGTACCCTCCGCAACCAGCGTAGTTTGCATATTCTGCGGATTTATCAACCGCAAAAATGCACCCCCATGAGTATCTGCTAGCGTCACACCCAGATAGCAAAACATCACACTACCCAAAATTGCCAACAGCGGTTTGAGGAAGGTAAATTCCAACGGCATCGGTAATAGAAATATTGGTGCTAACAGCAAATTTGCCATCAACAAGCCCACTACCAAACCAACAGCTCTAGTCAACAGCACTTCTATCGGTAATGCTCGAACCTGAGCTTCCAAGCGGCGGTAAGCAGTCTTGACGACTACACCAAATAGCCCCCCAAACAGTGCGGCAAAACCTGCCGAAACAACTCGCAAACCGTCCATATTGGTGACTTTGACGAGCATTTCATCAGGCAATATATCTACAATGTCATAGCCAACTCCAGCCGCAGCCAGAATCAGTAGAAGGATAATAGTAAAATCGAGCATGGGTGGCTCCCGATCGAGTGAGGTATAAATATAGAGTGAGTTTGTCGCCCTCTCTACCGCCATTATATCCGCTGCTGTTCGGGTATTAACTATTTCATCTTTCGGTTATCACCAATGAGGGGTGAGGGGGACGGGGGGACGGGGGGACGGGGGGACGGGGGGACTGGGGGACTGGGGGACTGGGAGAATGGTCAATAATGGGTACAAATAACGCTTTACTACCCTACCACCCTACCACCACCACCCTCCCACCCTCCCACCCTCCCACCCTCCTACCCTCCCACCCTCCTACCCTCACCCCTCACCCCTCATGAACCCAATCGCCGCGTACATCCACATTCCCTTCTGTCGGCGAAGATGCTATTACTGCGACTTCCCGGTGTTCGTCGTGGGCGATCGCAAAAACGGCTCCAACTCTGGTAACATCCATATTTACTTGGAAGCTCTAAGTCGAGAGATAGCTAACCAAGCTAATTTCGGCGCACCCCTAGAAACAATCTTCTTTGGTGGCGGTACACCCTCCCTACTCACCACCGAACAAATCGGTAACATTTTGGCGCAACTAGCCGCCAAATTTGGGATTGCAGCAGGGGCAGAAATTTCGATGGAAATCGATCCTGGTACATTCGACAAACCTCAATTAGCCGGATATGTCGCAGCGGGGGTAAATCGCGTCAGTATGGGGGTGCAAGCCTTTCAGGATGACTTATTGCAACTGTGCGGGAGATCCCACACTGTGGCCGATATTTACGCTGGTGTGGACATCATTCGCGATACGGGTATCGCCAACTGGAGTCTAGATCTTATTTCCGGCTTACCGCAGCAAACGCCCCAGCATTGGTTCGATTCCTTACACCAAGCGATCGACCTATCCCCCCAGCATATCGCCAATTACGACCTCATCGTCGAAGCCCAAACCCCTTTCGCCAGACAATACAGCCCCGGAGATCGCCCCCTACCAAGCGACGAAGCCACCGCCCAAATGTATCGCACCGCCCAATCGATGCTCACTACCGCAGGCTACGAACACTATGAAATTTGCAACTACGCTCGATCGGGGTCAGAATGTCGGCACAATCTCACCTACTGGCGCAATTTACCCTACTACGCCTTTGGGATGGGAGCAGCGAGTAACTTAGATGGCTCTCGATTTACCCGCCCGCGCACGACTGATACATACTACCAGTGGGTAGCGGATGGATGCGATTGGCATACCGAATCAATATCTCAGAATGAGCGGTTGTTGGAAACCTTGATGCTGGGAATGCGGTTGCGAGAAGGGGTAGAATTGAGATCGATCGCCGCTGAATTTGGTACGGCTATCCTCGATCGGTTGTGGCAATGTATCGCCAAATATAACAAGTGTGATTGGGTGGAAGTATTGGGTGATAATAGACAAGTTCTGTTAGATGTTGAGAGATTGAGTGAGGATAATTCAATCCGACTAGCCGATCCAGATGGACTATTATTTTCTAACGTAGTACTATCAGAGATATTCGCAGCATTTGACGATGAACTATTTCTGGGGAATATCTAGATTCGATCTGCCTTGAAGAATTGCATGACGATCGGTCAAGGTTTTGGATTTTGACTTCATCAATAACTTTACACAAAGTCCGATTGCCATAGAAAACTTGCCAGTCAGTAAACCCCACACTAATTTGCTGGGCATCGATCGATCGGTTAGAATATGAAAATTTCCGTGAGAATATAATCTTAAAGATAACCGATCGGCAATGAATTCCAATGTTTTAATTTGATAAAAAGATATATGCTGTCCTTCTTCAAAAGCATAATATTCCCATACCGCTGGATCGGGTGGCATCACAGAAAATAATTCTGTAGATAAAATAATCGTTGATGTTTGCGCTCGATCGAGGGATTCTTTGATAAACTCAAGCGGATCGTAAATATGTTCTAGTACTTCAAAAGCCGCAATAGCATTAAAAGGTGGCTTGGTAGTGGACAATTCAAATCCTTTTGCCAGTAGATTTTCACAATACACATCCGACCAGTAAAAGTCAAACCCAATATCCCTCATCAATCGAGTCAACATTCCATAACCACCTGCCATATCCAAATACTTGCCATCTTTTTCAAGCAGAAAAAATAAAATATTGGCAATCTTCCAAGCCGTGCTAATATTTCTATAGACCAAACCAGTATCACTATCAGCGATCGCGTTTTTGTAGGCTTCTGCCAACCAATATGGCTTCTCAGTTTGCAGCAATCCACAGTTACTGCAATAGAAGTAACTGACCTTGTATCGATTTAGGACAATTCGCTCGAAAATAAGTTCTGTGGGCGACAAGCATACCGTACATTTTTTATCCACTATTATCTTACCTTTAAAATAAACTTTACTTTATTTAGGATTTTCTTAAATGGATTAGATTCATACATGATCCGATCCGTAAATCTATCTGCTTTCGTATTTCTAAGGATAAATGAGGGATGAAGTAATGGAAATTTAACTGAATCTAAAGCTTGATTGGCAAATGGAGAATCTTTTTTTGTATGAGTTGCCTCAGCATTATAGCCAATATTAGAAATTAAATTTACGTTAGGTAAAATAGTCAGAGAATTTTGAATCCAGCAAGCAAATGTCCATTGATAGTCCCATGTATCAATTTTAGCTTGATACATATCCTCAAATCTCACAGCCCAATATCGAACTGACGCGCTCTGCTCCAAGATGCTATTCAACCAGCCACCATCTCGAACCTGTGGCCACTTACTCATGGTAAAATCATAATGTTTCCATGCTCGTCGCCAACTTGCCCAACCCCAAACATGATTGTAGCGAGAAAAATAATAACTATCATCACGATGCTTTTCGCCCCATTGAAAGTTGTTTCCAGAAATGGCCATGATCCTACTGTCATTTCGATAGTATTCTAACATCTCTTCACAGAACTGAAAAAAACTAGGATGGGGTAAACAATCATCTTCCAAGATAATTGCCTCTTCTACCTCTTGAAATACCCAATCTATTCCCGATGATACTCTCTTTCCACAGCCTAAATTAACATCGGAGTAATTAGTTCTCACTTCGCAATCCCAATCTACTCGATCGATAATTGCCCTAACCGCCGCACACTTGGCAGCTTCATCTGGCTTGGAAGATCTTGCTCCATCAGCGATGACGAGTAATAGAGGTGGTTTAGCCTGACGAATTGCTTCAAATACTCTCGCAGTTGTGTCTGGGCGATTGAAAATAATAAAAGCAACTGGAGTTTGCATGACAAAAATAATGAATTTCGATAATGTTTTAATTAAACTAACTATAATATGAAATTACAAGCTGCATCTTTTAAAAAAAATAAGTTAATTCTTTGGATCGTTAGATTGAGTCAATTACTAACTGACTCAATTGTCAAATCGATCGGCACAAAGAGAGCTATCAAATCTGTAGATTCCCGGAAAAAGCTCCTAATAATAGATACTGGTGCGATTGGCGATTTTGTTCTCTTAACAGGGATACTACCCTGTATGAAAGAAATATATCCAGCAGATACATGGACGATTGACATCATCTCAGGACATCAATCTCATAGTATCATCAAGTTGTTGGATTTGGGGATATTAGGTGCATCATCAATTATCGATTTATTTATCCCGATCGATACTTTAGCATTCACTCGAAATCTAACCTATAGATTTGAATTTCAGCAACAACTCCTCAAATCTCACTACAATCTAGTAATTTGTCCAACATTTCCTAGACGGCTATCTGACTCTCAATTACTATTCATTGTTTCTGCCGATCGAAAGATTGGGGTAAATGCAGACTATATCTGTGCAGATTTGTCTCAATCCGATCTAGTAAATGAGAGATCGCTTGAATATGTGACTAGAGATATATTTCAATCCCTAAAGCCAGCAGAAAATCACCATTCAAATCCACCCTGGATATCTGAAGTTGCCAAAAATGCTATTATCCTAAAATATCTAGGAATCGATCGTCAAGTTGAGGGAATCCCGAAATGGACGATACCGTCGATAGTAACAACTGAAGCCACCGATCTTGTTAAATCTTACGATATTATCGATCCTTTTGTACTAATTTGTCCTGGGGCTTTTGATGATTATCGAATATGGTCATCCAAAAAAATGTCTATGGCGATCGATTATTTGTGGACTGAATATGGTCTTTCTAGCATAATTTGTGGAAGTCCTGCCGAAAAATCGATATCGGATGAAATCCAGTCACATCTAAAAGTAGCTAAACCTATTTGTGTTTGTGGAAAGACTAGTTTGATTGATTTAACAGGTCTAATTGCTAATGCAAAAATATGTATAGCAATGGATAGTAGTCCTTCACATATTTCGATAGCGGTGGGAACTCCTTTAGTTTCTATTGTTGGTGGGGGACACTATCAGCGATTTCTTCCTTATGGCGATCCAACTAAGTTTAGAGTTGCAACTGAAGAACTAGATTGTTTCTTCTGTGACTGGAAATGTAAGTTCGATCGACCTATTTGTATAGAAGATATTTCCGTAGAAAGAGTCATCCTTGAGATAGATACTTTACTAAAATAATACTATTTTAACTAAAATGTTTAGTTCGGCAACTGTAGCAGCAATCATTCCTACATTTAATCGCAAAGACAAGTTATCCAGATTTTTGGATCTCATCCTCGCTCAAACCTATCCTAATTTACAGATAATTGTTGTTGATTCGAGTTCGAGTGATGGCACTGTCGATCTAGTTAAAACACAATTTTCTCAAGTTACTTTAATCGAAGTAAGCGATCGTGAATTTTGGACTGGAGCAACTAATGCTGGTGTCAAATGGGCACTCAAACAAAAGATTGATTTTATTCTAACTATTAATGATGATGCTGTTATCGATCCAGATTATATCAGTAAATTAGTCAATTTAGCCGAAAAATACCAACTTTCAATTTTAGGTAATCGAATCGATTATCTCGCTCCAAAAGACAGAATATGGTCATTAGGTACATATTCAGATTGGGGTACCGATCGGTTTTTAAAAATTGCCTACAATGATGTAAATCTTGCAGATTTAGATCCCGCAATCTTAGAACAAGAGTTGATTGCTGTTGATACATTACCTGGTAATGGTGTCTTAATCGGGGCTGATGTATTCAATAAAATTGGGCTATACAATGCCAAATTCTGTCCTCATTATCATGGAGATTCAGAATTAATTATGAGGGCAAAAAAAGTAGGCATTGAGGCTTGGATTGCGCCACAGATCGTTTTGGCTAATGATTTTAATAATGACCAAAAGAAACTACCTCATAGAACATTTACTGGATTACAATATGTTTTTTTCAATCCTAAATCTCATCTATTCATGATTGCAATCCTGTACTTGATTTGGAAATATTGCCCCAAATCCAAGCAGATTAGTACTTTATGGAGTTTGCTTCAGCGACTAAAAAAAATGGAATCTCAATAATTAGAATTATCTAGTTTACCAAAAGTTAAGTGTAAAGATATTCACATCCGGGACGATCTGCTCGAAAGAGATTGAGGATGCAGGTTGAAGACGTTCTAACAGCACTCCAATAGTATTCCCACCGTCAACCTATTCGTTCGTATAGCCTTTCTTCTTGAGACTAGAGTAACGATCTAAAGTGAGATATAATGAAGGAATTCAGTTTGTATAGATGATTTTAATATATTAGAGTTGAGCCTCTAAGAAACTTTCGTAACACAATAGCCCTCTGACACTTGCTTGCGTCCATTTAAATGGGTAAATTAATATTCTAGTGAATATCTTAGCAATAACAACAAATATACGTTCCTTCTTAGCTGCTCCCTATCGGCTGCTAATCAATATTTTTGGAACTACTCCACTTTCAATTAGGCAAAGATTAAAAGGTCTACCTTCTTACTTTCAGGATTGGATAAATTATAATAAGGCTGACTTACCCAAAGACTCATTTAAAATTAATCCCAAAAATATCTATCCGTGCTTACAAGATCGTTACGATAATGCTGGTTCAACCACGGGAGAATACTTTTATCAGGATCTCTGGGTTGCCCGAAAAATCTTTATAGATAATCCTGTCAATCATTGGGATATTGGATCGCGGATTGATGGATTTATCGCACATCTCCTGACTTTCCGATCTGTTAATGTCATTGATATTAGACCTCTAAAATCGAATATTTTTGGTCTATCTTTTCATCAAGGTGACATTACAAATCTCTCCTTTTTAGATAATTCTATTATATCACTCTCCTGCTTACATACAGTGGAACATATCGGTTTAGGGCGTTATGGAGATCCTATCGATCCGTCAGGTTGCTTTAAAGGAATGAAAGAGCTTGAACGTGTATTATCGCCTGGAGGAAAACTATATTTTTCCGTACCGATTGGCAAAGAACATGTTGCATTTAATGCACATCGTATTTTCGATCCTTTAACTATAATCGAATCATTCTCTTCTCTCAATTTAATCGATTTTATAGCAATTAGTAAAGATGGAGATTTGATTGAATCTTCACAGCCCAAAGATTTTACAAATGCTAAATATGCTTGTGGGATATTTATTTTTCAAAAGCCAAATTCATGATTTAATATCTAGTTATATTATAATATTCCGTTTTTTAAATGTTAAATAGGCTATCCATAATCATTAGTAAATTTAGCCCTGACTTGCGGAAAGTTATTGCAAATACTGCTTGGCTTTTAGCCGATAAAGTTTTTGGAATATCTACAGGGCTAGTTGTCAGTATCTGGGTAGCACGGTACTTAGGCCCAGAACAATTTGGGTTATTCAACTATGTAATCTCGCTGACAAGCCTACTGAGTCCTATTGCTGGAATGGGTGCCAGGACAATTGCGGTTCGAGATCTAGCTCGAACCGCAGACCAAAAAAATGAAATTCTTGGAACAAATTTTGTCGTTTGTATAGTTGCAGGAGCTGTGACTGCACCATTAGCAATTGCATCTGCCTATTTATTGGAACCTGGAAATCAAGCCATCATCATATTAGTTGGAATTATAGCTTTTGGCAACATTTTTCTCGCATTTGATACGATCGATATTTGGTTTCAGTCACAAACCCAGTCTAAGCAAATCGTAGTTGCGAGGAGAAGTGCTGGTTTATTAGTTTCTCTATTCAAGCTGATCCTAGTCTATTTTCATGCTCCACTTATTGCTTTTGCATGGACTATAACTATAGAATTAGCCATCAGTGCTATTGCAATGGTTCGTGTTTATAAATCACAGGGGAACTTATTAAAGGATTGGCATTTTAGTTTGTCACGAGCAAAAGATATTGTTCGGGAGGGTTTACCACTTGTAATGGCAGGCATTGCGATTTATATAGGATCTAAAATAGATCAGGTAATGTTAGGCTCTCTACTATCAGATAAATCTCAGTTAGGATTCTACTCAACTGCCGTTAGAGTTGCCGAAGTATCTGATTTTTTACCAGTAATTTTTGCCTCTTCTATCTTTCCTAAATTAGCACAGCTTGACATTTCAGAAAAAAAAGACTTGGACAAGGTTCAAGTTTATTTTGATATTATGTTATTTTTGTGGCTGGCAAATGCGATTCCGATTTCTTTACTTTCTGGCTCAATTATTTCTATTTTGTATGGGCCTTCATTTAGTCCATCAGGTGATATACTCGCTGTATATATCTGGGGGCAATTTGGTGCGAGTCTTGGAATAGCCAGAATTTCTTACTTGACAATCCGAGGCATCCTTAAATACTCTCTTTATACCGCTATTTTAGGAGCAGTATTAAACATTTGTCTTAACTATTTTTTAATCCCTCGATATCAGGCAATGGGAGCAACTGTTGCCACTTTATCAACATACTTAATATCAATTATATTAATTAATTTCTTTGTCAAAGACTTGCAACCTGTCGGTATGATGATTTTACGCTCCTTCGATCTATATCATGCTGCGTTAAGAATCAAACATGCTACTTTCAATAAAAGCTAAATACTTGCCGATTTCTTTGATTCATATAAAAATAGAACCATTATTATGATGATATCAGTCAAACCTTTTATTGAATATAGTTCAAATTGCCCTTACTGTCAAAATAAGCTTAAACCTCAATCATTGATATGGAGTGGAATGCATGTTTGTGTTGAATCTAAATGTTCGGTTTGTTCTTCAGAAACTATTGGAGATCTTCCAATTAGCCATGCAATCAACTATCCATATATAATAGATATTAAAAACGATCTATTTTTTCGTGACAAATCTGCACTCGGAAATAAAATAGCTGATAATTGGCTGGGAAAGAATTTACTTAAATCTCTCCAAAATCCTATTAGTCAACAGCTAGACATCCAGAAAGAGATATTTAAAGACAGTAAACGCATTATAGTACTAAACTGTATCGACCATTTATATGGACATTCTTTACTCAAGCTACTAAACGTAGATTCTCATTTACAAAATAATGCTGATTTTGGGGTGGTGGTGATTGTCCAAAAGTTTCTGAGGTGGATGGTTCCAGATGGAGTGGCGGAGATTTGGACAGTAGATATCCCTTTACGAGTGGGACAATCTTATTATCATTGTATTAATGAATTTATCTCAGGTGAAATAGATCGGTTTGATGAGGTTTTTGTAAGTAAAGCATATTCACATCCTGCTAACTTTGATATCACTAATTATACTAAAACCCCAATTCATGATTTTAATAATGAAGAGTTTAGGATCGCATTTATATGGCGTGAAGATCGCCTTTGGGTAAATTACTTTTCCTTCCAAGTGTTAAAAAGATTAGGATTAATTGATATATGTTTACTCATCCAAAACTGGAAAGTGAGACGACTGTTCACAGCAATTAGAAAAAAAATTCCATCTGCAATTTTTACCGTCGCAGGACTTGGGAAAAAACTGAGTTTTCCTGATTGGGTTGAGGATCTCCGAGTTGAAAAATTTGACGAGATCGCAGAAAGAGCTACTTGCAAAATATATAGCCAGAGTCGATTAGTAATTGGGTTACATGGTTCTAATATGTTGTTGCCTTCTGCACATGCAGGTATGACTATCGACTTAATGCCCAATGATAGATTAGGAAACATTTGCCAAGATATACTCTATCAAAAAACCGATCCAAGGCTGGCAACATTTTCTTATCGATTCCCATCTGCTAGTATGAAAATTGAGCAATTAGCAACTTTGGCAATTTCGATGATAGATTATTATTCTACATTTATCGTAAGTATGCGAATCTTCTAATTTTTATAAAAACGTGATTTAAATCAAAAAAAGTAAGTTTAGATGCTTTACTTATACTAAATAATGATTAGTAGCTGAATAAATATTAAGTTCAATTCATTGTCTACCCTTCAAATGTATCGGGATCTATTCCCAACCTGATTGACTGACAAAACTCCTGAAACGTCGAAAAATCGTAGGTTGGGTTGCGCGTAGCAAAACCCAACTAACCCCGCCAACACCCTAGAGATGTTGGGTTTCATTCTTCAACCCAACCTACGATAAAAAGATTTGTCCGTCAATCAGATTCCCAACTCTTTCAATTTTTGCGCCAGCCGTTGACTTGAGCTTCTTTCTTGTTCGAGAGCTATTTCAGCTTGCTCGGCGCGTTGACGCTCCTGCTCTGTGCGTTGACGCTCTTGCTCCACCCGCTCGCTACCCCATAACAAGATATTTCCATAACTATCCCACCAGCGGAGCCAATTAGCCGTCATTTCAGCTTTCTTGCCCTGCCATACACCCAAAAACAAGCCGATTTCCTCGATCCAATAGAGATGATCGTCATTTGGCAACAATCGATCGTACTTGTCACCACCCAATCGATAAAGATCTAGCTCCCCTGTTTTGGGGTGAAAGATGGCATATATAGGAACTTGTAAAATGCGTTCGTAAAAATACCATTTGCCGTAGGGATAATGAGGATTGATGGAATACTCACTTCCTTCAGTTTCGGAGATAAATTCCATGACGATCGCGGGGATATCGCCCTCTAGCTGAGGGGTATAACTCCGGCGAACTTCTCCTTCTATGAGGGATTGAGTAGATGGCACATATACCCAATCGGGAGCTTTGACGATCGTTTGGGATCCCACTTTTGCACAAATCCCAAAATTTGAGGCAATTAAACTAGATTCGAGGATTAATCCTGCCAATTCTAATGATTCTCGTAAAGCTGCTGCTAGTAAAGGTTGAAGACTACTTTCCACGGGTTCATCAGGTAAGGTGAAATCAGTTGGCAGTTTTTCCCATCTAATCTGCGGTAACGGGTTTAACTGAGGAATTTGTATGGCTGTCATAAACCGTTCTCCATGTGCAAAAAAAAAGTTTCTAAGTTTAGCCTATCTCTAGCAGCTAAGAGATTAAATCTATTATCCCCCACCAACGATCGTCACAATTTCCAATCGATCGCCAGCACTAATTTCTGTCTGTTCCCAAAACTGCCGATGCAAGATCTCACCATTATATTCTACTGCGAGTAGGCGAGGATTCAGCCCCATTTGGGTTAGCAATTGGGGTAACGTTGTCTGGGGCGAACAGGTGTATTTGTCGCCATTAACTTGTAGCTCGATCATTTGAGGCTATCCTAACCTACTGGTGTAATCCGATTTAATACTGAGAGACAAAATTGAACGGTGTGGGTGGGTTGCTCTGATTCCATGATTGCTCGAACGATCGCGACTCCTGATGCTCCAGCTTTGACTACATCACTAATATTATCAGTATCGATGCCACCGATCGCAAACCAAGGCACTGTCGCATTTTTGGCAGCATATTCGACATATTCTAATCCCGCCGCAGTTTTACCTGGTTTTGTGGGGGTTTCATATACAGGGCCTACACCGATGTAGTCTGCACCTTCTTTGATCGCTCGCGTCATTTCATCGGGATTGGTTGTCGATCTCCCGATAATCTTTTGAGAGCCGAGCAATTGTCTAGCGAAATCGATACTGACATCTTGCTGTCCTAAATGTACGCCATCTGCATCGACTGCTAGAGCTAGATCTACTCGATCGTTGAGAATAAATAATGCTCCATAACTGTGACAAAGTTGGCAGATTTTTTGAGCGATCGCCAGTCGATCGACATCGTTAGTTTCTTTGTCACGATATTGTACCAAAGTCAATCCCCCCTGTAAAGCTGCTTCCACTCGTGGGATCAAATCCTGGTTTGGGGATGTCACCAGATACAATCTAGCCGTTGTCAGGAGTTGACGACGACGATAAGTAAGTAGATTGCTTTCTAGGGTATAAACCCGATAACGCATCTGCTTACAGCCGCTACTCATCTTGGGTGAAGACAATTTGCCATACTCTTCTAGTACCCGCAATGCCTCTTGCACTCTACACAGATTGGCTTGTAACACTTGCTCGATATCTGCACGCTCTTCTTCGCGGGGATGAGTCAATCCAGTGCCGACATCCCCCGCTGTATTTCGCGCCGCTCTAATTTCGGCTGTATGCCACATGCCCAATTCTTGACGCATTTGCTTACACTCATTTGCCATCGGCACGTCATTGAGCGCAAATCGACACCATTCTTCAATAATTCGCAATCCCTCCC
>JANOPX010000277.1:0-19562 GCA_031422115.1 Chamaesiphon sp. VAR_4_metabat_408 | reverse complement strand
GCTGAATTGGGGGAGGGGGAGGCGCATGGGGGAGGGGGGGACGGGGGGACGGGGGGACTGGGGGACTGGGGGATGGGGGGACGGGGGGATGGGGGGATACTCCCTTCCCACCCAAGAAATAAACGAGATCTCGATCTCGTTTATTTTGTTATCCACTATCCACTATCCACAGTCCCTATTAGGTTTTTAAAAGCGATCGAGTGTTATTTTAGACTAAGTAATGAATGGGAGGATGGGAAATTGAACATAGTTAAGCCAATTATAACTTGGCGATTAATTCCACCGATCGAGACTAGTGGAGAGATCCAAATGGCGATCGATAGTTGGTTGCTCGATCGACATATCTTAGGCGAAATTCCCCCCACATTACGCTTTTATACTTGGTCGAATCCGACCATCTCCCTCGGATATCATCAACGACATTATCCCGCACATTGGCAGAATTTGACTTGGCAAGATAAACTCGTAGGTCTCATTAAACGTCCGACGGGAGGGCGGGGTGTATTGCATCAAGGGGATTTGACCTACGCATTAATTATATCTGGATTGGTGGGCAATCGATCGCATGTATATCAACAGATCTGTCAATTTCTCATCGATGGTTGGCGATCTCTTGGAGTTGAGTTAGATTATGGAACGGCGGGGAAGGGTTATATCCACAATCCCAATTGTTTTGGTACCGCAACTAGTGCGGATCTCGTCTGTGAAGATGGATATAAATTAATCGGTAGTGCTCAATTAATCAAATCTGGCGCAATCCTCCAACATGGTTCGATGCGGCTCAATCCAGATCTAGAATTATTTAACCGAGTTTTTGACGAATCGATCTATTTACCCCCTGCGCCAATTCCTGAGCTAGCTCACGATCGAATTATCGATGCGCTCATTACAGCCGCTCAAATTCATTTTAAGATAAAATTTGCGATCGAACCATTAACCGATCGCGAATGGTCACAAATTATAGAATCGATCGTCAAATGAAGAACGATTCCAAACGTACAACTAAAAAGATTGCTCACCCTCCGAGATATTCTCGATCTTTTAGCGATCTATCCTGTTAAGAGATCGATTTACGGTTAAAATATGTATGGTATATCCAATTTGTATAAGCACACCCATATGCAGGTTATATTTGACTTACCCGATGATGTTGCCACTCGACTGCAACCATTTGAAGATAAACTATCTCAAATCGTCGAGTTAGGGCTGCGAGAATTTAATACAGTTGCTGAGGAAGGATTTTCAGGTATGGCTGAAGTCTTGGAATTTCTAGCGAGTCTTCCCACTCCAGAAGGAATTATTGCGCTACGTCCTTCAGCGTCCCTACAAGCTCAGATCTCCACTTTACTAGAGAAAAATCGGACAGTGGGTTTAAATTCCACAGAAGAACAACAATGGCAAGGGTATGAATACTTGGAGCATATCGTTAGAATGGCTAAAGCTAGAGCCATCCTAAAGTTGAAGGACACTAATTTAGCATGAGCAAGACTTATATTCCTGTTGCTCTAAGAAAACAAGTTTTCGAGCGAGCAAAAGGTTGTTGTGAATATTGTCTGCTTCCCGAATCGACTACTTTTGCACCTCACGAAATCGACCATATCATTGCCGAAAAACATCATGGGCAAACTGTACCCGATAACCTAGCCTTATCCTGTAGTTTATGCAATAAATACAAAGGAAGCGATCTTGCTTCGATCGATATAGATACACAAACTATCGTTCCATTATATCACCCTCGTCAAAACCAATGGCAAGAACATTTTGGTATAAGTGAAGGTGAGATTATAGCTTTAACTTCGATCGGCGGAGTAACAATCCGTTTATTACAGCTAAATCGTCGTGACAGAGTTGAGGAACGGCAGCTTTTAATAAAAGCTGGAATAATTACCCTTTCAATTTGATATAAAATCGTTTCCAAAATCTCAGAAAGCTCGAACAGTATCAAGCATGAACTCCAAGCCCAAACGCATATCTAAAAAACAAAAAGCATTAGAAATATTAGGTCATCTCAAACGACTCTATCCAGATGCCACTTGCAGTTTAGATTATACAACCCCCGTTCAACTTTTGGTTGCGACCATATTATCTGCCCAATGTACCGACGAGCGAGTCAATAAAGTTACCCCCGCATTATTTGCTAGATTTCCCGATGCTCGATCGATGGCATATGCAGATATTCTCGACATCGAACAATTAGTCCGATCGACCGGATTTTACCATAATAAAGCCAAGAATATTCAAGGTGCCTGTCGCAAGATTGTCGAAGAATTTGACGGCGAAGTTCCCCAGGAAATGGAACAGTTACTTTCACTACCAGGAGTCGCTAGAAAAACCGCCAACGTGGTTTCATCACATGCCTTTGGCAATATCCAAGGTGTCACCGTCGATACCCATGTCAAACGTCTCACGAATTTACTCGGATTGACTAAACATCACGATCCGATTAAAATCGAACAAGATTTGATGAAGCTACTTCCCCAGCCAGATTGGGAAAACTTCTCGATTATGACTATTTATCACGGGCGCGCTATTTGCAACGCTAGAAAACCTAACTGTACTGAGTGTGAATTAGTCGATTTGTGTCCATCAGCACATCAGGTAGCGAAAATTCGTGCAAAAATAAAATAAACTTACCTAAGAGGGTGTTTGAAAAGTATAAGATCGCACTCGTAAACCGTATTGGAATCCCCCCTAACCCCCCTTAGAAAGGGGGGGATCGGCTCCGGCTCCCCCCTGCTTGGTGTGCTCCACTGTCAACTGGGCGGGTCACCCGAACACTCCCTTACATCCGCTTTCTAAGGGGGCTGGGGGGGATTCTCCAGGGGTGAAGGTAACAAATTTGACTTTTCAAACAGCCTCTAAGCCGATCGATCGAAATCATCTCAAAAGTTCGGCACCTTCGCGCTAAATCTGATGCGAGATAGTTCCCTGTGGACATAGCCTTATTCTGAACCAGTCAAAAATCGCCAGCACAATTAGCCGAACCCTAGACGATGAGTAGCTAATATATTGTTACTACCAATCCCATTCATTTACCCAATTGCCATCCCACTTAACAACCACCAAAAATATCAATCTCAGTAGCTTAAGTGTAAAGATCGTAACTCGAACAGAACTCTAGATCCGTACTGCTATATACCCAAGCCCAAACCCCCACTAGATCTTTCTCCAGCAAGAGAATTAGAATTGGTAAATTATGTGGAGGTTAGAGTTGCTGTTATTGACAGTAGTAAATCTCAAATGAGGAATAATTCAGTTGGTAATGATAAATTTTGGTCTTCATAGGCTATGATAATTTCAACCCCGCTTTTCTGCATTATTAAATTTTTATTGCCATATGAAATCAGTTGCTACCCGCTTACGATCGGACAGTACCCGAATTCTGATCGTTGACGATTCGCCTGACATCTTATCCATCACCGAAGCGATTCTCTCCTCGGCAGGATATGAAGTCATTACTTATACCGATGGATTTGTTGCGCTCCAGATTATGGAACTAATGCCCCCAGACTTGGTGATTCTTGACATCAATATGCCGCAAATTGATGGGTATGAGATGACAAGGCGCATCAGAAGTAGCCGTCGATGGGATGAAACACCGATTTTATTATTTAGCGCGCTCGATCGGTCAAAAGCCATATTTGGGCTAGAATGTGGTGCTGACGATATCCTCCCCAAACCTGTCTCGACAGCTCAATTACTCGACAAAGTAAGTGGTTTACTCAACTCCCATCAGCGTCAACAACGCCGCGCCTAATTGCCAAGCTCGAATTGACAGGTTTGGGCTACAGCAGCTCGGAGCAAATCTACATATGCCTCAGAATCGATCGTACATGCACCAAACCGCTCTAAATGTGGATTGAGCATCTGAGCATCAAATAAGCGAAACTGCTGCTGGCGAAGATGATTCACCAGCAGCACCATCGCCACCTTAGAGCCATCAGGAATGCGGAAGAACATCGATTCACCGATAAAAGCACCACCGATGGCAATTCCCAGCACGCCACCCGCTAGCTCGTCACCCTGCCAGGTTTCAAAACTATATGCCCAACCAGTCTGATATAATGCCCAATAAATCTCCTTGAGTTCGGCATTAATCCACGTTGTAGATCGATCGGCACAGCCTTCAACTACAGCCCGAAAATCTCCATTAATCCGCGTGGTAAAGCATTCCTGGTTAATCTTGCGACGGAGAGATTTGGGATAGCGAAACCTGTCATCGAGAGGAATCAGCGCATGTTGACGACTAGAATACCACTGGAGATCTCCCTCATCCCCAGCCATCAAAAAATTCCCGCGAGTATAGCCAGAAATAATCCCTGGCAAATTGTAAATTGTCATAGTCTTGAGTGAGATTAGTTAGACTAGTGGCGGTGGTACCTTGGCTCGAAGCATGGCAAAGAAACAAAAATTCCCCTATTTACTCGGCTCAAAATGGACATCTGCCCAAAAAATGTGGGGGTGGCGACACTTCCAAGTCGTCAACCGCAAGCACGATGGTAAATGGGTATTTGCAGAAATGGTAGCATCTTGCGATCCAGAAGTGCGATTTTGGATCAATGCCCAATCTATCAAAGATCGTACCCAATGGCATCCCGGCTGGCAAACATTAGAAGAAATGTCCCAGGAATACGAAGAGTTAGTCCTCATCGAGTAAGATGGATTTTGGATTTTGGATTGAGGAAATAATACAGTCCCCCCGTCCCCCCGTCCCCCAGTCCCCCAGTCCCCCCGTCCCCCCCTCTCCCCCTCTCCCACATGCTCCGTCTCGCCAGCCAAATCGAAGCCATACTATACCTCAAAGGGCAACCCCTGGATTTGGCGACGATCGCTGAATGTGCTGGATGCGATCGAGAGCAAGCAGAACAAGCTATCATCGAGCTGATGGACGACTATGCTCATCGAGATAGTGCCCTAGAAGTAGTCGAGACACCAAAAGGTTATCTGCTCCAATTGCGAGCTTCATTTCAGGCTTTGATTGACAAAATGATTCCCGCCGAAATCGGTACGGGTGCGCTCCGCACTTTGGCCGCGATCGCAATTAAGGGTTCCATCTCTCAAACCGAACTGGTAGAATTGAGAGGGAGTGGTGCTTATCAACATGTCCAAGAACTAGTCGAAGTCGGATTTGTTCGCAAACGTCGTCAGCAAGGAAACAGATCTTCACTATTGCAAGTCACCGACAAGTTTCACCGCACCTACGAACTCAATGACTTACCCCTCCCTCAATTCCCCCCAGCGCAAGTGAAAACCCAGGATTTGGAAGCAGTTTCTACCACTGAGTCAGACTGAGCTTTTCCCAACTGATTCGTCTGGATCTTCCATCCAAATCGTTCGGATAACACCTCCTCAACGCAGATCGTCGTTCGATCCATTATGTTATGCTAGAGAAGAAAATGCTCACCAACATCGCCTCGTTCGCCTAATTTAGCTATACTCATCGCAGGTAGCTTCGCACAACGAGAACCTCTGAACATTGGATGCAAAATAATCACTTCGATTTATCAAAGTAATGGCATTTAACCCTGATTTTCTGGAACACAAGTCCGAAGATGCCCAAGTAAACCAATTACTCAAATATCTTCAACACCAATCCCCAGAAGTTTTAGCCCAAATCGCTAAAACTACCACGCCCCAGGTCAAAGATATCATCACCCACAACATTCAAGGCTTGCTTGGGATGTTGCCCAGCGATGGCTTTAGTATTCAAGTGACGACAGACCGCGACAACTTGGCAAGTCTACTCGGCTCGGCAATGATGACGGGCTACTTTCTGCGGCAAATGGAGCAGCGGATGGAACTAGAAGAAACCCTCACTGGCTCCAGCAACATTGACGCGCAGGATTAGGCTCTAGCCACCTGCTGCAAAAGTGAGCATGAGGGTGACAGACAGGAGTAAACCTGGAGATAGCAATAAAACTAAAGTGAGTAAGTCTTGTGTCGTCATGGTGGCGATCCAGATTGGAGTGGATTTGAGGTAGCTGTGTAGAGCCAATTATATTAGCAGCTACGCTCTATTCTAGCGGACGTTCGGCTCATTGCTGCAAAATTATACGATTTCTTAATTAAATATCGATTAGAGCTGGGAAATGCTATCTAGAAATCCACACATCGCCACTTCTTGAGTAAGTAACAGTAAGATATAGGTATAAGCTATACATTCAGAAAAAGTCGAACTGGATCGAGTAGACTTAAAGATATTTTTTAACTATAATGGTAGACAAGAGTGCAACTACTTAATTGCCAAATAGCTATTACTTAGAGCGCGAAATAAGCCCCGTCTGTTGTCAAAATCGATCGTGTTTTGAGCTAATCTTTTGCTAAAGATTTGGCAAAATTGTCTTATAGGGATAAGAAGACTGCTATGCTACTAAGTCCAGTGAAGTGCGAATGGGATAAAGTTAGTTTTGGTTCGACACTGTTTCTTTATCCGATTCTCGATCGGCTTTTATCCCGAGTCCCCGATCGATGGCAAGCAGAGATTAGATTAGGGTTACAAGAAGCTTTGGTCAATGCCGCCAAACATGGGAATAATCTGGATCCTGATAAGCAAGTTAGCGTTAGATCGTGGTTTGTAGAAGGAGAGTATTGGTGGGCAATATCTGACGAAGGTAACGGTTTTAATTCACAGCTAGAATTTCAAGACAGCAGAGATCTTTTACCTCCTGTCGAATCAGAATCAGGCAGAGGAATGTCCATACTGTATCAAATTTTCGATCGGGTAGTTTGGAATCGCCAGGGAACTGAAATCCAGCTTTGCAAACAATTGTACCATCAATTAGAACGAGAACCACGCTTACCTTGATTAAGTAATAAGTAATAAGTAATAAGTAATAAGTAATAAGTAATAAGTTAGTTTGGCTTTTCACTACTAGGATTTTAAAATTAGGTATTCTTAGATACAGATTTTCCGCAAGAATTCTGGATCTGAGCCTTAATGCCTAGCCATGAGGTTTTGCAACGATTGAGTCAGATCTCGATCGAGCTGCTCCGCGCCTTGTTTGCTAGAGAACTGTTGATAATTCTGGACATCCAAAGGGGTGCCAATATGAATCGATACTCGATCGCGAAATCTCGCAGTTGGATGCTGGTAATTGAGGGCGATGGGAATAACTTTTAGATCCAAAGCTGGTTTCAAAGCGACTGCGTGGGTGGCAATTCGTGACAAACCTTTTTTGAGCGGATGCAAAGTTCCATCCCGAAAAAGATTGCCTTCGGGGAAAATGGTCAACATTTCTCCAGCATGAAGTAATTCTACACTATGACGGATACTCGCGATACCAGGTTTGTTCGTATCCACCGGGAATCCCCCCAATCGGCGCACAAACCAGCCCTGAACCCCCTTCATTTCATCCGCACTAACCATGAACCGCGAACTTCTCCCCGTGACGTAGGGGCCAACAGCATAGGGCACCAGGATGGGATCCCATCTCGTGCGGTGAGTTGGGGCTAAAATGACCGCACCAGTGCGGGGAACGTTTTCTCGACCTAAGACGCGGATTTTGCCGAAAAAGGTCGGTACGACTAAATATTGCCCCAGTGGGTGAATGATGTTCTTCAGCCACGGGGAGACGTGCGACTGGCTTGAGTGGATGCTATTCGGCTCTGTGGCGGTGAGGTTCGATCGAGTCATAGTAGTTGAGGTGCAATGTGGCAACTATTATCACTGTACTCTAGCAATGCGGTCAGGTTTGCAATGATGGGTGACAGTTTCTCAACTGACCGATCGATCGTCAATTATCTCATAAATGGGATCTGGTAGATCCGGTGAGGCGATACATCACCCAAATCCCCGACTTCTTGGAGAAGCCTTTGGATTTTAGCGTCTCAGAAATTGAAGAACATCGCTAATTTAATTTAGATAATTGACGCATCTCTTTATACACTTTCCCAGAAATTTCTGGAAATATCTTCTTACTTTTCCCATAGGCAGCATTATCACCAAACACTGCTAATATATAACTAGTTTGACCATCCTTGCTTTGAATGAATGCGACTTCTTGACGAGATGCAGATGTCCAGCCAGCTTTGGAGACGATGTTTTTAGTTTTACCTACTGGTAAACCTTCACCAAAAAAGCTTTCGACTGGATTGAAATCTATGGGATTAGGTGGTTGTTTTTTCCAGAAAGTGGGATCGGTATTTCTAGTTAAGAGTGCGGTCATTTTTTGACTGGTAATGGGATCGATCGATTTTTCAGTCACAATTTCATACATCAATCTCGCTGCATCATTGGTAGTGATGCGATTGCGGATCGGTTTTTGCATATCTTCCCCTCTCAATTGTTGGTCGAATCCTTTTGGCTCCATCATATTTTCTTGGGGAATCGGGAAGGTTTTTTGACTGACATTGATATCTTTACTATAGCCAGCTTGAAGAAAGAAATCATTGACTTTTTGCCGTTGTTGCTGGCTAATTGCTAATTCATTTTTAGGTAAATTATTTGGGGTAGATGTTGTTTGAGTGAGTGCATCTAATATTTGACTCGCGCCTTGATTATCTGACTTGAAGATCATTTGTTCGATCGCTGGGCGAAGGGATACTTCTGTTAGCTCTTTTTGACCGATCTTTTGATAAGCTGCAACCAGCCAAAACATTTTTACCACACTAGCTGGATATCGCTGGATATCGCCTTGATACTGGGCTATTTCACCAGTTTTGGTATCTATTAGCGCGATCGATAGTGCGTCGAGGGGGAGTTTATTTGCAGTGCTATATTTGACGATGCGATCGACTATTGGCTGAAGTTTTGGACTCGGTATAAAATTAGTTCGATCGATTACTTTATACGCAAATTGTTTAGGATCGACAGTAACTGAAGGACTAGGTGATATTATTTCAGCACTTTTACTAGCTATTGGTGGGGTAGAATTGAGTGTGGGCGGGGATTGAGGAGTTGCATTACTTTGAGGCGTGGGCTGGATCGATCGATGAATTAGTGACATCACCCCAAATCCCAAAAATATTGCAGAAATTCCCACCCCAGTCCCAAGTAAAAGGGAAGTATTTTTAGACAGTTTATTTTTTCTTGCAGGGTCTCGATTAGATCGTTTAGAATTTTTCATTGACAATAAATTATTAATTAATGACTATTTTTATTTAATAAAGCAGTGGAATACTTTATTTGTAATCACTAATTTTGACTTTACCATTTTCAAATTTTAGATCGTATCTAACTTGGGATGTTCCACCAGAAGGAGTCGATCTTCCACCTGTTTTGTGAAGAGTTCGGCGTTCTGTAATTGTAACAAAGATGCTACCTCTATCTCCACTAGCTTCAAACTTATCAACACGATCTAGGCTTTGTACACCAAAGGAATATTGAGCATTATATCTTTGGAGCCAATCGACAGAACTCAAGCAATCATCGGGATTACCATTGCATGGTTCGGAATCTCTGCTAATATTATTTATATAAGCTCTCTCCGTCAATAACTCTGTACCAAGTCCTTTATCGTATGGTGGTGCAAACAAAACTCGCTTATACTGCATCCATCGTTTGATGGTATTCTCAGCATCTCCTTGAGAAATTGAACTTGTTATTGTTGGTGTTGGTGTTACTGCTGGTGTTATTGTTGGTGTTGGTGTTGGTGTTTGTTGGGTAGTGGTTACTGGTGTTTGTGCTGTTGTTGCGGCTGGTGGTGTTGTTTGAACTACGACAGGCGGCTTGGGAGAAAGAATATTTGCTAATCCTAATCCGCCTGCAATTAGTCCACCGCCGACAATTACCCCAATCATTGCCATCAAGATTGGATTAGTTTGATTGCCTGCTTTCTGATTGTTAGGATTATATTGCTGCTGATACTGCTGCTGAGGATTTGAATATTGTTCTTGAGAATTCCTAGGTATGGGAGCAACAACAGTAGTGGATACAGTTTTATTTTCTCCGATCTGTACGGGGTTTACGCCTCGATTATTTAGAGCTTGCAACATTTCCTGAGCATTAGCATATCGATAGCTAAGAACTGGTTGAATCGATTTATTTAATACTTCCTGCAACTGTGGAGATATATTTTGTGCGTAGACTTCCCAATTGACATTGCCTGAATGGGAATCTATTTCGATTTCTTGGGGCATTTTACCCGTGAGTAGATAGATAGCCGTCAAGCCGAGTGCATATATATCACTAGCATACGTCGGGCGACCAGACATCTGTTCTACAGGCATAAAACCTGGGGTACCAATAACGATCGATCTGCCTGTATTTTCCGAAGCAGTCATGACAGTACCCATGATTTCTTTGACTGCCCCAAAATCAATTAAAATTGGCTTTTCATCACTATATCGCACCATAATATTATCAGGTTTGATATCGCGGTGAATGATTCCTTTCTGATGAACGTAGTTCAAAGTCGGCAAAAGATCGGTGAGTAGTTGTCGAACTTGCAATTCGGTAAATTTACCTCGCTCGCGAACTTTGTCAGTCAAAGTTTGACCATCAATATGCTCTTGAACTAGATAGAATTCGCCCTGTTCGGCAAAGTAATGATAGAGAGTGGGAATTCTACCATTACTTCCTTTGCTCAAGTTTTCCAGAGTAATTGCTTCTTGTCTAAACCTCTCTTGAATCAGTTGTTGGATTCGTGGATCGTTTGATGTTGGAACTAGTTGTTTGACGACACAATAAGGGCGAGATGGCATCAAAGTATTGGTAGCTAAATAAGTAGTCCCAAATCCGCCTTCGCCGAGCTGTTTGATAATTGGGTATAAATTGATAGACATAGTATTTATCAGTTAAGGTGAAGTTGGTAAGTTAATATTTATAGGAGACCATTGAATTCGGAAATTGTCAATATGTGGGTTTTTTCAAAAGGATTGAGTACGAGTAAATCTTTGTCACCTGTGATTAAGTAATCTGCCTTACCATCTTTACATAAAGCTAATATAAAATCATCTTTAGGATCTCGACATATTTTAATTTCTGTTGTTATCTCTACTAAATCTCCACGAGATTTTAAGATTTCCAAAAAAGTATTAGCATCATCTTCACTGACATACTTCCTGATTTTGGGGCGATTAGCAACTTTTTCAATTTCTGTTAGCAAATCATTACTAAACAAAATTGATATTTGCTCTTCACCCACAATACTTTGAATTCGCTCTCGCAGATATTTACTGAGTAAAGCACTTATCCAAATATTAGTATCAATAACTATTCTCATCAGTTTTATTACCGATCCTGACGATAGGCTGATATTTCATTCAAAATATCAGTCTCTGATAATTCACTACTATCAGGTAGTCGTTCGGATAAAATCGCCCATTTATTTTGGCTATCTGTCGCTTTAATAATTGGCGAATCCAAGAATGTAACTATTACTTGACTTTCTTGAATATTGGGTGGAAGTTCCTTTAATTCGATCGTGCCATTTTTGTAAGTACCAGAGATCGAGCACAGCATATTTACATTCCTGATAATTTAATTTTTAAAATTATTTCTGAGATCGAACTATGATAGGAATAGGTTGCTCTAGGATTTACTATCCTCAGATGGTTCTGACGGTTCCGATGATTTGGGAGGTTCGGAAGGTTCGCCATATTTACTATTCACAAAAGCACATATGCCTGGTGTCAATTTAGCAATTTCACCAGCAGCAATAGCATTACGGCTTGGCTTATTATCATCAGATTGTGATGTATATTCAGGCAAAACTTCTGTCTTTGTTCTTTCATCCATTGTGATTGGTTCATCAGGTTTGTTATGTCCCTTAGATGTCTCAATTCCCATGACAAATACTCCTATAATTTTATATGAATTGATATTACCTGAAATAGTCTAAATCTTCTGGGCTATTTTCAGTAAGTTGAATTGCTAGACAACTTACTAGAGAGGCTTGAAGTTGAGAATCTAAGCAAGGAAAGACGATCGCTGTTGCTGCCCATGCTTCTAAAGCAATTTTGGGCGTGCTATTTTCAGTTTCTAGAGATTGACTAAAAACAGATCTATCGCCCCCTAGCAGACACTGATTTTCGTATCGAAATACACCTGGAGCAGTGCATTGATGATACTCAGCATGAGGGATATCGAGTTCGAGTAATCGATCGGGAATCCGAGATAGTTCGATCCAGCCTGCTTGAATGGGAATACGTTTCAGAACACTAGAAACTAACAATCGGTGTGCTTTCTCGATCTCAGATCCCAACCAGCCATGTACTTTACCTTTCTCCCTGACGGCATCTAGTGCCAATAGAGATATAGCTGTATCTAGTGTACTCTGAATTTGGGCAGAACTGAGATGATTTACACCCCGCCCTGCTAATATTCTGCCAAATACTGGGCGTACGATTGTTGCTGCGGGAGCACCAAAGGGAGCCGCGAGTAATTGAAGGATTAATTTGGGCTTGAGGGATTTATATTGGGGGGATTCTGATAGGATGGTAAGCAAATCTGCCCCTTGCTCGAAACAGGCTGCCAAAGCTGGATCTGATGAACAACCACTAGGGAGGGCGTAAAGAGTGGGATACTGAGTCTGAAATCTGGCTTGAAAGTTGGTGCTAATTTCGCGATCGGTTAATCGGGGGTTGAATCCATTATCTGCATCTTTGAAATTGGGTGCGGTGGTGCGACTTGGTTCGCTATTTCCGCCGATATAGTATAACATTTGCCCTGTACTTAGAGCGGCTAAATCTTGCTCTTGCTGTGGTGTAAATAACATCGATCGACCTAATGCTTCGCGATTTTTTGCTTCGACGATTCGATGGGCGAGTTTGATGTTAGTATTAACCATGATATCTGCAACCAAACCCGATGGATTCTGTTCGGAAATGACTATTCCTTGCCCGAAACCTCGGACTTCTGCTAACATATTTGCAAAGTTTTTAACGGCTTTTCCTTTGGGATTTGCTTGCTCGGCATCGCTTGATTCTGGGGCACTAGCTAGGAGGTTATGGGCTTCTTCTACTAGGAGTAGATGTTTGAGTTCTCCGGTGGCTTCATGACGGCGAGCTGTCCAATATTGATAGCAGCGATTGAGGATTAAACCCATCACAAAGGCTCGATCGTCGCTATTGGTAATCTGACTCATTTCTAGAATGACTGGTTGCGACATCAATCGATCGAATGGCACAGATTCTCGCGTATTGAGCATCCGCCCCAACGCACCTCGGCAAAATTTATTAATCCGAATCGAAATCGCTGCGGTAATTTCGTCAGTAGTTTCTTTCTTGTATCCAAGTTTGGGGACTATTTCAGGGATTAAACTAGCTAAGTCCGCAAATTGAGGCGGTTGAAGCTGGCTATTGTCACCCAAGATTGTAAAACCTTTCCGTTTGTATGCCTCCAATATTAGTTGCTCAAAAACGTTCGGCAGTGGCCCCCACATACTCATCGAGACGGATAATAGATCTATCAGTGCGCCGATATGACTGTCTAAATTAATACCCGTTGGTAATGCCAGGGGATTGAATCGAAAGGGCGCGACTCTTTCATCGCCCAAACTAAAGATGAGTAAATCATCTTTGAGCGATTCGACGGTTTGCAATCCTCTATATTCTGTTTTGGCTGGCTCTAATACCAACCAGGGGATTTCGTGCTCTCGCCATAGTGTTTCGAGCAGATATAGAGCCGTATTTGTTTTCCCACTTCCAGGTACGCCACAAATTAATAAATGCTGGGTAAGCTGCTTTTTACTCAGTCGTAATGTACCAATCTGAATTTCGGCGGGAGTATTACTCGATTTGGCTAGGCGACGTGCATCGGTTGCGCCGATGGCTGAAGGTAGTCCCCATGTACCATGTCGATCGGCGATCGGCAATCGGAACACACTATGTATCTCTTCAGGGCTATACAGCCACGGTAGTCGCCCTAGTTCATAAGTATTTGCCCAGCGATGTAACGTCAAATCCGCCCAATTTTGACGTACAGCCATCTTTTGGGCTTCCGATCGGGCGATGACTATATTTCCGCTTCCCCGTGCTTGGGAGGGGCTGCTAGGCGTACCAGCGACGGCTGATTGAAGGGCGGCGATCGCCGATTGGGGGAGCGGACTTTCTGATAATATATCTATGGTTAGCTCGAATGGCGATCCCAAACTTTGTTTAAATTGTTTCCAAGTTTGAGCGGCTTGCTCTGCTTCTTGTCTTTTTTGGTCGATATTAACACTCTGACTCAGAAATTTGTCTTGTTTGCTTTCAGTCCCCTTGATACTCGCTAACCGTGCATATGCGTCGGCAATTTCGCCGATATATTTAGACTCTTTCGCAGTGAGTTTCGTGGGGCGTAGATTGAATGATACAGCGACAGGGTTGGGATGACAGAGGAGGGCGCGACACAAATCTTGGAAGTTATTTGCTTCAGTTTGCCAAGGATTTATCTCAGAGCCAGTAATGGCTGGAAGTTCGTCATGACTGATAGTTTGGAGCGCAGAAACTTGGCGACGAAATTCGCCCAATTCACCGATATCGCTGGGCAAAAATGGTAGTCGAAGATAAGCTAATTCGGCTAGTTCTTGACAGGGATTGAGGGGATAATTATTAGGGAAAGTATCGCGAACTTTATTGAAAAAGTTTCGAGCTGAGGAGATTGTTTCTACCGCTACAGTTCCCTCTGTCTTACCTATCAACCCTAACACCAAATCTCCATCGCTCTTCCCCGTTGAAATCCAACGTAATGAAAGAGTAAACCGCGATTCATCGCTATATAATTTTTGGATCCAAGACTGTTGAACTTTGAGTAGACTTTGAAGAGCAGTTTCATAGCTCATCCCAGTACGGGCACATTCAGCAGAAATTAGATCTGGAATAGCTGGAATTACCGCGCCCCAATATACAGCAATAGTTCGCTCTTCTGTGGATTCGATTGTTACGGCTGGAGCAAAGGTAGTATCCCAGACGATTGCATTAGCCATAGTTAGCCTCTCAGCATAGATTGAACTTTAGTCAAGTTTTGTCTGATTTTTATCTTGGTGGGATTTAGTTTCAAAGCTTGAATCAAAGCTATTTCTGCACCTGGAAGATGCTCGTTGCCGAGATTTGCTCGTGCCAATCCCAAGCCATACCAAGCATCGATATTTTGGGGCTGTTGTTTGGTAAGTTGCTCCCAATAATAAGCAGCATAATGATAGTTTTCTATTTCCTCCGCAAACTCAGCACCCAATTGTAATAGAGTCAGTTGATGCTGATGATAAGCTTGTGTCTGAGTTGGATCTCTCTGCACCAATGTATAAGCAGCTTGAGCCGATTTACTCACTCGCCCTAGTTTTAGAGCCAGTTGAATCGAATCCCAACATTCATTAGTTGAGGTGGTGGTAATATTTACTCGATCGATCGTCAATAATGGAGATAACATATATAATGTTTAGCGCACAACTAGTAATGTCTGAATCCTCGAAGCAATCTTAGGATATGTAGATGGTAGGTAAATAAATATCCACACATCGTACATATAGTATCAAAGTAAATCGACTACTATCGCTTGAATGTCTGTTGATTCAAACTAGTTTTAGTCAAGATTGATTTGATTTCTTCTTCACCATATCCATTCGATCGCAACATTGGCAATAAAGCTGCCTCCACCTGTTTAGATACTAATCCCTCTAGTTTGATTGCATCAAATTTATCGAGTGGTGGAATGTCTGTTGTATTTCCTCTTTGAGTTATATATTGATATAAAAACCATAATCCGATCGCTCCACCAATTAGCTGCCATGATGCAAATAGCCAACTAATAAATCCTGTAAATGCGTCCATAAGTTTCTCTTTACCTAAATTATTAACTCAATATATCGATAATTATGATACACCAGAACTGATGCTTCTCATCCAAGCAAATAACATTGCGGTAAAAAACAAGACAACCAATAGCAAAAATGCTTGATTAGCTATTAGTGATAGCAAGCATAAACTAACGAGTGTGATTGTGACATTCCTGACTAATTCACCATTAGCTTTCTTAGGTAATATCCTTAGCATCGACATTAATTGTGGTACTAGCATGAAAATAGTTGCCCACAAAGCCAGAGGTGTAAAACCAATGAAAATCAGATTAGCATCACCAATATTCATTGATTTTGCGATCCATGAGAGCAGTAAGAAAACGATAGATAAAATCAACCATAGCAGGATCGGAATAGATGAAGGCATTGGCTCAAAGCGAGTTACCATGCTGACAAATAAATCTGAGCCATATCTTTCTACCAATAGATATGTTTTCACTCGATGATAGGCAGTGATGCAAAATCTCCGATAGTCACCTCTGTTATGAACTTTGGATCTAACTATGGGAAAAAGTTCGAGTTCGGATTTTTTTAATTTCTCAGCGTCAGAATTAGCAATATGTGCGTCTGTCAATTCTGATACATAACAATCAGTATCCTCATATTGCCGGAGCAAACCCAATTCCTGCTCGATAGTAGTAACGACAGTTTGAATAGAACCTTCAAAATTGGGAATAATATAACCTTCAATAGCTTTATCCTCCCTCTTCAGCCAAGGAGTAATCCGAAATCCAGTCAGCAGCACATAATTTACAGTCAAACGCTTGAAGAAACCATCACCTTGCTCTTTAACTTGTTGTTTGACATATTGCCCCCAACTCAAACTACGCAACTCTGCCAGTGTTGCTCTAGGTACAGAAGCTGAAACTCGATTGCTCGCAGGGGTGGAGTAGAGATTACCGCTAGCTACTGGTGGGTTTGAATATAGCCCTCCAGACATATCTGGCTGAGGGGGATTGTAACTATTGGGTTGTGCATAGTTGGGTGGCGCAGAAGGAGGATCTACCGGAGCAGTATAGCCGAGAGCCGTGGCAAATTCTGGAGTAGCGATGATGGCAAAGCTATTGGAAAGAGCGATTTTGGTAACGCCTGAAATCAATCCATTAGCAGCTAATTGATTATTAACTATCAATCCCCTTTTGCCAATGGTATCTTCAAAGTACCAAGCATTATTCGGTTGGTTAAAGCTAAATTTTATATGCTGTGCTCTAACATTCTGAGTGGATGGCAGAGGAATGTCGCATTGTGGATCGGTACCTAGAATATAGACGCGATCGGGTGTCAAAATCCACGCGCGAGCCGTATTTTCAATTCGTAACTCTAGTTGCATGGGGAAAATTGGTTAGATACAGGAGACGATCTCAAAAGACCGTCTTCACTATATCATTGTTTGTAATTTAGTTAAAATTAAGTTGAATATTACTTAATTTAGATCGGGGAACGTTAGCTCAAATCTACCTAGCCCGATCGACAGACAAAAGTTTAATCAGTCCAGATGTGAGTAGTAGATTTAAACTCGATTTTACTTAGTCCTCAAAGAATCGGAAAATATAGTTCGACCATTTTTACTGACATCTAACTCATTCTCACCGCCAATTGAATATACATACTGACCCTTTTTCCATCCTCTGGTTTCGCACGCTATTCCTTTGCAGGGAATCAGATATTTTCGCCCTAAAAAAATACAGCCTTTACCTTTAAGACATCCACGATAAGTACCAGCTTGATAATCTATATTATATACACCTTTATCTCCATAATAAGTTATGGGTTTTGCTGAAATAGGATTGGCAAAAAGAATTGTTGTTATGGAAGCAATTGAAAAAATAGATAATAGTCTTTTCATTTATTTTAATGTTGTAGATGTCGATCGAAGGTTCATGAGAAAATACATCTTTAGTCGATCGAGTAGATATATTTCGTAATAAAATGATTCAGAGTTAGCATTCAGAACTAAAATTCATATATCCTCATAAGTAAGTAGATGCAATTATTTATAACATATATTGTGCCTGAAACCTAGATAATCGGCACTGCCCACCCTACAACATTACTATCTCAGTCTAATTTTATCAATTACCCAGGTATTCGTACTAGTATCTTTGATGAAAAAATACCGCATTGCTTGAGGTGTAGATTTACCTTTACCCGATCGCATAAAATACTGAACATCAGCATCGACAATCGCATCTCTGTCGGTTTCTGAGACTAGATTAGCAGCCTGAAGTTGGACGCTACCGACTTTATTTGACCACCAATCTAAGAAAGAGTTATATCCATGAGGATGAACAGATCGATCGTTCTGAATTGAGATTGGTAATTGATTCCACGCACCTTGAAAGTCGCGATCGTTAATCTTGGTATAATAATCTTTGACGATATCCATGGGGGTAATCCTAGGTGAAGGTGTGCTAGGAATGGGAGATGGGATTGTCGATGTAGGTGGATTGGGTGTGCTAGGAATAGGGGATGGAATTGTTGATGAACTAGATGTCGATGCGGGAGCATTAACAACATCTGTGTTCTCACTTCGAGCCTGCTTAGAATTATCGCCTCCCGAATTTCTACCTAATACTAAACCACCCGCAATTAAGGTACCACCAATAACTACTCCTAGCAATGCCATCAGGATGGGGTTAGGTTGGCTTTTCTCCGGCGAGGGGTTGTTAGAAACTGGTGTTGGAGTCGGAATATATACGGTTCGTTCGGGAATATTTGGGATAGGAGCTACGATAGTTTTTGGTGGTTGATTTTGGCTTGATAAATTATTTAGAGCTTGCAACATTTCTGGAGCATTCATATATCGATCGCGTGGTGAATACTCGATCGACTTATTCAATACTTCTGCTAGCTGTGGCGATATATTTGGTGCGTATACTTGCCAATTAATGTTACCTGACTGGGGGTCTGTTTCGATTTCTCCTGGTGTTTTCCCCGTGAGTAAATAGATGGCTGTCAAACTGAGTGCGTAGAGATCGCTAGCAAATACTGGTCGTCCAGATACCTGTTCCATTGGCATAAATCCAGGCGTACCGATGACGATCGATCTACCTGTATTTGCTGATGGAGTCATCACCGTAGTCATGATTTCTTTGACTGCACCAAAATCAATCAAAACTGGTTTATTATCCCGCTGACGCACCATAATATTATCTGGCTTGATATCACGATGGATGATACCTTTCGAGTGAATATAAGTTAGCGTTGGCAAAATATCATTGAGAAATTGTCTGACTTGAGTCTCTGTAAATACGCCATAACTGCGAATTCGATCGCTCAAACTCTGACCCTCGATATATTCCTGAACCAGATAAAACTCACCCCCTTCGACAAAATAATGATAAAGCATGGGAATCATCCCATTACTCTCCCTCCCCAAGTTTTCCAATACAATTGCTTCTTGCTTAAACCGATCCTGAATCAATTGCTGCAACTGTGGATCTGTTGATGTCGGAATTAGTTGCTTGACAACACAATAGGGGCGAGAAGGCATGAGGGTATTCGTCGCCAAATAAGTGGTACCAAAACCACCTGCACCAAGTTGTTGGCTAATCGGATATAAACTTAGGGACATTTGATTAAGTAATAAGTAATAAGTAATAAGTAATAAGTAATAAGTTAGGGGTTTTAGACCCTTGTTACAGAGGTAAATAATTGATAAATATTACGATCGCTAATCGATCGAAGAGCGAACCTCAAAATAAGTTTACTCGATCGACAACAATCCGATCGAAAACCCCCGCATCCCACAAACCAACAAAGCGGCTGTACACCAAACCCACCGTCTCAAACCACCTATGCTTTGAGGGGGGGTTTGGGGGGGGGACACTCCCCCACCCAATGGGGGGT
>JANOPX010000276.1:0-13138 GCA_031422115.1 Chamaesiphon sp. VAR_4_metabat_408 | reverse complement strand
TTGGCACGATGCGTAATCACATCTAACGATGTAGTGGTCTACGAAGATTTGCGGATTAAGAACATGGTTAAAAATCATTGTCTGGCGAAGTCAATTAATGACGCTGGATGGTATCAATTTCGAGTTTGGCTAGAGTATTTTGGTAAGGTCTTTAAAAGGGTCACGATTGCTGTAAACCCTGCCTATACGTCCCAAGAATGCTCTAGCTGTGGCGTAATTGTGAAGAAATCATTGTCTACTCGCACCCATGTTTGTCAATGTGGATGTAAACTAGACCGCGACCACAACGCTGGTATTAACATCCTTAACTCAGGATTGGCTACTGTGGGGCACACAGGAAGCTCAGTGCTAGACACTGGAAACGCTTGGGGAGACAAGCCCTCTACTACGAGAAGGTGAAAACCTATCGGGGCAAGGCATGTCGCGGAGCCAAGAATCCCCCGACTTAGCGAACCCTTACCGCTTGCGGTGAGAGAGCGTAGTCGTGGGGAGTGTCAAATCGGCATTCATTACATCACCAAGGAGATATCCATCGATGATTATTGAAAAAGAACAACAGCAAGCAGAATTAATGCTGTCTAGTTTTTTAAATATGTTAAACGCCCCCGATGGGGATTTTACCGCAATCGGCAAGCTGGCTGTAGCCACTGGTGATGATGAGAGTATGGATCTGATGATTCAGCATTTGTCTATTCATCCCCAAGGCGAACAAGCTTTTAAGTATCCTTTTAGCTTGGGTACAATCGATTTAGCCGAACTGAGTAAGTTAGCCGATAATACATTGGGTTGTCTATATGCGGAACACATGAACAAAAATCAACTCAAACCGCTCCAATCGCAGTTGCCCCAAAACGAGCGAGATTTTTTGGGTGTGCATATCACTGAAACTCATGATATTTGGCATGTTCTCACTGGTTGCCAAACAGACATTTTCGGCGAAATTCAGTTAGAGGCATTTTACATCGCACAGCTCAAGCTGTCGCGGTTCTGGCTAGCATTGATGACGAAGAATCTTTTAAAATCTTTATTGTATGACATTGAAGTCACCGATCGGTATATGAGCGTAATTACCAAAGGCTGGATGATGGGAAATGTAGCCAAGCCCTTATTTGGAGTTAATTGGACCGATCTATGGGCGACTCCCATCGAAGAAATTCGGGCTTCATTCAATATTACGGGCGTGTAACTGAAGTCTCGATCACTCTTCATCCGGGACTTCAACTTCGATTGTTTCGGCATTTTCGAGCAGGAATCGCCGCGCCAATCGGTTGAAGACTCCCGCGCCGGGATATTGAGGATGGGTATGAGATCTGCTATATACCCAGATGAGTTCGCCATCTTCAAAAATTCGCACATCCTGAAGTAGATTCTTGCACTTGGCTTTGAGTGAATTTCCCGCAGCCAAAGCATCTGTCCATCGATCGAACTCGCGATCGTAATCTGTAGTAAATACTCTAAACATGTGATGAGGGGTAAATTGCGATCGACACATTAATTATCCCTGCGATCGACCAAAAATTCGATTGCATGGGGTCGGAGGATTCTAGTATGCTGAGGGCATGACAGGATAGTTTAATTAATCTCCTCCACAAACAGTATGTCGTTCTTTCGTCCATTCATCTCAGTACTCCTTGCCTTCGTTGCTGTTTTCCTCGTGAGCTGTGGTGATGGCTCCCAAGCAAAAGCTCCCACCTATAGCGCAACCCAGCTCGAACAAATCCAAGCCACGAATAAAAACGTGATGGCATTGCGCGATCGCTTACCAGAACTCGCCACTCTAATTCAATCCCGCGATTGGAATAATGTCAAATCTTTTATCCACGGCCCACTCGGTGATATCCGCACCCGGATGGCTGGTTTATCCAGAGAGCTACTACCAGGCACCAAAGAGCAAGCTCTGAGCATTAGCAAAGACATCTTCGTCCATCTCAATAATATCGATGCCGCCGCAGGTAATAATGACTATGCACTAGCTATGCGGAATTATGGCGAAGCAATCAAAGACTTCACCACATTCTCTAGTCTAATCCCCCAAGGATAACTCGATCGATCTTTGCCTTTGTTCTTTTCTACTAACGACGCTTAGAAACTGAACTTCTTAGAACTACGCTATATCCCCGACTTCTCCAAGAAGTCGGGGATATGTCTTCTAGTTTTAAAGGTTCGCAAAGTCCAGGATTTAGGCGTTTGGAGTATCCCTAAGCAGAATCACAGGGAACAGAATTTCCCAATCTTTAAATCCTGCTTGGTGCGCTGTCTTGAAAAGGTGCTCTACTTGCGGCTCAACTTTTGGACGGGTTCCCCACTGGTCGGGTCACCCGCCCAGTTGTCAAAAAAGGTGAGACAAGACGGGGAAACCCTCAATGTACCGCACTTTTCGCTAAACTGTTGGGGAACCCGAATAGTGCGCGCATCCGCAAAATCCCATGATATCGATTGTCGGCTGTGGAATTATCGGTGCAACTATCGCCTACGAACTTAGCTGTTTAAATCGATTTGAAATCGCTGTTTATGACTCCCATCAACCAGCTCAAGCCTCGACAGGAGCGGCTTTGGGTGTGCTAATGGGAATCATCAGCCAAAAGATGAAAGGGCGAGCTTGGAATATGCGCGAATATAGTATTCGCCACTATCATCAATTGATTCCCGAATTAGAACGAATCACAGGTATACAGATTCCCCATAATCGTCAGGGAATCTTCAAACTTTTATCGCCCGAAGCAGATCTAGTGAAATGGCAACAATTAGCCGACACTCGCACAGAGCAGCAATGGCAATTAGAGCTATGGGAATCATCCCGAATATTAGCCCAACTTCCCCAACTTAATCCTGAATTAGTTGGTACAGCAATTTATTCACCCCAAGATCTGCAAGTAGATCCAGTTGCCCTGACAAATGCCCTAGTAGCCGCTGCCAAGATTAATGGGGTGAAGTTCCATTTCGATCGATCTGTCAGCTCCATTACGGCAAATAACCCCCTTAGCTGCGATGTTTTGATGGGAGATGGCAAAGTAGTCACCAGCGATCGAGTAATTGTCACCGCCGGATTGGGTTCGACAGATCTACTCGCGCCGTTTGGATCGATCGAAATCAATCCCGTTTTGGGGCAAGCAATCCACATCCGTCTACCTCGATCGTTGGGACATCCAGATTTTCAACCGACGATTAGTTATGAGGATCTGAATATTGTTCCTCTCAATAATAATGAGTATTGGGTTGGAGCTACGGTAGAATTTCCGGTAGATGGCAATGCAATTGCTCGATCTGAATGTCTCGAACAATTGAAACAAACATCGATCGATCTTTGCCCAGATTTAGCAACAGGTGAAATCCTTCGCACTTGGCAAGGATTGCGCCCTCGCCCACATCAACGCCCTGCACCAGTAATCGATCGAGTCGGCGAAAATGGGCGAGTATTAGTTGCAACAGGACATTATCGCAATGGGGTATTACTCGCGCCTGCTACGGCTCAATTAATTAGTGAAATGTTGGCGGGTTAAACAGTTTTAGCTTCAGCGATTCGCTTGATATTCTCCATCACACTAGGCAATACCAATCGAAACTGTCGCCCTAACAATAGCCCAAATCCAAAGGCTAGTACGCCATCAAATGAGACTTCATGGGTAAAATATGTACCATCTGGCTGACTATTGAGATAGCGATATACATTCAATTTGCATAATGGTAATGCAACTGTAAATGTATAACTTTTCCCCAAGCTAAATTGGGAGATATTGAATGTCGAAACTTGTCCTGTTTTGGGTGTTAATTTGCCGATCGATCCCAGCCCAAATCGACCATCTAGACAAGCAGACTGCAATTCAGTATCCCATTCCGACCAATGTTCTACATCCGTCCAAATCGCCCAAATCTGTTCTGGTGATGCAGACGTTTTAACTGTATGATTAAATTTCATAATGTCTATTCATGTTTCGCTGGAAAATACACTCTAAACGTCTAAGACATGGACTTTCTAGAATTACCTCACATCCAAAGGCTTCTTCGAGAAGCCTTTGGATGTCGCTCCTCGCCATAGTAATTCAGATTGCGCTGGAAAATAACAGTCGAAAAGGAATAACAAAAGGTAAAATAATTACCCAAATTAGAAAAGATACTGTCATCCCGATTGGAATTAAATCTATTCTATTTGCCAAAATTGCCGGAACGGCGACCGCCAGTAACCACATCCCTTTATAGATTAATTGCACCAAGAGTACAACACTAAATCGAACGGGTGAAAATAAACCTGCAACCGATAGCAGTGCGATTGTCAACCAAAAGCTTCCCACAACTCCCGTCGGAATATTAGCAGCAGTTGTTTCGCTGAATACAACCGCTGTTGCTCGATTGGGATCGAATAAACTTATCCATCCCACATTACCCGCAAGCAGGATGTTTGCAACATAAATCGTTCGCAACAACAGCAGTGACTGCGCTGAGAGAAATTCACTAAAATTAGACATTATCGATCGGTTGTATAAAACTTTTCGCTAGACGTGGTAAGTTGACAATGCCAATATAACTCTTGATGTTGGCATTGTCAATATCAAAATAAAAAAATGGCTAAATATCATCATGGCGACTTACGCAACGCATTAATTGAGATCGCAATAGAACTATTGGGCGAGGAAGGTACTCATGGGCTGAGTCTGCGGAAAATAGCCCAAAGAGCAGGGGTAAGTCATAATGCACCCTATATGCACTTTGCCGACAAAGAAGCCCTCCTCGCGGCGATTTCCGAGGCAGGATTTAGGTTATTATCGATCGAGGTAGAATCGGCAATATCGACAGCAGGTAGTAGCACTCGTCAACAATTGATGGCGGCGAGTAATGCTTATATTAACTTTGCGATCGATCGACCCGATCGGCTGCAAGTAATGTTTTATCCTTATGATGCAGCAAAGTATCCAAGTACGATCGCCGCTTCACAACTATCGCTAAATCGATTATTTGAGATAGTTGAAACTGGACAAGAAAATGGATCGCTAATTGCTGGTAACACCGAAGAAATGACCAAATCAATCTGGGCAATGGTACATGGAATAGCCACCATATCGATCGCTTACAAAACAAATATTTTAGAATCCAAAAATATATCTACAGAACAATCTACTTCAATCTTCATAAATTTATTACTCGATGGATTAGCCGTATAATGTTATTAAAATGAATGAATTTCCCCTAGGCTTCATAATTATGAGTATCTTCTCCTTGGGACAACAATCTGCATCAGGAATAGATATTTACCAACAGCAGAGCGATTCTATTGTGCCGATATCTCAATCGACGAATTCCCCAATCGATAATAGATCCTTACCTAATATACAGTGGGAAGAATTAGATACAGTTAGAAGCAAATCTGACTCGATTAAATTTCTCGATCGTCGCGTTCGAGTTATCGGTAAATATCAAGTGGAAGTAAGCAAACCAGATCCTGGCTCTACTGGAAATCCAAATTTTCAAGGGACTTACACAAGAGCAAGGATCGTATTGACAGATGGAACTGAAATCCCTATATTCCCAACATATCATAAACAGTCCCTGCGATCGCCAGAAGAAGTCAAAATATATACAGGAAAAACAGTTAATGTTATCGGTCGAATCAAGCTACAATCCGATCGACCGGGATTAGCTAATTCGACCCAAAGCGTGATGATAACTTCAGTCGATCGGATTTGCTTGGATCTGGAGCAGTAAAATAGAGCTGCTATGGCTCAATTAATCGATCGAATCTTGAATGATTAGATACCTTCAATCTCACAAATAGCGATTGCTACTTCGCGATGATTGTAATCTGCTTTTTATTTTCCACTATTCATTAATGGGGCTAAATCCAGATACTCAGAAATAGCATCGGCTAGTTCGTCAAAGATTTGTTCTCGTTGGCTAGCGTAGTCGGGTACGGCATTTGTGAGGGGGGATAAATTGCGACTAGCGCGAATCTGATTGAGCCAGTTTCGTCGCCATGTACCATTATCGAAAATGCCATGTAGATATGTCCCCCATAAAGACAATTTTCGATCGACTATCCCCAAGCCTTCATCGGTGAATAGTTGCTCGTAGTCACGGCTAATAGCTCCATCGAAATGCCATTGACTCGTGCCTTGATGGATTTCATATCCAGCGATCGACAGACCTTCCTGGGGGTATTTGCTGGTGGTTGTGAGTCGGCGAGTGGTTTTGGCATCGGTGATGATTGTATTGAGCGGGAAGAGATTCAATCCGGGATGTTCGCCAGCTATCCCTTCGATGCCTGTAGGATCGCTGATGGTATTTCCCAACATTTGGAAGCCGCCACAAATACCGATCGCAATGCCACCATTGGCGGTATAATCTGTAATTATCCTGGCTATGCCATTTTGTCTGAGCCAATCTAGATCGGCGATGGTAGTCTTAGATCCAGGTAGAATTATGGCATCGCACTGACTTACCTCATCTCGATTGGTAATATATTTGAGATTGACGCTAGGTTCGGCATCGAGCGGATCGAAGTCGGTGAAGTTGGAAATGCGCGGGAATTTAATTACGCCAATAGTTAGATCGGCATTAGGTTTACGCGATCGACGTTCTAACAAATCTAACGAATCTTCTGCCGGGAAAACTTGCTCCAACATCGGAATCACGCCAATCACCGGAATACCCGTGCGCTCTTCCAACCAAGTGATTCCCGACTCTAATAGCGATCGTTGTCCGCGAAACTTATTAATAATAAACCCTTTAATTAGAGCGCGTTCTTCCGGTTCTAACAACTCTAGGGTACCAACAATATGAGCGAATACACCACCTCGATCGATATCAGCGACTAGTACGGTATTTGCCCCCAAATAACTCGCCACCCGCATATTAGTCATGTCGCGATGTTTGAGATTGATCTCCGCCGGACTTCCCGCACCTTCACAAACAATATAGTCAAATTCTACCGCCAATTTGTCCAAACAACTAGTAATCGCCGCCCAACCTCGATCGAAATAATCCCGATAATAATCCGCCGCCTGTACTCTCCCCACCGCCGCACCCATCAAAATCACCTGAGAAGTCATGTCTCCTTGGGGTTTGAGCAAGATAGGATTCATCTCCACTCTTGGCTCTATTTTCGCTGCCCAAGCCTGCACCGCCTGAGCGTGCCCCATTTCCTTCCCATCGATCGTAATATAGGCATTCAGAGCCATATTTTGCCCCTTAAAAGGCGTAACTTTCAAACCCTGTCGCACCAGTAGCCGACAGATAGCAGCGGTAATGAGTGATTTGCCTGCGTGGGATGTGGTACCCACTACCATGATGGAATTAGTCATTGGGATTTTGGATTTTGCGGATGCGCGAACTGTTTGGGTTCACGGACAGTTTAGCGCACCAAGCAGGATTTTTTCGGTCGCACTATTCCACGGTACAAATGCTCTGTCAATTGTTTCTTGCGCCAGATTGGTTGCAATACGGTTCGGTTAAGAACTGCCACCGATTAAAATCGGGGCTAGTGATGCAAAGTCCGCCTAAAGCTGTACTAATATTAAGAGCTTAACCGAACCGTATTGAGATTGGTTGGCATTTTTAGTGGTAAGAGCACAAAGGAGTCTGGGGATGCCGACTTATGGCGGTGGCTATCAATCACCGATCGGCAATCCACCGGATAGTAAAGATATTACCAGATCGATCGCAAAGATCGCGATCGCCGAAACTACTACCGCCGCTGTAGCTGACTCCCCCACCTGCTTGACACCTCCATAAGTCGTCATCCCCCACCCACAAGCAATCGTCGCAATCGCACCGCCAAAAATAAACCCTTTCATCCACAAACTTATCAAATCCGTAGGTGCCAGCAAACTCCGCGCCGACTCCAAAAACATCCCTGGGGGTAGATTGTAGAGCTGCGACGCGGCAAATATACCCCCCAGAATACCGCAAGCCAAACCCAAGACAATTAGAATTGGCATCATACAACAACAGGCGATAACTCGCGGTAAAATGAGATAATCGATCGGATCGGTTCTGAGTACATACAGTGCGTCAATTTGCTCCGTAACTTTCATCGCCCCCAGCTCGGCCGCAAATGCAGACCCCACTTGTCCGGCAAACACGCTAGCTGTTAGAATCGGTGCTAGCTCGCGGCAAAATGCGATCGCAAATGCACCACCAAGAGAATTTATCGCCCCATATTTCTCCAACTGTCTGGCTGTCTGAATCGTAAAAATTATTCCCGCCAAGACATTCACCAATAGTACTGGTATCATCGATCCTGGCCCAGTTTTGAACAGATGCTCGGAAATCTTCCGCCAATAGGTTTTACCTTGAATCAAATGCAACCAAATTTGACCTACTAGTAGGAATGTAAACCCAAACCTTCTAAATTCATAGGGTTGAGAGTTTGCGCCCGATTTGGGTAGAGCCATATGGGGAGATCGAAGTTGCTATATACTGAAATTTGTGAGTTTCCGATATCTAAATGGCCCCATTATCGCGCCCCACAATGCCGAACCATCTTCAGGATTGATGCCTTTATCATAAGTCAGAAGTTTGGTGGCTGTAACGGTAAAACCGAGAAATACTTGAAAGGTTTTGCCCTCGCTGGTAAAAGTGCAAGCTCTGTCGGTTGCGGGTGTCGTGGTGAACTCTTCACAACCATCGACTAATTCAAGTCCTACATCCAAAGTACAACCGGGCAAAAATTCTATATTCGCCTCATTCAAGGATTCCAGCAATGCTGGATTTGCCCCACCACCACGCACTGCATCCGCGCAGTGAACCATATAGTACTCCACCTGAATCCGCTCTGGCTGAGTTTCCCTCAGTCTAATGATACGCGGACGATAGGGATAATCGAGCTTGAGGATGTTGGCTTGCTCTGCATAGAGGGAAATACTATCGGCACTAAATAGAGGTACTGGACGCTGCCACAGGCGTAGATTAACATACCATAAGGGGTCGTCTATTGCCTGTTCCTGATTGGTAAATTCTCCCGCGAGACAACTACCGAGAGTTTTGAGGGTGGGTGAAATCATCGTTTGCGGAATTCGATCGAGTTTTCCTTGATGGTAATATCATAGCCATCATAGACATCATGACCCAATAATCCATAGGGTAGATCGTTTTGTCCGACTGCTACCATGACATCATTCGTCTCACCATCGCCAAATTTAATCTGCTCGACTGTTGCGGTTGAGAATGTGGCTGTGCCATTTGCTGTTTTGGCTGTCGCAGATCCAGTTGCTTGAAGTTGCAATCTCTGGGCGATAGATTTGGTAATCAATGTTCGACTAGCTCCAGTATCGAGCAACATCAAAACTTTTTGACTATTGAAACTAACTTCAATCACTGGTATTCCACCCAATTTTTGGGCGATCGGAATACTAAACATATTATTCTGGATACTCTGAGGCAAAGCAGCAATTTGAGGTGAATTGACTACTTTTGGGGCAGGGTTGCTACGGTATCCAACAGCTTTTTGTTTTGCTGTAGCTAATTCTCGCTCGTATTTTGGCAACACTTTGGCGGCGAGAGTATATTCAGAACTATTTGGGGCGATCGATTTGAGCATCTGGACGGAATCTTGGAGATTATTCACGACTAGAAACCAATCATCTTTAGATAATGCTGATTGACCGATCGCATTCGCTGCATCAGCTCTAGCGATCGCCTGTTGGTATATCTCGCCCTCATTTTGCTGGATTGGTGGAGGGGTGGTAGTTACTACTGGAATCGCTGGTGGAGTGGCGATTGGTTCGACAGGTTGGGAGGTTATTTTACTAGAATTACAGGCTGTTGTGGCGATTGCCAAAAATAAATACAACCACCAATAATGACCGATCTTTAATTTAGGTAGAGTCATTTTCACACATATATAATAAACAAATTTACAGTCTTGAGTAATATCGATTTACTCAATCCCTTTCCGCCAGAATAATATAGATAATGCTTGAATCCTATTACTGTCTAACGATTCTTTTTTTACCGCAGAGGCGCAGAGAACGCAGAGGGCATAAAGAAAAGGCTAATCTATAGTCTTGCAGCGGGAAGGGAGTAGATTCGATCGATATTACTTCACCAGATATTTAACGGCGATTGAGCGACATCAAAATCCGTTTCCCGCGACATCCAACCCAGCAGCATAAATACAGCCAATACTCCAAACCAGCCAAAACGGGTAGCCGTCAAAGCTTGAGTCAAGATAGCGGCAATCCCTGACTGAATCAAAAATACTTCCAAGACGATAAATGCACCCACCGCACCAGCTAGGTGAGTATAAGTCTTTTTGATAAACTCCGCCCGCTCCTGTGGTTGCCCTTGAGCTACAAAATACATAGATTGAATCTCCAAAACTGACTGTACCTTTGTATAAATATAGATACAGCTCCATCGATCGAAAATCGGGAAAATTGTAAAATATCGTACACACTGATTTGGATCGATCGTAGTTAGTTTTGATGCGATCGGCGATGTTCTTCATCACAACGATTTCAAGCTCGTCGGATGTGTTCGCAAAGCCTAGCTCTGTAATCTACAAACTCTTGGAGACAGCACTACCACTGCCTTGGAACATCAGATAAGACAGAATAAAATTAGTGATAAAAATCGCTAGCAGAGATGTAACCACCGCTGTTGTGGTTGATTGCCCGACACCTTTGGCACCACCAGTCGTTGTCAAGCCCCAATTGCACCCAATAATCGCAATCAAAGCACCAAAACAAACCGCTTTAATCGGCGCACTACACAAATCCCAACCATCTAAAAAATTGCGAGCTGATTCGATAAATACCCGTGCAGGCATATTAAAGAAACTCGTCGCAACTAATAGCCCGCCAGTCATTCCGGTGACGATCGATAAGATTGTTAGTAATGGCAGCATCACACAACAGGCAACTACGCGAGGAATTACTAGATAGTCGATCGGGTCGGTTTTGAGAATATATAAGGCATCGATTTGTTCGCTGACTTTCATCGTACCAATTTCGGCCGCAAAGGCCGAACCTACTCGCCCAGCCAATACTACTGCGGTGAGTACAGGGGCGAGTTCGCGAGTGAGGGCGAGGGCAAGTACCCCACCCACAACCTGCCCAGCCCCAATATTCAGAAACTCTCGCGCAACCTGAAGCGTAAACACCATGCCGATAGTAGCGGCTGTTACCAGGGCAATCAATAGAGATTCTGGCCCCACCAAAGCCATTTGTTCGAGAATATTCCCATAGTGAAATTTACCCTTGAGAATATGCACGATTACTTGGCCGCATAGGAAAATGGCTGCGACTAACCGTTTAAACCACAAGCTCATAATTTAGATTTGGGTCATTCTTACTTCAATTATTCCTCAAGTTGAGACATTGCGGGTCAATCTACTCTACCTACTCTATCTAAGCATATTCAGCTAATATGCTTAGATTATTTTGGATCTGGATGTTTCAATCGCATCTAGAAGTGATATAAATCACTATTTGTGGTGGATTTAACAGAATATCAGCAATTTAGCGGTTGCTATACAAAAGTAGTATTTAGTGAATTTGACTACTTTACAGCTAATATGTAGATGAACGATCTATTCTAATAATTATTTATATGCACCATGCTGAACCGTTACCAGAAATCAAGCTGCCATTAGAGTTTTCCGAACGAAAACTTTTACTACGTACTGGTGATTTCAGCCTCACAACGGCTGGAATTATTGGTTCTCTGTGGTACTGGGCAGATAGATCGGATCGAACATTTAGTTTGGAGTTACTAATCGAACAATCTCCCTGGATCCTGGCGATGACGGTAGGATGGTTGGTATGGATGTTTGTCAACGATCTGTATGAGTTGCGGACTGCCGTTCAACTTAGATATAGTCTACAACGAATTTTTGCGGGTAGTGCGATCGCCATCGTCCTTTATTTGATTTATTACTTCATTTCAGCCCCAGCACCGCTAACTGAAGTATCATTTTCACTCAGGTTTGCGCCGATTCTGGCGATCGGCATCACGACAATCTTTCTATCGATCGGTCGATCGATGTATGCTATCTTCCTAGGGGCTGGATCTGGCACACAACGAGTCCTAATTTTTGGGGCTGGGCTTACAGGTGGGATTATCGCCAAAGCTTTTCTCGAACATCCCTACTACCAACTAGCTGGATTTATCGATGACGATCGTCAGTTACATGGTAAGCTCCATGAAGATGTGAAAGTTTTGGGCGATCGACACACGCTGTTATCAGAAATCAGTCGCCAAAGTGTGGATGAGATTGTCTTAGCCATCAGTGAAGCAATTGATGACGATCTGCTCCAATTGCTGATTAGCTGTCACGAGCAAGGGATTTCGGTTACGCCAATGCCCGTTTTGTATGAGAAACTGACAGGCAAAGTCGCTGTAGAACATATTGGCAGTCAGTGGTACACCGCTCTGCCCTTGACAAAACACCCATTTGATACTCTCAATCGAGTTGGTAAACGAATCATCGATTTAGCTTGTGGTGTAATTATCGGCGCGGTTTTGGCAATAGTATTTCCGTTTGTAGCGATCGCGATTAAACTGGAGACTCCAGGCTCAATTTTCTACGAACAAGAACGGGTTGGACAGTATGGAGCCAAATTTACTGTCTGTAAGTTTCGATCGATGGTACAAAATGCCGAAGTCAATGGTAAAGCACAATGGGCTGTCAAAGGTGATGCACGGATTACCAAAGTCGGTTACTTTATCCGTAAAACTCGTCTCGACGAACTACCCCAAGTACTAAATGTACTCCGTGGTGAAATGAGTATGGTCGGCCCTCGTCCCGAACGCGAACAATTTATCAAACAACTACAAGAAGAAATTCCCTTCTACCGCACCAGGTTAGCTAGCAAACCCGGATTGACTGGCTGGGCGCAAGTTAACTACGGTTATGGCAGTACGGTTCAAGATGCCGTCATCAAGCTCCAGTACGACCTGTACTATCTCAAACACGGCTCGCCCTGGTTGGATCTCAAAATCCTGTTACGGACATTTGCCGTAGTGCTGAAGATGCAGGGACAGTAAGGGTAGTAGGGTGGTAGGGTAGGAGGGTAGGAGGGTAGGAGGGTAGTAGGGTGGTAGGGTAGAGCGTTATTTATACCTATTATTTACCAGTGGCCCGGGGGCGCGGGGGGGGGGGGGGGGGGGGGGGGGGGGGGGGGGGGGGGGGGGGGGGGGGGGGGGG
>JANOPX010000275.1:0-38799 GCA_031422115.1 Chamaesiphon sp. VAR_4_metabat_408 | reverse complement strand
GGGGTGATTTTTCTATTCACTACCCACTACCCACTACCCACTACCCACTACCCACTACCCACTATTCACTTCCCAACTCCCTGACCCCTCTCAATTTTAGCTATTTTATTAGGGAGAGGCTTTGGCGACAAAGTGAGATTTTTTTGGCAATTTTATAAAATCGTACTGAAAGTAGCTCCAAACATCTGAAGTAAGGAGTGGGAGTAACCAAGAGTAACAAAACCTAAATTAATAAAACTGCAAGACTTAAGGAGTCAACTGTGGCAAGTAACAAGATTTTAGTGATCGATGACAGTCGGGTAATTAGGAAGACAGTCCGTGACATGCTTCCTGATGGTGATTTTGAAGTAATTGAGGCGAAGGATGGCGTTGAGGGGATAAATCTCGTCAATCAGGAGCATCCTAGTCTGATTATGTTGGATTTTATTTTGCCCAAAATGAGCGGCTGGGAAGTATTCCAGCAGATCCAGGCTCATCCCGAACTGCAAAAAATTCCCCTAGTGTTGATGTCGGGGAAAAAAGAGGAAGTCACTAGCAAGATTTCTGAGCCGTTTGAGTATTTTGAGTTTATCGAAAAACCATTCGATCGAGCTATCCTAGCAGAAGCGATTAAGGTGGCGATGACGAAGGCGCGGAAAGCTCGTCCGCGTTCTGCGGAGCAGACTAGTAGCTTTATGCAGGTTACTGGCGATGCCCAAATCAGTGGTGAAGTCGTCAGCGAATTGCAGACTCAAATCGCTCAATTGCAAGAACAACTTGCTCACCTCCAAAAAGCGGCAGGATCGGAAATCAAAGACTTGCAATCGCAAATATCGGCGATCGATCGAGTCAAGCAGGTAGAAATTCAGGACTTGCAAGATCGACTGGCAGCATTACAACAAACCAGAGATACCGAACATCGGGCGGTAATCGCCAAAGTAATGGAGTTGGAAACCGAAATCGATACCTTGAAAAAACAACTAGGTCAACTGGTGGTATTAATCAAGAAAAAGCTAGTTAGCTAAATTTATTTAGCTAGGCGCAAACTAAGCTACCTCAACCTAATTTACTAGCTAATGTGAGTATTTTTTCTGGAGGTCTATTGCTAATTATTTGTTAGTGTGAGATACCCATTACATTGCGCTGGAGTGGGTTTGCAGTTACTCCCGTCAATCTAGCTCTCGTCTGCCTTCTAGGGCGCGGACGAGAGTTATTTCGTCTGCGTATTCGAGATCGCCACCCATTGGTAATCCAAAGGCAATTCTGGTGACTTTGGTAAAAGGTTTGATTAGTCTACCGAGATACAGAGTTGTTGTTTCGCCTTCGACGGTAGGACTGACGGCGATGATGACTTCTTTGACTTGCAATGAATCTATGCGGCGAATTAAGGATGAAATATTTAGTTGTTCTGGCCCAATTCCATCCATTGGGGAAATCGTACCACCTAAGACATGATACTTGCCATTAAATTCGCGCGTTCGCTCTAGGGCGATGACATCGCGAGAGTCGGCGACTACGCAAATAGTACTGTTGTCCCGCCCAGGATTACGACAAATATCGCAAATTGGTTCGGCGGATAGATGAAAACATACCTGACACAATCCAACTTGCTGTTTGGCATCGAGCATCGCTTGCGCCAATTGTTCGACTTCGGATTGAGACCGTTTGAGGATATGCAAAGCTAACCTCTGAGCGGATTTGGGGCCGACTCCAGGCAATCTTTGCAATTGCTCGATTAGACTAGCGAGGGGACGTGTATAAGCCGTAATTTTTGCTCCGAATGAGAAGGTGGAAGACGAGGAAAAGGCTGGCAATTAACATCACTGTTATTTAGCCTTGGCGACTCTGAAGAACCGAAAAGGATTGGGAACACTATTATAACTCCCTATCGCCGCTCGCCTATACTTTCGTCAGCACGAAAACATTTCCTTCATTACCTCTACCGATACGGAGGGTGTCGTCGAGATAGGTGATTTCGAGCCAAGCTGGTGTTTCGCGCTGGGTGTTGATGGGAAGATCGATGGCGGTAAACTTTTGACTGGTTTCGATTTGGTGGATTAGTTCGGTGGGAGAGTGGTAGTTCATTAGACTCTGCAAACCGATGAGAGAGCGATTGAACCGAACGTTGACGCGCTTGTCACTAGTTGGTATAAAATCAGCAATGACTGTGACCAATCCATTTAAACTGGGAATAATACTGGTAATCTCGGCAATATTATAGAGCTTTGACTGAGTGGGGTCGATACATTGGTAAATCTCACCGAGCTGGAGGAGGGGAAATCGATCGATCTTTAGGAGACTTTGACTGCTAGTGTAGAGCAATCGCCAATTGCCTGCGAGTAAATCTGTGGCGGTTGTCAGTGGTTGTGGATGAGGATTGTCTGATTCCAATTGGCTAATCGCGGCGAGGATCGTCTGTTGTTGGTGAATCGTCGCCGATATGCCGCGATTTGTGTCGGCGAGTGCTACTAGCAGTCTAGATTTGGGCATGGGACTTGATGGGTAGATGGGATGTAGTAGATCGAACAAGTTGAATTCATTTCAGCGGATCGTTTGCCGCTTACTATTCACTATCCACTAAAGTGATAAACTATGGTAAATTGGAGCCAATTACAAAGGATATGAGCGACACGTTTTACAATCCAGCATTGAAACAACAACCTCGTAGCGAACCTGCACCAGCGATCGCAGTTCAACGAGATACCTCTATCTTAGAATGGCTCGAAGCTCAAGGTCGGTTGATCGACAGGGACGATCGCGATCCCGCTATTTCCTCACTCGATCGATCGAACTCCGAAGAAGAATTATTCGAGGATGATAATAGTGCTTATCAAGAAGAGGATGATAGCTTTGAAGATAGTGATGATGCCGATGATGCCTAAGTGGATCGACTGAGGATCTATCGATAAAACATTACACAGCACTAACTAAATACTAAACTTTTCTAAATCTAAGTGGGGAATTAAAACCCCCCATTAGTTATGAAAATATAGTCGATCGATATCCAAACAGAGAAATAAAAATCTGGGTCAAGTAAATACTTTAGAGAGGAGATAGATGGAGGGGAAATCGGTATCTGTGCGATGGATTAATCCGACAGGAACTGTATTGCTAACCTTACTAGCAATTGCACTGAGTTCGGCAGTTATCTACCTAGATTGGCAAAACAATCGAGTGGGAATGAAACCATTATCAGTCCCCTTTTGGTTCTGTCTGGCATCAGTAGCGATGTTGGGCTACCAAGCCATTCCGCTATTAAAAAAGCTGAAGATGGGACAATTCATTCGTGAAGATGGCCCTCAAGCCCATCTTAGGAAAGCGGGAACACCCACAATGGGCGGAGTTTTTGTGGTACCGATCGGGACGATTGTTGGAGTATTGTGGACGGGATTAAATCCTGATGCGATCGCCGTAGCTTTAGTTAGTTTGGGCTATTTTGCTGTTGGTGGTGTAGATGACTGGATGAGTTTGAGCAATCGCAAAAATGAAGGTCTCACCCCAAAAGGTAAATTAGCATTGCAATTGGCGATCGCTGCGGCATTTTGTGGCTATCTATCAATCAGTCGCGGCAGTACAATTACCACCGTTCATTTACCCTTCAATTTGATTCTCCCACTGGGGTTCTTTTTTTGGATATTAGCTGTATTTGTGCTGCTAGCAGAAAGCAATGCAACTAATCTTACTGACGGTGTAGATGGATTGGCTAGCGGTACGGGTGCAATTGCGTTACTCGGTATGGCAGCAATTATTCATGCAAAAGAGCCAAATTTAGCGATTTTCTGTGTTTGTTTGAGTGGGAGTTATCTCGGCTTCCTCGTTCACAACCGCAACAAAGCCAAAGTATTCATGGGCGATACTGGTTCCCTCGCTCTAGGTGGTGCTCTGGGTGGCGTAGGACTATTGACTGACAATCTGTGGTCGCTACTACTAGTTAGTGGTATCTTCCTGATTGAATCACTCTCTGTCATCGCTCAAGTTGGTTACTACAAATTTACCAAAGGGGCAGATGGTAGGGGTAAGCGACTATTTCGCATGGCTCCATTTCACCATCATCTAGAGTTGAGTGGTTGGACAGAAACTCAGGTAGTGGGCGTGTTTTATGTGGTGAATGGGTTATTGGCAGGGTTGTGTTTTTTGATTCGCTAGGATCGAACTAAGTAGGTAGGTGCAATTATTTATAAAATAGATTATGCGTGAAACCTATCTGGTGGGCAGTGCCCACCCTACAAAGGTATCTAAGTTAGCCTAGCCTTTAATCCCCAATCCAAACTCCAAACTCCAAACTCTCCAATGTCCCTCGATCTCCAATCAGCCATCATCGCCGCACATACTGGTAAGTGGTCGATCGTTATCGATTGCCTCCAGAATATCTCCCTGAACCCAGACGGCGAAGCTCCTGCCAATTGGTTGGAGCGACAAGAGGAGATTTTAGACCTAGCCTTACAAGTATTACTTCAGGGTGATTTTGAAGAGCAGTGGGCAATTGCCAAAATTGTCCCCAAATTGGGTGAAATTGCCGTTAAACCATTGCTAGAGATCGTTAACGATCCAGACATCGATTTAGAAGATCGGTGGTTTGTCGCCCGAATTTTGGGCGAATTCAAGCAACCGGGAGTCGCGATCGCCCTGGTATCTGTATTACAACGCGAAGAAGATGCCGACTTGAGCGCGATGATAACTAGCGCGCTAGCCCAAATTGGCACTCCAGCCATCGATGCGCTGACGAGTCTCCTCGATACCCCCAATCGCCACCAAGCGATCGCCGCATTAGCCCAAATTCGCCACTCCCAAACGATCGAACCCCTATTAAGTGCGATCGACGATCCAAATCCTCGAATTCGCGTCAGCATAATTGAAGCATTAGGTAGTTTTCACGATAGAACCATTCTACCGATCCTACTCGCAAAATTGACAGATGTGGTAGCAGAGGTCCGTAAAGCGACAGTTACCGCGCTGAGTCTCAGGGGTGAATCAGCCGTCGAACTCGGTTTAATCGAGCACTTACGCCCCTTAATATACGATCTCGATCTAGATGTCTGCGTCTCTACAGCACTGGGATTGGCGAGAATACCCGATCCGCAAGTAGTCGAAATTTTGACCGAAGTTACAAGATCGCCACATACTCCAGATGTCTTGCGATCGAAAATAATACTTGGGCTAGGCTGGATTGGCTCTAAACCTGCGATTACCAGTTTAGTCCAAATGTTGACAATGGCACCACCAGATCGAGCCAAAGAAATTATTGTCAGCATTGGTAAGACAGAGACAGAGCAAGCATATGCCAGTCAACAGCTAGTCATCTATCTACAGCAGGGTACTTCAGTCGGTGGCGATGTTCATTCAGCCATTATCAAACAAGAAATCGTCTCAACCCTGGGGAACCTGGGAAATATTGATGTCGTCCCCGATCTTATGCAGCTATTGGAAGATCCAGACGATCGAGTCAGATTTCAGACGATCGCCACAATTGCCAAGCTTTCACCATAGTACTGAGCGGTGTAAATCCTAGTACTATTTTGGGAAGAGTTGGGAGTTGGGAGCGAAAAGTACTCCCAACTCCTCACTCCCAACTTTCCCAACTATTATTAGCTCAGTGGGTAAAATAGTAGTAATCTGGGAATTACAGGTAAATTTATAGTTAATGGAGTATTAGATCGTGTTTCGATCCATCAATTCTTTTTCGATCGTGTCTGCATTGCTACTAACAACTCTAGTCGCGGGTATCCCAACTGGACTTCTTGCCGAACCTAATTCCCCACCGACAAAAGCAGTCGAAAATAACCCCAAACAGGAAGTAACTTCGCCTCAAACTGCACCTGCGACTCCAGCTCAGAAAACTGCACCTGAAGCCTCCAAACAAACACCCATAGTCGATCCAGTCAATCTCGTTCTCAACCTCAGACAAAAGCGGGTGTATGTGTACAAAGGCGGTAAAGTTATTGCCAAATATCCAGTCGCCATTGGCAAAAAGGGTTGGGAAACACCCGTTGGTGAATGGCAGGTAATGGAAAAAGTCAAAAATCCAGGCTGGACTAATTTCAAGACTGGTGAAGTGATGAAACCAGGCAAAGAGAATCCCCTTGGAGTGCGCTGGATTGGCTTCTGGACAGACGGTGAAGACGTGATTGGCTTCCATGGCACGCCGAATATCAAATCGATCGGTACGGCGGCTTCCCACGGCTGTGTGCGGATGTACAATCGCGATGTTAGAGCACTTTATCCCCTCGTCAAAGTGGGGACGACAGTTAAAGTAGTCGCACGATAATTTTTAGATCTATTCCCATGAAGTAGGGGCACGATGCATTGTGCCCCTACAGGTTAATTGTGTAGGCACGATGCATCTTGCCCCCACAGGTTAATTGTGTAGGCACGATGCATCTTGCCCCTACGATGTGATTTTTCCCTCATGGGGATGGATTGAATGTCCACCAGATCGAAAAAAAAGGGAATATAAATTCCCTCCTACTTAGTAATCTACTTAAATAAAAGTTATAAACTCAACCCTTATTGTTATCTGGATAGAATTTCTGCCGATAGTGTTCCGCCAAACGATGGTTAATAATAACTATACGGACACAACTAGGGCTGACTATGCGGATCGAACAGTTGCAAGCTTTTCTTGCTATCGCCGAAAGTGGCAGTTTTCAACAGGCTGCTCGTACCTGTGGCTGTACTCAATCGACTATCAGCCGTCAAATCCAAGCGTTGGAAGAGGATATCGGCATTTCGTTATTTCATCGCCAGCATCAGACAAAATTAACCATCGGTGGTGAAAAGTTGTTGCCCCACGCGCGGAAGATCTGTCAGGAGTGGAAATTAGCACATCAAGTCATCAACGATCTCCTGGTAGGAAATCAACCAGAATTGTGTATAGCCGCCATTCACTCAGTTTGTGCCTATGTGTTGCCACCGATTTTGCAACAGTTTTGTCGTCAGTATCCACACGTACAATTGAGAGTAACAGCATTGGGTAGCGATCGAGCCTTGAAAGTACTCAAGGATGGGTTGGTAGATTTGGCGATCGTCATGGATAATAAGCTATTCACGGCGAGTCCCGATCTGGTGGTGCATAGTCTCTATCAAGAGCAAATCGAGATTTTGATGTGTGCAGATCATCCCCTCACCAAGTTTGACACGGTACCTTGGGCTGAATTGGTCAAATATCCTCAAGTTGTCTTCAAAGATGGCTATGGAATGCAGCGATTGGTACGCGAACAATTTGCCAAACAGGGTAGTCAACTCCATGCGGTGCTAGAATTAAATACCCTAGATGCTTTTCGCGGCGTAGTCAGACAAGGAGAGCTAATCGCCATGCTCCCCAAATCCGCATTGCTAGACATCCATACCGATCGAACTCTAGCAGTCAGATCGATCGCAAATAGCCCTCAGATCGGGTTAAATCTATCTCGTCATGTCGTGCTTGTGACTACTACCGATCGAATTCAACTCCCTCCCATCCAATCTTTCTACGATCTAGTTACCAAGATGTGTCCGCAAATCTTCACGGGATGATGGGTAAGGGATTTTGGATTTTGGATTTTGGATTTTGGATTAAAATTCAGCACTTCCAGTCCCCCCGTCCCCCCATCCCCCCGTCCCCCATGCCCACCCTCGAACCCACCTGGCTAACCGTTATCCGCCTCCTCCGCTGGGACAAACCCGCTGGTAGACTAATTCTGATGATTCCCGCTTTGTGGGGCTTGTGCCTAGCTTCACGGGGCAATCCACCGTTACCATTGTTGGGTGTCATCGTGTTGGGCACTTTGGCGACTAGTGCGGCGGGATGTGTAGTTAACGATCTGTGGGATCGAGATATCGATCCGCAAGTGGAACGCACAAAAAATCGCCCACTAGCGGAGAAATCTTTGTCGATCGCCACTGGTGTCGGGGTATTAATTGTCTCGCTAATTTGTGCGGCAATTTTGGCGTTTTATCTCAATCCTTTGACTTTTTGGTTGTGTGTGGCGGCGGTGCCAGTTATTTTATTTTATCCAGCAGCAAAACGTGTATTTCCAGTACCGCAATTGGTATTGTCGATCGCCTGGGGTTTTGCGGTATTAATTAGTTGGTCGATGGTGACGGGAAATTTGGTCGAACCCACATGGTATTTGTGGGGGGCGACGATCTTTTGGACGCTGGGTTTTGATACTGTATATGCGATGTCCGATCGAGATGACGATCGCCGGATCGGGGTTAATTCTAGTGCGTTATTTTTTGGCGACTATGTGGCGGAAGCGATCGCGATCTTCTTTGTGTTGACGATCGGTTTACTCGCATACATGGGTAAAATCATGGGCTTGCAATCGATTTTCTGGGTGTCACTGGCGATCGCCGCTGCTGGTTGGCTCTGGCAATATCTACGTCTAAAAAGACCTACTATCCCACCTACTTTTTATCCCCAAATGTTTCGTGAGAATGTCTGGATTGGCTTTGGTTTACTAGTTGGCATGATCCTAGGCATCAGAGGTTAGAAAGGTAAAAATTAAATCCAATAGATAGAAATTATTATTCAAACCATATGACTCGATTTCCCCATGACCAATTTGCCAAAGATTTTCTAGAGTCATTATTATCCCCATTAGGACAAGTCCAAACCTCTCTGAAAATTAGCAGTGAAGTGCGGGAAGTCGATGTCTATTTCATCCCCGACCCCAAACTTTCACCCATCCAAGAATTAGGCATACTAGCAGAATGTGCGAAAAGCACCGTCATCTTTGAACCCTTTCGCAACTCCGTCAAAGTGCCGCAAATTCGCGCATGTATGTCGAAGCTATACGATTTGCATAGCTATCTAATCAGAGAAGCCAAAAGACAATCTCAGCCAGAACTAGGGGATGATGTTTTACCCAACCTCTGGATTTTAACACCCACTCTATCCGCCCAAATTTTAGAGGGACTTGGTGCTCAATTAGCACTAGACAAGTGGGGTGAAGGTATATATCTGCTGAGTCCAACCCTCAAGACTGGTATCATTGTCATTCATCAACTACCCAAGACACCGACAACGCTATGGGTTAGACTATTGGGTAAGGGCAAAGTACAGGCACAAGCTATTCAAGAAGTGGCTGCACTTCCACCGGAGCATCCCTATCGAAATAATGCTTTAGATTTGCTGGGTAATCTAAAAGTTATCCTCGAAGCAAGAGAGACAATAGAACCAGAAGAGCAGGAGTTGATTATGCAGTTATCACCGTTGTATTTAGAGAAGTTGGAAGAAGCCCAACAAATTGGCGAACAGAAAGGTGAAATTAAGGGTCGGCAAGATTTCGTGCTGCGTTTGTTAAAGAAACGAGTAGGCGATGTATCCGCAGAGGTATTGGTAAGGGTGATGGAGTTATCTTTAGAGCAGCTAGAAGATTTATATGATGCAGCTTTGGATTTTACTCAAATTAGCAATTTAACAGACTGGTTAGATCTAAATGGGTAAAATAGCGTTCTCAGTATAATTATAAGTGCATCATAGCTTACAATTCCCATACATGATTGGGATTATTAAGGGCAGCTTTGACTTTAGATAGATCGGATAGATCTTGAAATGGACTAGAATTTGCCAACTCAACGATCGCATCTAGAGTCAAACTTAGCTGATAATTGTCCTCTGTAGATATTGCTCGCTCGACTATTTGAAAGAGTGATTTAAAATTTTCCGATCTTTCATCAAAAGAGCGATCGAGATATCCTATAACTAATTCTCTCTTTGAACTAATATCAGCTAAAGTTGTTTGTCGCCAAGCCTCGATTTCATCACGTTTAGTTTGTTCTTCTTCTACAACCTTTAAATATTCCTGTCCGTACCTAAAAACATCATTAATAGCTATGAATGGGCTGATAACTGAATCAGCACATCGAATCGTATTTATCGAAGATCGGATATTAGTCATTTATTGATATGAGCTTTAAATTAAATGAGATATATTATCCAATAATTATTATAGTTTCATAGATAACTAAAAATTATTATAGCGATCTATAAAATTATTTGTTGCTGAATTAATATGACCATTATTACCTATGATTGGTGTATCCATAATTTCTTTCAATGCTTTCATCAAAAGAGCGAGTCGCTGAAATGTTGCAGCATCTCGATCTACATCAAACGATCTTGACTCAAGTTTATCTAATATATCGATCGCTCGACTATCTAATTCATTTACTAAGTTTCCTACTTCACAAATTCGATCTTGTACTTTGTACAGAAACTCTTCAATAGCAATAATCTTTTCAATCTCAACATCTATATATGCTTGATATTCAACAGCTTTCGTAAGGGCTTTTTCTCCCTTTGAGCCTAACATGAAACCACCAACTAATAAAGCTGGCGCAAGGGCAATTCCGCCTAATACAACTGAACCCAACGCCATTCCACCACCACCTGTGGCTAAAGATCCACCGCCTAACCACGCCAAAGTAGCACTATGAGCCGCAGCTCCGCTTAATCCACCAATTGCTGTTCCAGTGCTAGCAGTACCAAACAACCCGACAAGTGCAGTGGTACTTTGAGCTACCATGCTTCCTGTTGTCATTACTTTCAGCCCACCTGTAGCAATAGAAATCGCATCTAATCTTAGTGCTTGATATTCTTTAATTTGTTCTGGTTTAGCTCCTTCAAAATTTTCTAAAAATACTTTATCTTGATAAGAGCATTTTTGCCCAATCCGCTCGACGAAAGTTTGAAAACGGCCGAATGTATGCTGTTTAATTGCAATATTATTTTCACCATACTGTGCGGCTAAATCTTGAGTTGCTTCACGCACTTCTTCAATAACTTCACAAGCATATTCATGGCGATCTTGTGCATCTTCAGCAATTTCATTCGCTTGTTCTTCATTCGCCATCCCGTCAAGTCCAGCTAGAACTCCAGCACCACCAGTAAGCAACGCTACAGCACCAAAAATGAGCGGAATAATAAAAATCATTGGAAACCCCTTTAAAACGATCGGTTTTAATCAGTTCCACAAGCATAACAATTGAAATAATAAAGTGACCTCAGTATATTCACGATGAAAACGATGTTCGAGTAATATTCGATCGGCGATCGATCGCTTAAAATTAGGTTCGGGTAATTGTTCGCTTTAGACTAGAGGCGGATCGATCTACACCTGCTTAAAGAGGATGCTTCCTGTGCTAAATCTGTGGTAAATAGACGTGAAGTATGTTCCGTCGATCGCACTTACTACTCCTCAAGTTAGGTATTGATTACAGTACTCGAATGATACTGGGAATACTGGCGATCGAATCCAATTGCTCGATCTCTTTTAAAGCTGAATAAAAATCACCCTCAGACACATCATAAGTCACCACGACAATTTCGGCTCGATCGGCATGAAAGCCAGTTTGGACGATCGATTCGATACTCACATGATGCGCCCCAAAACAAGTACCGAGTTTACCAATTACTCCAGGTACATCTAGACATAAGAATCTGACATAGAAACTACTCCGCAATCCAGCCAAAGTCGCCATCTTACTATAGTGTTCGTGAGAACAACTTAATAACGGATGAAGAGCCGTATTTGGCGACGTTACCGCATCTTCTCGTGCTGGATTACTTGCCATCACCCCGACAAGAGCCAGAATATCTGAAACCACCGCCGAAGCTGTCGCACCAGCACCAGCACCAGGGCCGAATAACATTACTTGACCCAAGGGTTCGCCCTCGACTAAAATCGCATTGTAGACTCCATTTACCGTCGCCAAAGGATGATCTTTCGGTACAAAAGTCGGATGTACCCGCACCGATACCGCACCACCATCAACAGTTTCGGCGATCGCCAATAATTTCACAACAAAATCTAGTTTCCGCGCATAATTAATATCCGTCGCACTGATTTTCCGAATCCCTTCACAATACACATCATCCCGCTTAATCCGCCCCCCAAACGCCAAAGATGCCAGAATTGCGATTTTATCCCCCGCATCCAAACCATCCACATCAGCAGTCGGATCTGCCTCCGCATAGCCCAACTTCTGAGCATCGGCGAGAATATCGGCAAACTCCCCACCCTCAACAGTCATCCGCGTGAGGATATAATTCGTCGTACCATTGACAATCCCCATCACCCGTTGAATCCGGTTGACACTGAGCGACTGTTTCAAAGGTTGAATAACTGGAATCCCGCCACCCACAGCAGCTTCGAGCATCACATAGACACCCATTCGATTCGCCGCCGTAAAAATCTCATCCCCAAACCGAGCGATTACCGCCTTATTTGCTGTAACTACGTGTTTGCCATGTTCGATCGCTTTCAAAATCAGACTGCGAGCAGGCTCCATCCCACCCATTACTTCCACCACAATATCGATCGCTGGATCTGTGACGATCGATTCCAAATCTGTCGTCACCACCCCACTCGCAAAATCTACCGCACGAGTTTTATCCAGGGACTTTACCCCCACCCGATGAATCTCCACCGATTGCAGTAAATGATGTCTACCCACCGCATCCAGTAAAATCTGCGCCGCACCCGTACCAACAGTACCCAATCCTAAGATCCCAATCTTAACCACAACTTTAAAATTACTTTAAATAACTACTGCACATCCTAATTCGATCTTAACCTGCTCTGGTGCGTAGGGGAGAGGGGTGAGGGATTTGTAGATGGCTTTGTTTATGAAATCGATACCGCTTTTACTAGAGATTCATTCAAACCCGCCCTCCTCACTAGCGATGTAGGGGGAGAGACAAGTAGGTTGGGTATATTATTAAATCCTCATCCCTTAGCTGGGAAAACTCGCTAGAAATATCTCGATCGAGTATAAAAAAGTACATCGCATGACTCAGTTGTAGCTGCTTGTGGGCAATATAAGCTAAATTCCCTGGCTATACTCATATGCTCCCGACGATCTTTACCACCTGTATTCCCAGATCTGAAATTTCGACAGGGGAACTATCTCTAGACTTGTTTGCAGCGAAGTTGCGGCTGGTGGTGGAGGGTAAAGCACCATTAGTGTATCAGGATGCGAATGCTTTTTTTAGTAATACTTTCCCCACGGATGGGATTAAAACTCTGATTCGCGAGGTATTTAGCAGGCTATCAGGTAAGTCTGCGGGTTCGCCTGTAATTCGATTGGAAACCAGCTTTGGTGGTGGTAAGACACACGACCAAATTGCATTATGGCATATTTGTAAGCAGGGACGATCGATCGCCGGGTTAGAGCGATTTGTGGATTTAGATGCTCTGCCTAGTTGTAATGTAGCAGTAGCAGCCATTGATGGTCGAGATTTAGATCCCGAAAATGGGATTTATCATGCTGATACGGGGATAACTACCTATACGCTCTGGGGTGAAATTGCCTATCAAATCGGTGGGGTGGCTGGATATCAGTTATTGCAGGGGAGCGATAAGAGTGGGATTGCGCCCGGAACTTCGGTATTAGAGCGGCTGGTGGAAGGGAAGCCGAGCGTCATTGTTTTAGATGAAATTGCCTGTTATTTACGCAAAGCCAAAGCGAAACAGGTAGGGAAGAATAGTAATGCGAGCGAGCAGTTGGTGGCTTTCTTATTCGCGCTGATGGATTTAGCCGCTGCTGGCGATAACTTGGTATTTGTCTATTCGCTGGCTTCGACGGCGGACACTTTTGCAGAAGAAACTAACGATTTACAAGAATTGCTCCGCGCGTCGGCTCGACAAGAGCGGGTATTAAGTCCATCTACCGATGTCGAAATTTATAATATTGTCAAACAGCGGCTATTTACCAGCGTAGATGAGACGGCGGCTAAATCCGCAGCTTCGGCATATTTGAATAGTTATCGTACCACAAGATCGGATCTCCCCGATGCTTGTAAAGATGCTAGTTATGTTACCGCGATCGAGCAAAGTTATCCCTTCCATCCCGAATTATTCAATCTCCTCACCAAAAAGATTGCATCGATTCCCAATTTCCAGAAAACTCGCGGCGCGTTGCGGTTATTCGCTCAAGTTGTCCGATACTTATGGCAACATCAAGAGGAATTTACAGATTCGACTTGGATACCTTTAATTCATCCTCATCATATCCCGATCGGCATCAGCGACGAAATTACCAACGATCTCACCACCCGACTCGAACGATCGGCAATGCGGCAATCAATTGGCGCAGACATCTATAATCCTAGTGGGCGCGAAGCTTATGCCCAAATTCAAGATGCTGAATATATCGCAGCGGGTAAACCTCCTTATAGTAGTTGGGTAGGGCGGACGATTTTCTTGCATTCTCTGACTCAGGGGACTTCCGCAGGTATTCATCGATCGGAATTAAATTTATCCCTATTTACACCTAATCTAGAATTAGGATATGTCGATACTGTTTTAGCTAAATTGCAATCTGTCGCTTGGTATCTAGATAGCGATCCGATTACCACAATTTCTCGCTTTCGGGAAGAACCATCGATCAATAAAATCATCACTCAAGAACGCGAACAAATCGGGCGCACAACCGCCAAGGATGACCTCAGAGACAGGCGGGATAGTATTTTCGCCAAAAGAGCATTTAACCTCGTCAGTGCCCCAGATAGCCCCGCAGATGTAGACGATACACCCGATAATGTGGTGTTATGTCTGATTGATTTTGATGAAGCCACCGTCACCGAATGCAATTCGCCGCCACCATCTTTAGTCGATCGCATTTTCAATCATACCGGAACATCTGGAACCTTTCGGAAATATCGCAACCGCCTGTTATTTCTAGTCCCCGATAAGCAACAATTAGAACGGGCGATTGAATTAGGGCGAGAATATCGGGCGATTAATAATATTCTCAGTAGCCAAAGCCGTTTAGAAGATCTATCAGAGAGTCAACAAAAAGAACTCGAAAAACGTAAAGGGATTAAAGATCTAGAAGTAAGAGTCGCTCTCACAAATACCTATCGTCATCTCTTTTATCCTGCTCAAGATCCAGTCAAAGCACCGCAAGGTTTATTGCACTATGTTTTACCCGCTCAAGATACGGGCAATATTAAAGGCAAGAATAACCAGCAAGATGTAATTCTCAAAGCTCTCAAAGATTGTGAGAAAATTCGTCAGACTGAAACAGCTAAACCTTTTGCACCAATCTACATCTTACAAAAAGTTTGGTCGGCGGGACTAGATTCTGTGAGTACTAAATCTCTCCGCGATACTTTTGCATCTAAATTAGAGTTGAATATTTTATTAGAGGGTGAAATTAGTTTACTCAGAGATACAATTCGTCAAGGCTTGCAAAATGGTGATTGGGATCTCAAAGTTGGGGATAAGTTATTTATTAAAACAGGCGAGGCACTAACTCTTCCCGCAAATATTGAATTTTCTGATGAGATGATACTTTATCATCGCGGTATTCTCCAACCACCCGCACCCAAAGAAATCGAACTCAGTGCCCAATTAGTTGCCAATAATGCCAGAATAAAATGGAAAGCTAAAGGCGCACTTAAAGTCACTCTTTATCAGAATAATGTATTAGTTCGCGAGTTTCGTCCGTCTGATGAATATGAGACTAGCATCGATATTATTACGATGTTTAAGGCGATCGCTGACTATGGCAATGATGAAACTATTACTAAAGAAACTCGCTTAGTTCCTCTCTCTTTAGCTAGTGAGCGTGAAGATGAAACAGAATATCGTGTTGAGCAGATTAAAATAACTCAATTATCCCCACTAATCGAATTAGATGGGAGTATTAATACGGTATTTACTGAGTTTAGCGATATCTGTAGCGATCGACAAGTTAAATCCATCGAATCTCTAGAACTATCAGTCGATCGAATCTTAGATTATCGTAAGCTAGGTGTCACTCTACCTCAATTAAGTAAACTACCCCTGCAAATAGATCAGACTGTAGCGATCCAAACAGGTGAGCAATTTGTCAAGCTAGAATATCAAGGTAACGTGCGTGGTTTTCAATCTCTATTTTCGACTATTAATAATCTGCTTAATGCTCCCGATACTCAGGCTGATGTATATCTAAAGGTATCTCTAGATCTAGCAACAGAAATCGAAGCCCAAGGAGTAGAGATGCAAGCGATGAAGCAAGCACTCGATCGTAATCAAATCGAACGATTGAGATTGAAAGCGATCTTCAGAAATAAGAATTCGTAGGTTGGGTAGAGCAGAGCGAAACCCAACATCCACCACCCGAATTTGTGGGGGCGTTGGGTTTCATTCTTCAACCCAACCTACGATGATTGAAATATTCGATCGATGGGTATTCTAAGATAACCCCTCCCCTACTCGATCGATGCAAGCCTTTGAACTCCGTGTCGAACCTCTCGACAATAATAACTTTGAGATCGCACTTTGGCAACGCAGCTACAAAAAAGCTGGAGAAAAATGCTGCCCTAAATCAAAACAGATAGGAAAAATCCAAGGACAATCTTTAGTCTTAGTTAGACAAGTAATTTATGATGCCTTGAAAGCTAATAATTATGATCCGAAAACCCTATCATATAAACGCCAGTCTGCTTACATTATCACCGAAGAATTTGGTGTGACTTTAGCAATTTTATTTCAAGTACTGCAACCAATTTCTAAACCCGATCGCATTATCAAGATTGCTCAATCGATCGCGGCGATGAGTTATGAAGAAGCTAACTATTGGTTTGCATTGATTACTAATGGTCGATCGAATGCACTTAAAGCAATGAGGGTGTTGTTTGATTAGTGGCGGAGATCTACCCACCCCGTCGCTACGCGCCACCCCTCCGAGGAGGGGACTTTGCACGCTAGCATTCGCGTTTTCAAGCAGACATCTCTCTCTAAAGCCCCCCAGGGGGCGATCTAAAAGCCCTTTCAAGAAAATCTCGCATGAAAATCCCCTCCTCGGAGGGGTGCCCAACGGGCGGGGTGGGTAGATCTCCGCCAAACACCAACACCCCCGCATTTCCCAAACCCCAATGAAAAGCCAAGAAAACAAAGTAAATATTGAAAAACCCACACCCATCAAAATGCTCGACGAGCGGGTGCAGCGTGGAAATGATAATAACTCATTGGATAGTTCACGACGAACTCAACCACTTATTGAAGAAATCATACTTATAAAGAGTTCACAACGAATTAAACTCTTCATCGAAAAAATCATGCCCGTCAAAATGCTCAACGAGCAGGTGCAATACGAAAACGGCGGCAACCCCTTCAAAGGATTGCATCGATGGTACTCCCGCAAACCGCTGTCATTTTCCCGCGCGTCGATATTGGCTTCCCTGTTACCCGCTGATGTGACAAAAGAGGAATTCGCGCAATTATTAGGCATTGTACCCTTCGGCTCCGCTCAGGGCAAGCCGAATGGGGATACCAAGCTCTACAAAACCACTCCCAGCGATGTAGCCAAGGAAAAAGTCCACGCACTATGCGAAAAAACTTGGGGGAAAACCAATCCCACCATCCTCGATGCCTTCGCTGGCGGCGGAAGTATCCCCTTTGAAGCCGCGCGGTATGGGTTGAATGTCATCGCATCGGATCTCAATCCCGTGGCGGTAGTGACGATGAAAGCAGCGATGGAATATCCGCTCAAATTTGGGGCGGGTTTGCAGGTGGATATCGATAAATGGGTGAAGTGGGTGGGCGATGAAGCCGAAACCAGGTTGGCGGAATTCTTTCCTAATCCCGACGGCGAGACAGCGCAAAATTATCTCTGGGCGCATACTGTGGTTTGTCCCTGTTGTGAATCGATCGTACCATTAAGTCCAAATTGGTGGTTAAGCAAAACTAGTAATTATGCTGGAAAAGGTCAAGAAAGAAAGGTTACGAGTGATTGGTACGCTGTTAAACCAATTCCCAATCCCCAGCAAAAACGGGTAGATTTTGAGTTGGTGAAGGGTGCGAAGGGAAGTGGGGCGACAATAGTAACTGACAATGAGGAATACGATCCCGATCTTACGGTTTCGATCGCACGCGGCGTGGGAAAATGTCCGAATTGTAGCAGTGTAATTGAAGATGATGTCATCAAAGCTCAAGCACAAGCGGGCAAATTTGGGCATCAACTATATGCCGTGGCTTACAAGCGCGGTAAAGGTAGTTTGGAATTTAGAACCCCGACGGCGGCAGATTTAGCAGGGGTAGAGAGAGCCGAGGAAGCGATTAAAGATGGTTGGGAAAATCTGATTCCTGACGTGGAAGTGTATGCTGGATTAAAGACAGATGAGTTGCTTCGATATGGGATCGATCGATGGTCAAAATTATTCAATCCTCGTCAACTACTGACTCTTGTTACCTATGTAGATATTATCCAACAAGCGAAGGCAAAGATTCGACTTGCCCTGAGCGGAGTCGAAGGGGCAGAATTGGGTAAGGATGAATTAGATAGAGCGAATGCGATTATTACTTATTTGGCATTGGTACTCGATCGATGTGCTGATGCCAATTGTAGAATGGTCATCTATAACGCAGCAAGAGCTTGTATCCAGAAGGGTTCTACACAACATTCATTAAACCTGATGTGGAATTATCCAGAAACCAATGGTGCTGGTGAATTATGGAATTCCTGTGCTGATGTGTTTACGTCTGAATATGATACTCTTTGCACCTATCTTGGTGTCCCATCTCATACAAACCCCACCATCCCAAACTTCCAAGAAAACTCATTACTCATTACTCCTTACTCATTACTCCCTCAGATCTCCCAATCCTCCGCCGACAGCCTCTTCCACATTCCAGATGAATCCGTCGATGCCATCATCACCGATCCACCTTACTATGGCACCATCCAATATGCCGAACTATCCGACTTCTTCTACGTCTGGATGAAACGAGTATTAGATGACGTGTATCCAGAATTATTTGATAGCGAACTCACCGACAAAGATCGCGAAGCCGTCGCCAATCCTTCCCGCTTTCGGAACATGGGCGAAAAGCCTGAAAAGTTGGCACAGTTAGATTATGAAGCCAAAATGCTCTTGGCTTTTAATGAATACCATCGCGTATTGCGTCCCGATGGCGTGATGACAGTCCAATTCAATCACAAAGATCCTGGCGCGTGGGATGTACTGGCAAAATCTTTGATCGATGGTGGCTTCGAGATCACCGCATCTTGGTCGGTAAGTACCGAAAATCCCCAAAATCTCCATCAAGCCAAGAAAAACTCTGTCGCCAGCACCGTCCTCTTAGTCTGTCGCAAACGCGATCCTGATGCTGGATTAGCTTGGTGGGACGATTTGCGCCCCCAAGTCGTCAACATCGTCGAAGCACGCGCCGTAGAATTTGAAGCCAACGACATCACCGGAATCGACCTCTACCTGAGTGCATTTGGTCCCGCCCTAAACGTATTTTCTAGTGCTTATCCCATCCTCGATAGTAGTGGCGAACCCGTCCGCCCAGAAGTAGCCTTCGCCGAAGCCCGCCGCGCCATCGCCAATTACCGCTTCCGTAAACTCGTCCAAACCGACACCGCCGGATTCGATCCCCTCACTCAGTGGTATCTATTAGCCTGGGATGCCTTCAAGGCGCGAGAATTTGTATTCGATGAAGCCCGACAATTAGCCCTAGCAATTGGTGGTTTTAATGTCGAAGACTTGAGCAAAGTCTACAAACTCATTACTTCTACTGGTGGCATGTGCAAACTTTTAACCCCCAAAGAACGCCTCAAAAAACGCGCCTTCACCCTCAATGAAGCCGAATTTTTCTCACCCCATCTAGTCGATGCCCTCCACATCATCATTGCCATTTATGAAGAAGAACACAACCCCCAATTAGTGCGCCGCTTCATGCAAAACACCGGACTCATCGACAGCGATGCCCTGATGAAAACAATGGAAATCGCCCTCAAAGTATTCCCCACCAGCACCTCAGAATACGCCACCCTAGTTTCATTGCGATTAGCAATGGACGAGATCAAGGCGAAGGTTGTGGTGGAGCAGTTGAGTTTAAGTTATGGCTAGGGTGGATTAGTTATTAGCGGAGAATCTTTGAAATCCTAGTTCTTCGTCATCAACCGCCCCGCAGATAAATCGCGGGCTACTAGCCAAAAGTCCACTTAAGTGGACTTAATTACACTAGCCCGCACTTTAGTCGCGGGCGGTTAGCAACGAAGCACCAGGGTACAAAATCCCCTCCAAGTCGGGGTGAATCCCGTAGGCGGGGTGGGTAGATCTCCGCCACAACTCAAGACGATATAATGAGGATTATATAGCGGCAATTTCTGAATACCGTAAATTTGTAGGATGAATTTATGACAATCAAAGAACAACTATTACAAGAACTCAATTCTACGCCCGATCGCTTAATTGTTGAAACACTCAATTTTCTACAATTCATCAAAGCCAAAGAAGAATTAACTTTCTCCACCGGAGCATCTTTACTCGCCCATCTAAAAACTATCGGTACTTGGCAAGGTAACGATTTTGATGAATGTTTGCAGGATATTGTTGATACCAGATTACCTGCTGAGTTCACTTTAGAAACCAATCCCTTTGACTAATGTACCTATTAGATACAAATCAGAGATAGCTAGCGAGGAGGGTAGGTTTTGCTCAGAGATTATTTGTAAGTATCGGTAGCTACTTGCATAAACCTACCCCTACAGACCCTAATTTATTACTCATTACTTATTAGATACAATTCAGAGATAGCTAGTGAGGAGGGTAGGTTTTGCTCAGAGATTATTTGTAAGTATCGGTAGCTACTTGCATAAACCTACCCCTACAGACCCTAACTTATTACTTATTACTTAATTTAATGCTCCCCGATCGATCCTGGCGAATTAGCTACTCCAGTAATGAAAATAACCCGATCGCTGAATTCTATATTCCCGCGTTAGAATGTGCCGTGCAATACGATCGCAAGTCTGGTTTTTTCAATAGTGCAATTCTCAGTAGAGTAGCGCGAGGATTGGGGGCAATGCTGCATAATCACGGTAAAATTCGATTGATTATGGGCTGTCAATTTAGTCCCGAAGATTTGGATGCGATCGAAAAAGGTTATGCCCTCCGAGAGATTGTCAACGCCAGACTAACCGCCGCGCTCCAACCACCCGAAAACTTTGTCCAACTCAAACATTTAGAAATCCTTAGTTGGCTGATTGAAACTGGTAGTCTCGATATCAAAATCGCCATTCCCACGAAAGTTAATGGGATGCCAACAGATGAAAATACAGCCATAGATAGACATCATATCTTCCATGAAAAAGTCGGCATCTTCACCGATACCGATGGCAATAAATTAGTATTTAGCGGCTCCAATAATGAATCAGTAGCCGGATGGGAATACAATGTCGAATCCTTCCACGTCTATTGCGGCTGGGAAGGCGGCAGAGATGGTGAGAGGGTAGATGAAGAAGTAACGAGATTCGATCGACTCTGGCACGGATTAGCCGCCAATGTGAGCATCTTCGATCTACCCGAAGCAGTTCTTCGTAAATTGCTCACTCATACACCCAAATCCATCCCCGATTGGAACCCAGAAGACGAAAAAGAAGTAATAAGTAATAAGGAACAAGTAATAAGTAAGAGAGAAGATTCGGAAGAAGAATTAAGTAATCAGGGAGATCCAGAAGAAAACTTATTACTTATTCCTTATTACTTATTACTTAAAGAACAAGCACTCTTCGATCTCCTCGCCAACCTCCACCAGCATCCTGGCTGTCTAGATTTCTGTCTCAAATCGATTCCGATCTCCCCGTGGGCGCATCAACTCAAGATTTTGCGCCGAGTTGCCAATAATTTCCCCTGCAATTTCCTCATCGCTGATGAAGTAGGATTGGGAAAAACGATCGAAACTGGCTTAATTCTCAAATATCTACTCACCAGCCAAAAAGTTCAGCGCGTTTTATTATTAGTACCCGCCAGCGTTCAAAATCAATGGCAACAAGAATTACGCGAAAAATTTAATCTCAATTTCTGGAGTTATAGTCAAGGCGAATTTACAGATCCGCATGGCGTGACAATTGCACCTACGAGCAATCCTTGGAATACCACCAATCTCATTCTCGCATCATCCCATCTCATCCGCCGCAGTGACAGAGCAAAAGAATTATTATCCGCCGAACCTTGGGATTTAGTAATTTTAGATGAAGCGCATCACGCCCGTCGCCGCAGCCCCCAACAACGTAAAGATACACCCAATCGACTATTAGAATTACTCCAAAAATTAAGAGAGCGTACACGCTCCCTAATCTTACTTTCGGCAACACCGATGCAAATAGATCCAGTCGAGATTTTCGATCTATTAAACTTGCTCGGATTGTCTGGGCATTGGAGTTATAGCGATAATTTCTGCAATTATTTTGCCACACTCAGCGGTGAAATAGATCGAAATACCTTAACCTTCTGGCAACAGATGTCTACCGATTACTTCAAACGCGGTGGTAAACCTTGCCCTAGATTAAATGCTCATTTCAGTAAACAAGATAAATTACTCGCCCATCGTCTTCAAGATACTTGGCAAACAGGTAGAAAAAGTATCGACTATAAACAATGTATCCAAGATAAGGAATTTATCGCAGCTTCCCGCCAATATCTTACTACGAATACACCCCTCAAAGATTTGATGTTCCGCCATACCCGCGATACCCTGCGGGAATACTATCGTCATGGTATCCTCGATCGAGATATCCCCACTCGAATTGTCAGTGATAATGCGATCGTCCTAGAACCCCTACGGGAAGTAAAACTCTATCAAGTCGTCAGTGATTATGTCCGCCACTTCTATCAACTCGCCCAAAAGGAAAATCGCAAAGCATTAGGCTTTTTGATGACGCTCTATCGCAAACGACTCACCAGTTCCTTTTATGCAGTCAAAGAATCTCTGAAACGTCGTCTAGAAGGAATCAGTATTACCCCCGACGATCTCAACGATATCGATGATGCCGATGATAGTATCATTCAAGGCTTGGAATCCTTCTTCGCCCAACCAACAGATCCCAGAGAAATCGCTGAATTAGAAAAAATCCTCCGCCAGTTTGAGAATACAGGCGAAGATAGTAAACTTTCCAATTTTCTCATCATTCTTCGCCAAGAACTAAACCAACGAGAAAGCGCGATCGTCTTTACCCAATATACAGACACGATGGATTATCTCCGCGATAATCTTTATCAAATTTATGGCAATCAGGTAGCTTGCTACTCTGGGCGCGGTGGTGAAATTTATCAGGGAGATAAGTGGTTACAAATATCTAAAGAAAAAATCAAATCAGCATTCCGCACAGGTGAAATCAAAGTTTTACTTTGTACCGAATCAGCTTGCGAAGGCTTAAATCTCCAAACCTGTAGCGTATTAATTAACTATGATATGCCGTGGAATCCGATGAGAGTCGAACAAAGAATCGGGCGGATCGATCGAATCGGACAATTAGCCCCTACCGTCAGGATTCACAACTTCTACTATGATGGCACCGTCGAAGCTAAAGTCTACCGCAAACTACGCGATCGCATCGATGCCTTCCAATCTGTAGTTGGCAATCTCCAACCCATTCTCGCCCAAGTACCCAACTTCATCGAACAAGCCGTCATGAGTGCCGATCCTGCCGAGGAAGGCGTATTACTCGCAGAATTCGACAAAATCTTCGACGCACCACCATTGCGCCCCGCTGTAGACGATCTAGTCGCAATGGATGTAGTTGCAGATCTAGCGGAAATATCTCAACCATTACCACCCAGCCCGATTACCGCAGCAGAAATCGAACGGTTATTTACTACTTCCAATATTCTCAAGTCTCACGGAATCAAATTTGAGTTAATTAGCGAGGGAATTTGGAGTCTATCGATCGATAGAAAACAGTATACAGTTACCTTCGATTCGGCGATCGCCGAGGCTCAGGGGATTAGACTAATAAGTTACGGCGAACCATTATTCGACCTCTGCGGCTCCAGAACAACGAACATGGTGATAAATTAAAGTCCATGCCCTTGCCCATGCTTCCAGCAGATGGGATGATGGTTAGCAATTGTTACGTTGGATGCAGATCGAACGGCCCTTGTCTGGGTGGCGATCGAACCACCTAAATTTACTATCTAGTAGTTAAATTAATATAAATCATGCCTGTTACAGCTCAATCAGTAGACTTACTCTCGATTAACTCCATCCGCTTTCTCGCTGTAGATGCGATCGAAAAAGCCAAATCTGGACACCCTGGTTTACCAATGGGTGCGGCTCCGATGGCTTATGTGTTGTGGCAAAAATTTATGAACCACAACCCCAAAAACCCCCAATGGTTCAACCGCGATCGGTTTGTATTATCCGCCGGACATGGTTCGATGTTGCAATACGCCCTATTGCATCTCACTGGCTACGATAGCGTCAGTATGGACGATATCAAAAACTTCCGTCAGTGGGGTTCTAGCACCCCTGGACACCCCGAAAACTTTGAAACTGCCGGAATCGAAGTAACTACTGGCCCTCTCGGTCAGGGGATTGCTAATGGCGTAGGTTTGGCTCTAGCTGAAGCGCATTTAGCGGCTAAATTTAACAAGCCCGATGCAACTATTGTCGATCATTACACCTACGTTATCGTCGGCGATGGTTGTAATATGGAAGGGATTTCTGGTGAAGCGGCTTCGATCGCCGGACACTGGGGTCTAGGTAAACTGATCGTCCTGTATGATGACAACCATATCTCGATCGATGGTTCCACCGACGTAGCTTTCACTGAAGACGTATCCAAACGGTTTGAATCTTACGGTTGGCACACCATCCATGTCAAAGATGGTAACACCGACTTAGCCGGAATCGAAGCCGCGATCGCCGCAGCCAAAGCAGTCACCGACAAACCCACGATGATCAAAGTCACCACCATCATCGGTTACGGTTCCCCCAACAAATCCGGTACCGCAGGGATCCACGGTGCAGCATTAGGCTCCGCCGAAATCGAACTCACCCGCGCCCAACTCGAATGGAACCACGCACCATTTGAACTACCCGCCGACGCAGTAGCTCACATGCACCAAGCCATCGATGCAGGTGCCCAATCCGAAGCAGCCTGGAACGCCACCCTCGCTACCTACACCGCCAAATACCCCGACGCAGCCGCCGAATTTAACGGATTGGTCTCTGGTAAACTCCCCACGGGTTGGGACAGCGTACTCCCCACCTACACCCCCGCAGATGCAGCAGTTGCCAGTCGGAAACACTCCGAAAAATGCCTCAATGCACTCGCACCAGTATTACCCGGCTTAATCGGCGGTTCCGCTGACTTAACCCACTCCAACCTCACCGAACTCAAAGGTTTGGGCGACTTCCAAAAGGGTCAATTCCAAAATCGCAACGTCCACTTCGGCGTGCGCGAACATGCAATGGGAGCCATCTGTAATGGTATCGCCCTCCACAACTCCGGCTTGATTCCCTACGGTGCAACCTTCCTGATCTTCAGTGACTACATGCGGGCACCAATTCGCCTCTCCGCACTGTCTCAAGCTGGCTCCATCTGGGTAATGACTCACGATTCCGTCGGCCAAGGTGAAGATGGCCCCACTCACCAACCCATCGAAACCATCGCTTCCCTGCGCGCAATTCCCAATTTGACCGTAATCCGTCCCGCCGATGGTAACGAGACTTCTGGGGCGTATAAGGTGGCGATCGAGCGTTCAAACAAACAAGCTCCTAGCCTACTCGCATTATCTCGTCAAAACCTACCTAACTTGGCAGGTACTTCGATCGCCGGAGTTGCCAAAGGAGCATACACGATCGTTGACTCCGAAGGTACCCCTGACATCATCCTCATCGGTACTGGCTCTGAAGTCAGCCTCTGCGTCACCGCAGCCGAAAAACTCACCGCCGAAGGCAAAAAAGTTCGCGTCGTCTCCATGCCTTCCTGGGAATGTTTTGACGAACAAGATGCAGCCTACAAAGAGTCTGTCTTACCCAAAGCAGTCACCAAGCGCGTCGCCGTCGAAGCAGCTTGCAGCATGGGTTGGCACCGTTTCGTCGGCATCGATGGCGGTTTGGTAACAATCGATCGTTTTGGTGCTTCCGCTCCTGGTGGCGTATGTATGGACAAATTCGGTTTCACCGTCGATAACGTCGTCGCTACAGCCAAATCTATTCTCGGCTAATCGATTCTAAATTTCGATAAACATCCAGGGTGGGCAATAATTGCCCACCCTTTTTAATGGATATGTAGGTTGGGTTGAGCCTCGAAACCATGTTGGGGTATGTAGGTTGGGTTGAGCCTCGTTGGCGTAGCCTTTCGGAACGAAATAACCCAACATCTCTAGAATGTTCAAAATGTTGGGGTATGTAGGTTGGGTTGAGCCTCGTTGGCGTAGCCTTTCGGAACGAAATAACCCAACATCTCTAAAATGTTCAGAATGTTGGGGTATGTAGGTTGGGTTGAGCCTCGAAACCCAACATCTCTAGAATGTTCAAAATGTTGGGGTATGTAGGTTGGGTTGAGCCTCGAAACCCAACCTACGCTTGAAGAAGAGCTACCCCAATTCAAACTATAGATGCCAGCACGAACATGATGATGAAAACTAGAAAATTGCCAATCTTTTGGAGCTGCGACTAACCCATGTTTTACCGGATTATAATGAATATAATCAAAATGATGCGTAAAATCCAGATCGTCCTTAATTTGATGTTCCCAAAAACGCCGTTGCCAAACTGCTTGCTCTTGTTTATCAAATCTAGATGCCGATCTTTCACCACGATACTGTTGCTGACAGTGGCGCGTAAAATAACTTTTGACTAGTCGCCAGCGAGTTGAAAAATTACTATCCCCTAATGGTAGCGTCCAAATCGAATGAATATGGTCTGGTAAAATAGAGATAGCATCGATCGAAAAAGGATGAGTAACCATTACATACTTAAAAGCATTACGCAGCAGATCGATATTTTCTGGTTCGGACAAAAATGGTCTACGATCGTGAGTAACAACAGTAAAAAAGTAAGTACCTCCTGCTACTCGAACACGTCGATATCTCATATCTATAATTCATTTACTGGCTCTAATTTAGAATTATTAGGATCGATCGAAAAGAGCATAATTGCTGAAATTCGATCGAGCATTGCTATTGTGCTCACTTAGCTCGATCTCGATTAACATTGAATTCGATATTTTTCGCTTTGCCACTAACCGAGAGATCGGAATATATGAACAAGACTAATTATACTCCTTCAAACATTGATGAAGACGATTTGCTCCCAGAGTACGATTTTAGTAAAGGAGTGCGGGGAAAACATCATCAAGCATATCAACAGGGATATTCTGTTACTATTAGCCATTCCGATGGCACCAATAGCACCCAACACTTTCCAGCATCAAGAGTGGTTGCTAAATTAACAACCGAACATCAGCTTACTTTACCCAAAGGCATTATAGACCAAATCCAATCTAGCGAATATTTTGATATCGAGGTTGAGGATGGGAAAATCATCCTCACTCCAGTAATAAATTCCGTAGGGTGGGCATTGCCCACAAATCCATTATCGGTTTAATCAAATCACTGTTTGTTGGTGAGAAATCATAATAAAATGTACAGATCGATTCTCCTGATGGAGAGGCTACGCTAACGAGTGATTTATAAAGAGGTTGATATCGATAAAAATGATGCAAATCCCTTGTTTTATCTCGATTTGGTTTGTGGGCAATGCCACCCTACTGGGACTATTTATTAGTTAAAATGTATCGTGAGCAAAACTGTAATTTTCAATCTATTACGATGGCTATCGATCGGATTTATCCTCATTAATTTAATATTTTATATGAATCTAGCTGAAAGTAAGAATATTTCATCATCGCAAGATATTCGATCGCTGATTATCCTGGCTAAGGATGCCTGGGTTGCCGGAGATGCCGAGGCTCTGGCGCATTTATTTACAGTAGATGCCCAACTTATCGTCCCCAGTCAACGGTGGCAGGGACAAGCCAAAATTCGCGAAGAAGTTGCCAAGTTTGTGCGACTATATACTGATATCAAGATTACCATTCACCGGATAATTATTGAAGGCAATTTGGCGGCGGTGGAATGGCATTATGAAGACATCGAAAGAGCCACTGGGAAGCATAGCCAAGCTGATGATGCGATCGTCATTGAAGTTCAAAACGGTCGGATTAGCTATTGGCGAGAATATTTCGATACAGGGGGTAAGTAAGAACTATCCACGCGCTTCGTGCGAACGTCATGGTGTGTGGATTCCCGTCTGCCTAACTAAATTTAATCTCGATCTAATATTTTGTCGAACCCATGACTAAAGATAGATAGACGTGGACAAAAGCATTACCTTAGCGCGATGAGAATTATCGGTCGATCGATCTATAGTGAAACTAACCTCATTTCCCTTAGCAGCGAATCGGAATTTTCATCTATGTCAAAACTTACTGCCTTAGCAATTGGCTTGCTCACGGTAATCTCTATTGCCCCAAATTCTCAAGCTACGACGACAAAGATAGAGGCTCCATCCCTTCAGCAACCAGCCGCCAATCTTCACTCCCAAATTATCTTGAAGGTAGCAGAGCAGCCGAGAGAATACTCCAATCATCGTCGTCATGGTGAATCACAAGATCGTTATCGCGGACATCGACGGGAGCGCGAGTTGGAGCGCGAACGTGAATTTGAGCGCGAACGTGAATTTGAGCGCGAACGCGAAGCAAAACGCCATCGCCGCTCAAATCCGACAGCTATTATCAAAATAGGTGATATCATCACAATTAAACTATAGTTTCGGCGATTTTGAGATGAGAATATCCCCGACTTATATTGGAATAGCCTTGCCTTTGTCTAAGCTGTTATACATCTAAATCTTTTGACTGTTATTAATATATCCGAATTCCTGGAGCGAGCTGTAGGGGCGGGTTTAGCTAGAATATTGGGGCGATTACTAAAATATCCAAATCAAAACCCGCCCTCCCCACAAATAACGCCCTGCATTTCATCATATGCTGGATATTCTGGTGGGGAGGGTGGGTTTTGTTTATTGATGGTGAAATATCTGTCAATAAATTGGGGAATATTGCCAGATTGCATTGGCAACAACTGCAAGAGTTTCATTCACATCTAAAAATAGATGAATATATTGTGATGCCAAATCATCTACATGGGATAGTGGGAAAGTGAGGTTACTGGTATTTGGATTGTTGCGATATCTTTGCCAGATCCATTATCATTGAAGTTCGCTACATTAGCTTGGATATCTAATTTGAAACATAATTATTATATCTAAGATAACATTAATCTGAGTTGCTTGGTGATGTAGAAGAGCGTTACCTTAGTCACCCTTCGATCGGATTAGCATCATGACTATCTGTAGGTAGGATCGGGGAATCTATCGTGACTTTAGCTCGATGTAGAAACAAAGGCAAAAATCATAAGATAGCAACATGGAAATCAAACATCCAGCCAAACCAAATCACCCAAACCCCCAATGAAAAATCTCTTAGTCAAAATACTTCCTCTCCTGGCAATTGTTATCGCTGCACCAGCATTTGCAGGTACTAATGACGAATATTCCGTTGGCGAAGCCTCCGCTTTGCGGAATCGATCCAATGGACGTGTTAATCATAGCGAATATGGCCATCGTCACGAGCGAGCAGCTAACCGCCGCGAACGGGTTATTATCGTGACAGATCGATACTACTCTCCGCGTGGCAATCGTCAAGAAGTACGTCGCGAATATCGTGGATATCACAAATATCGCGGAGATCGCAATAGCTATTTCCACCGCTAGGAACGAAGATTAAATAATTTACATATCGTGCCATAGTAGGGGCACGATGCATCGTGCCCCTACAGCATCGTGCCCCTACAGCATCGTGCCCCTACAGCATCGTGCCCCTACTACCTCACCGTTTGACTAGAATATATGCTTTAACATATTCTGGTAACTTGTGAATGCGCTCATTGAATTTTGCCTTAGTGTCAAATATCCCCGCGAGGAAATCTAGCTGATGTAAGTTGGGGAGGAATGCACCGCCAGTATCGGCGATAACGCCCATCCGTAGCCCCGATTTGCCACCGCTGGCATCTTCTGTCACAATCATGCGTCCCAAGCCGATATTGAGCACATCTCCAGCAAAGGTGACACCGGGCTTAATCGAGATTTTGCTATCTACAGTTCGACCATAGCCTTTAATATTATCGACTGGCTGAAAATACCAATACCGCTGCTGTTCGAGCGGGGCAAGACCTTTAATGAAGGGAATGCCATTATTGCGATCGACATTGAAGAATGCAGATGTACCATCGGTAAAGTCGATCAGCACTGTTCCTTCCATCAAGGCTGATTCTAGTCCCTCGCGGTTGAGATAAGCTAGGGGTTCTACAGCTCCAAATTCTTTGCCCCCAGGCTCGTAAATGCTCTGGATAATATCTTGCTTAGTATATTTGGTGCGGATTCTATCTGCATCACCATTTGGTTTGAGTGCATATAGTCCTAAATCGAATTCTGCTGTCGGCGTGCGCGAGCCGGGATGGGAAAATACTGCATATTTGGTTATCCTCAATCGTTGCTCTTTCTTTCCAGTGGGATTAAATGCCGTCCATTGAATCACCCTAAAATTAGCATTGAGGAAAGTCGCATCTTGCAATCGAATCGCGCGTTTGGCACGGATATCTTCTTGCAGTGTCAGAATCATGAAATCCAGGGTTTTGAGGATATCTGCCACTGTCACCCCTTGAGTTGCCAAAATCCCTTGTCGCCGTACGTCAGGATCGCTACTAGATCTCTCGTCAAAGTATTTTTTAGTGCTGATCAATACTGACAGCATATCGGGGGCATTAAAGTCTACTTTGGCACTCGGTAAGCGAGATTGTTTGAACATCTGCTGACTGGGTGCGAGAAATCTTTGTTGTTTGAACTCATCAATGATTTGGTAATTTCCCGGCTGTGGAGTTGGTGTTTTTGCTGGCTGTGGAGTTGGCGTTGGGGTAGTAGCCTTCTGTACGCTGGGAATCGCCACCCCAACTTTGGGTGAGACTGGCGGCGGAACTGGCGCGACTGGCGCAACCGATTGGGAAGTTTGGGTACATGCTGTCAGGGTTGTGACGTATATACCTAGGGAGAGCACTAAATACTGTTTCATTAACTGTCGAATAGCACGGTAGTCATATAATTATCTGCCCATTCGGTGCCAAAAGCTTTTTCTAATACTCGACGAGTTTTATCATTTTGTTGTTGTTTGGTCGAATAGTAGTTTTGAGCTACGACAATTTCGGCGCGCTCTGTTTGACTGACGGGGATTGCCCGTGTTGCTTGTTGACAGTGGATGGCGAGCATCCCTGTGGCTCGCTCTAGAAACCACTGCTCTTCTTCGGGAGTGGTGGGGCGGACGAAAAAGCAAAATTCGGAGAAGATGTCCGCCCAGTCGGGTAATGGGCGGGGCTGGGTGAAGGGATGGGTGGGTAGCTCTAGCAGTAAGTCGCGGTAATTTGCGGGCAAGATTCGCTCGGCATTGAGCGGCGACAAGTCGGCGATGGCTGCACTAATTTGTCCTCTTCCACCGACTAAATCTGTGCCAAACATCGGTAGGGCATATTCGGGATGAGGAAACATCACGCAGTGGAGGATATCTAAGTTTTTGCCGACTTGGGCTAGTTCTAGATGGAGCTTGCGGAACTGGGGTGTTTGGTAGCACTTGTTTTCGATGACTAGCTTTTCGCCTTCCAATCGTCCTTCGACATAGCCCAATTCTTCGGGGAGGTGATAGGGCGCAAGATCTAGATGCTCTGCCCAGATTGTTTCGATTGCATCGGCGAGTCTCCCAATTAGGCTATGTTGTTTGGATCTCAGGGTAGTGGTGCTAGTTTCCATCATGAGGGGTCAGGGGTCAGGGGAGGGGTGAGGGATGAGGGGTGTATTCGATCGATGCTACCAGGATCCGCCGTTTAGCGCAGCAAAACTGTATTGTAATTTGACATTTAACTGATGTTTGGCTCCAGGCTGCATAAAGATGGGTTCGATCGAACTATTCCACAGGTATGGAGAATTCAGTGTTCTTCGCTCTCGACAACTCTCAAAAAAAAACAGGTAATTTGTGAATAACTTAACTTCTATCTTAGCAGGTATCTTTGCCTCAGCTAGCCTACTGTGCGGTTTCAACGCTCCGGCGATCGCGGGCGATAGTATTGCGGCGAGTGTGTCGGTAGATTTTAACAGCAGTTGTAACTGTATTAATACTGCTTCCTCAGCCATCGCCATCGGCAAGCAGAATGCCTTTGCGATTACTACCGCTACCGAACAGTCCAGTAGTGGGTATGCTGGTGCTAGTTCTGGCAGTCTTTTGATTCAAGGTTTGAGTGCTAATGGTGCTGGTTATTATGTCGGTGCCCAATACACTCCTAATGATGATTCTTCGGGTACCAATGTCTTGCTCGGTAATTCGATCGAGGGTAATGCGGCTTTAACTACCTCTCCCTAATTCTCTGGGGTTCGATCGGCGTAGATTGGGGCGGGCACGAGAGTTACTTGTGATAAGCTAATCGGCAAATGGATATCACTTGTGGGTTGCGAGTTTTTCTGGTGTGGGTAGAACAAAGGAGTCTGGGGGTTCCGACCCCCAGACCCCCCGCCCGCCAGGGGCGGACAAAGCCCCCCTCAAACTCCCCTGCGTATGGATGGCTGGTGTGCTAGCTTGGTTTTCACATTCACTCCACTTTGGCTTTTAGTTGGGATTGTATAGACTCACATCTTGCACCAACGTGGAGATACTATTCCAATAATATTGGCTATTATTTCAAAATGTAAGTACCCCGACTCTAAAAGTCGGGTTTCGATTTGCGGATTGCTTATTTTCGCGCTGTACCTAAAATTGGTTCTAATTCTTATTATACCATACTAGGTTTAAAAGTAGCGAGAAAACCCGAACGGGTTGAAAAACTAGTCAAAAATGAACTCTAATCAAAACAGGTTCTAATTTCTATTTTAGCAGCTTTGTCAAGAAATGTCGATGTTTTGAAGTAGGTAGGGTGTGAATAAGAAAAATCGTCCCGATCTGGCTAATTGGAGTGCGAATAATGGGTATAGACTAAAAGAGGTTAGCCGTGCGATCGCCAAACGACAACACAGACACCGATTTTCATATGGAAGGATCGCGCTTATTCAGACGGCGGTGGTACTTGGCGATATGGTTCGCCTCAATATCTGGAAGTAACTTAATCTGGAGCGATCGATCGAATAGCGCGTTTGCAAGCAATGCAAATGAGCCACTACCCGCCTCATTCAATCTGGATGAATATCTCGCAGTCATCGCCAGTCTCCATCCTCATTCAATTCTAAATCCATCGGCGATCGATTTAGACTTAATTGCCGATCGGTTTAATCCGAGCCGGATCCTGATTCCATCTTCGAGCCTAATCGTACCGAAAGTTGTACCGAAAGATCGAGTCCAACCGATTACCACTACCTGGATCTTCAACGGTATTCCTGTCAACCATCTCACCAGACAAGAATTTAAGCTAGGCTCCGAATCTGGCTCTAGCCGCAACTCCTTACAATCTCTCAATAGTATTATTAATTTGGGCGGACAAACGACTGAAATTGTTGACGATCGGGGGATTTACAACCTGGATTATCGGGCTACATTCGGTCAGATCCAAACCCTCAGACAGTCGCGCCTAGTCATGACTGACGTGATGCAACCGAGTACGATCTTTGGGTTTCGGGAACGTTTGACGCTTACTGCTGATTGTACATTACCAGGTACGCCCATAGGTAGCCAGTGTAGTTATTTACCCGGCTTAGTGACCGATCGCCGCAGTCTTAATAATAACCAACAAGCGACGCGCATCGACCAACCTTCCCAGTTTGGGGAAGTTGTCACCCCCGCCTCCCTCGCGACGATAAGACAGCCAGGATTTGGATCTGGGGCGAATGGGCAAAATCTGGGGATCGATCTGTATTTTCCCAATGCTGGGAGCCAGCCAGGGAATGGGCAGTCTAATCGTACTTCGAACGGCTTGCCGTCTGCGACAGCAATCGAGCGGCGGGAGGAATTTCGGCAGACTCCAGCGATTTCGAGTGGGCGAATCCATCAAGTCATCCGCATTGGCGATCGAGAAGCAGCCATCGGGCGGACGATTCGGGGCAATGCGTACATTCAGGGCAATGGTAATCTAGAAATCATCACCGGACTCCAATTTGCCACCGAAAGCCTCCCAGAGGCGATTCCTGCTATGGCTCCAGGGACGGGAAAAGTCAGGACATTAAATCGAAATCTGCTCAAAACTGCGGATTTAGCTCGTCTGCCCGAAAATAGCATTACGCTCTACAATTATGGCATCGGCCGCGCTCCTCATTCAGCTCCAAAGGTGGCGAAAATTACCGATATTCCCGCCGCGACTTATCAGGCTTGGTGGATTGGGTTGTCGCCTGTGGTCGATCGATCTCAAACCAGTCAAAGCACTGTACAATTCACTGGGTCGCAGCAGGTAATTCGAGACTTGGGCGAGGAGGGTGGCGGTGATGCGCCGAATGTGAATATTCGATCGACGCTGAATGGGGTGACGTTTGATGCCAGACAGTTGCAAAATGTCTATCAACAGGCATATGTGACGGCTTATCAGCAAGATGGGACAATATTTAATCAGAATAAACTAACTGAAACTACCCGTTATTATCCCCATTTTAGTTATACGGGAAATATTACCAATAGCGATGCGGTATTTCGCTATTATGCGGGGGCGATTGTTTTGAATGATGGCTTGCAGATCGATCGAGTCAAAACTTATGCGGGATTAGATTATACTCAAGTTACCGATCGAGGTTTGAGCTATGGGATCGGCGGGATGATATATACCAATCCCGATCCAGAATATCATAGTTATGCGATCGGTAATGTCAGTCAAAAAATATCTCTCAGTCCCAAAAATAGTCTGAATCTGGCAGCAAATATTAACTATGTCGCCGATGGTCAAATCAGGGTCGATAAAAGTTTATTTCAATCAGCGAATAGCAGTATTAATATCGGGGCAAATCTGAATGTCGATCGGGTTTCATTCGGGGTGACTCAATCATTGGCGAGTAAATTACCCAATTCGATCGGCAATACTTTGGGCGTGAATTTGTCGATCGGTTTGAACGATCGGCTCAGTATAGCTGGTTATTGGACACCGTGGAATGAGAATATGATTCGATCGCCCTATGGAATTAATGCTAATTTGAGATTGGGTAATGATGCGAGTAGTCCGAGTTTGAGTTTCGGGTGGAGTCAGAATCTAACTGATTTTGGAAGAGATGCGGGAGGTAGAAATCTTCAGCAACAGGATAATATTTTTACGGTCTTGTTTAAAGTGAAATAACGGTATACATATAATTAACCTGTAGGGGTTTTGTTTATGCAAACAACAATCGAACCTGCCATTAACCTCAACCAAAACCCACCCTCTCCACTAGAATATTCAGAAGTTATTTGAGTTGCTGCGGAGGTTGTTTACCCCTCACTTCGGCTTACTTCGACTACGCTCAGTACAAGCCGCTCAGTGCATCGCCCCAGCCCTCCCCTTGGTAAGGGGAGGGAGCAGGAAAATCCAAAATTTCCCACCGTGCAATTAACCTGTAGGGGTTTTGTTTATGCAAACAACAATCGAACCTGCCATTAACCTCGAACAAAACCCACCCTCCCCACTAGAATATCCAGAATATGATGAAATGCAGGACGTTACTTGTGGGGAGGGCGGGTTTTGATTTGGATATTTTAGTTATCGCCCAAAGGTTCTAGCTAAACCCTCCCCTACAAACATTCGTGTCAAATTAAGGATCGATCTCAATCATTAACCTGTGGGGGCGGTGAATGACTTAGGATTGCTATAGTAGTTTGTCCTTTGTAGATTGGGTTGAGATTGACATGAATGATGCAGATAGCAAACGGATTGGGGACTTTCTGCACAAGTGGTTGGGTTCTGAGGGCAATGAGCGGGCGAACTACCAGACCTTTTTTGGCGATATGTGTGTAGCTCTAGATGTGGCAGAGCCGCCGCCAAAGGGCAGTGTAGAGGGCGATAAATACTGTTTTGACAAGAACATCAAGTTCTATAACGAGAAGGCGGAGACGACGCGATTTGCCGACTTTTACAAGGAAGGGTACTTTCTGATTGAGGCGAAGCAGGGGAGTACCAATTCCACCAAGGGGCATGGTAAGCGGGGGACGAAGGGCTATCGGGATGAGATGCAGAAAGCGTTTAACCAGGCGAAGTCTTATGCTTATAACCGGATGTTGCCATCCTTACCGCCGTTTTTGATGACTTGCGATATCGGTTCGCATTTTGAGGTATGGGCGGGGTTTAGTGGGGAGTATGGGAGTTATGGGGCGCGTCAGACGATAAATCTCAAGGATTTGGCGCAGGCGGAAGTATTCGACAGGTTTGTGGCGATGTTTGTCGATCCACAATCGCTCAATCCTGAGAAATATCGCGCACGAGTGACACGGGAAGTAGCGGCGGAATTGGCGAAGTTATCGCGGTGGTTGGAGGAGAATGCCCAATCCGAGTTGGTGCGCGTGCGGTTGAACGCGCGGTTGAAACCGCCGCTTATGGTGCAAAGTCCGCCTTCGCGGACTAAGAGTAGTGCAAAATCTGCCAAGACGGACTCTAGATCTCAGTCCGCGAAGGCGGACTTTGCAACACCAGCCCCGATTTCAATCGGCGGCGGTATCGATGGCGTTACCGACGGCGGTACCCAACCCGTTTCACCGCAGGAGGTGGCGAACTTTTTGATGCGGTGCATTTTTACGATGTTTGCCGAAGATGTGGAATTACTCAAGGGGGAAGTATTTACCAAGGCATTACGCGATCGATGGATACCCAATCCTCACACATTTAAGCCCGAAATCGAACAGCTTTGGCAAACGATGAATACGGGCGGTACCTTCGGCTTCGAGCGAATTTTGCGGTTTAATGGGAGCTTTTTTGAGGATGCGACGGCGTTTGAGTTGCCCAAGGAACAGTTGGAAATCTTGTATGCAGCGGCGGCAAAGGATTGGAGTCAGGTAGAGCCAGCGATTTTTGGGACGTTATTAGAACGGGCGTTGGAGAAGAAGGAACGCAGTCGCTTAGGGGCACATTATACACCGCGATCGTATGTCGAGCGGTTGGTGCGTCCTGTGGTGATGGAACCGTTGCGGCAACAGTGGGATGAGGTGGAATTGGAGTTACGGCGGATTTTAGCCACGCCGGAAGGGAAGGAACCGACGGGGTTGCAGCAGAAGAAGGCGGAGCAGGAAATCGCGCAGTTTTTGACGCAGTTACGTCAGGTGCGGATTTTAGATCCGGCTTGCGGTACAGGGAATTTCCTATACGTGACGCTGGATTTATTGAAGGGGTTGGAGCAAGAAGCGATCGCACGGCTGGTAGATGTGGCGGGAAATGTCCAGTTAAATGTGTTGGAACAGGTGAATCCAGCGCAGTTTTTGGGCATCGAAATCAATCCGCGCGCAGCCGCGATCGCCGAACTGGTAATCTGGATCGGGTATCTCCAATGGTATTTCAAACGCTATGGCAATGCAGCACCGCCAGAACCCGTATTACAAGCCTTTGGGAATATCGAGTGTCGGGATGCGGTGTTGGCTTATGACGGGCGAGAGCCAGATCTAGACGCGAAAACGGGTGAGGTGCGATCGCGTTGGGGTGGGAAGATGATGAAGCATCCAGTAACGGGTGAGGATGTGCCAGATCCTAGCGATCGAGTTGTTATTTATAAGTATCTTAATGCGCGGGCTGCGATATGGCCAGAGGCAGATTATTTAGTATCGAATCCACCATTTATAGGGAATCTATACATGCGTGAAAGGCTTGGAGATGGTTACACTGAGAAACTAAGGCAAATATACAGTAATGTTTCTGAGACTGTTGATTATGTGATGTATTGGTGGAATAAAGCGGCTGAAATTGTTAGCACAGGAAAATTAATAAGGTTTGGATTTATCACAACAAATAGTATCTATCAGGTTTGGCAAAGAAAGACTATAGAACATCATCTGAATTCTAAGAAACCAATCCGTTTATTCTTCGCAATTCCCGATCATCCTTGGGCGGATGGAGAAGCTGCTGTAAGAATTTCCATGACTGGAAGTGAGATAGATAATCCAATATCACAACCATTTGCCGACTTGGTAAATGTAAGCTCTGAAGTTGATGGTGAAACACCGGAAGATTCAGCCGATTTGATAAGTCTTAAATGGAACAAGGTAAATAAAATATTAGCTAACCTTCGCTCAGGAGCAAATATTTTAAAGGCTGGAAGACTCAGCAGTAACAATATTCTAGCTGGAAGAGGAGTATGTTTACATGGCTCTGGATTCACAATATCTTCTGAAGAATTTGCACTGTGGGGTCATAAATATTCAGATTCAGTTGTCAAGCCTTATTTGAATGGAATGGATTTAGTTAGGGGTTCTCGTGATTTACATGTAATTGATTTTTTCAATGTATCCGTCACTGAGGCGGCACAATATGAAAACCCATTTCAGAAAGTTATAGAGGAAGTAAAACCTGAGCGAGATATTAATGAAAGGCAAAGTCGGAAAGAGAATTGGTGGTTATTCGGCGAAAATGCTATTAAAACTCGCAATGCAATTTTGAATTTATCCCGTTATGTAGCAACGCCTGAGACTACTAAGCATCGAACTTTTATATTTTTGGATGGACGGGTCTTACCTGATAATACGATTGTTACCATTGCTCTTGATGATGCTTTCTATTTGGGAACTTTATCAAGCATAATTCACATTTGCTGGGCACTAGCAGCAGGTGGAAGAATGGCAACTGGTAACACTCCTCGCTATAACAAAACTGTTTGTTTCGATCCCTTCCCGTTTCCAGATCCTACCCCAGAACAAAAGCAAAAGATTCGAGAATTGGGCGATCGATTAGACAGCCATCGCAAACAAGTTCAAGCCGCCCATCCCGACATTACCATCACCGGAATGTACAACCTGCTCGAAAAACTCCGCGCTGGCGAACCATTTACCGATATCGATCGAGCATACAACAATCGCGCCCTCGTCTCCACCCTC
>JANOPX010000274.1:0-7719 GCA_031422115.1 Chamaesiphon sp. VAR_4_metabat_408 | reverse complement strand
ACTAATTGATATGATGATTTTTCTAGCCACCAACTCTTTTGCTAGTAATTGCATTGTCCATCTCACTCTTCCTGCTGGTGGATCGCTGCAACAAATCGCTATTAAGTGTGCTTCTTGTTTTCCATCTAATTTTGGCGGATTCGGTGGTGTTTCTCGATATTTTCTCTGTAATGCTGGCTTGACTCCTTCGAGTCGTAGGGTGGGCACTGCCCACAGACCATGTATAAACGAAGCAAAATATCAGTTCGGGATAAGAATTGGCGATCGATGACTCCTAGCTCCGTTCTAGCACCGCCCTCAAATAAATTTGGGGCTAATAGCTAAAGTTCGTTTCAACGAACTAAGTAATTGGGCAGTTCGTTTCAACGAACTTTAGCTATTAGCCCGAACTTATAGTTCAGGGCGGTGTTAGAACGGAGCAAATCAATTCTACTCATCCCAAACTCATGTTATTTATATTACTAAATTAGCCTGTCGATCGATAAACACCAGCACTTCCTCAACCCCCGCCGCCGTCTTGAGATTGGTAAATACAAAAGGTTTCGCCCCCCGCATCTGACGAGCATCTCGATCCATTACTTCCAAACTGGCACCCACATAAGGCGCAAGATCGATTTTATTGATGACTAATAAGTCAGATTTGGTAATGCCTGGGCCACCTTTACGCGGAATTTTATCACCACCTGCCACATCGATGACATAGATCGTCGCATCTACTAATTCAGGGCTAAAAGTGGCGGCGAGATTATCACCACCACTTTCCACAAAGATCAGATCTAGATTGGTGAACTTTGTTTCTAGCTGTTCGATCGCGGCAATATTCATCGACGCATCTTCGCGAATGGCTGTATGGGGACAGCCGCCAGTTTCTACACCCAAAATTCGATCGGCTGTCAATGCTCCCGCCCGCACCAAAAACTGGGCATCTTCTTGGGTATAGATATCATTCGTCACTACAGCAATCTGATAGCGATCGCGCAACCGCTTACAAAGTACTTCGACCAGAGCTGTTTTGCCAGAACCAACGGGGCCAGCCACCCCAATCCGAAACGGAGAAGTCATAGTTTAACTGCGAAATAATCGACTGTATTGAGTCTCATGAGCCATGCTAGCAAGTGCCAAGCCCCAACTACAACAAAAAAGTCGATCGTCGGGTAAATCCCGCGCTCGATCGGCACAAGCAGCGATCGATCCTCCCAGTTCTAGCATTAATTGCTGACCCGCTGTTTGCCCCAGAGGAATCAGTTTAACCCCCGCACTGACCAAATTACTCGCCCAACTATGTAGATAGCCCAGAGCAGCCGTATGTTCGTCAATCTGGGCAAGTCTAGCCGCTCGTGCAAAGACGATCGCCAGGTTCCAATCTTCGGTCATGCTCCAACCCGACCAATCGGCAGTAGGATAGAGAGCCTGGAGCAGTTTGAGTAGCGATCTACCCATTTGCCAATTTTGCTGTTGTAGTTCGGCACTCTCGCGGGTGGCTGATAACCAGTGGTTCCAGTAGAGTACCTTCTCTCGATCGCCACGCTCCTCAGCTCGATAGGCACGGATAAAAATCGCTACTTCCATGGAAATCGAGCCAATAGCTAAAGATTCAGTCAACCAAATTTGTAAATCTACTGCTGACGAAATCGAGCCGCGATTCTCCCACGGAGAGGCTACGCCAACGATCGATGTTTCCAATCCTTCCGAGTAGCTATAAGCTCCCACTGGCAAAGCAGGGCTAGTCAATTGCAGCAGCGTTAATAGAGCTGTAGAATCCATCTCAATATTGTTTGCTTAGAGTTTAAATCCCCATCCTAACAACCCAATTAATAATTAATAATTCCGCTAAAAGATTAAGTATTTCTTGCTGCGTTGAGGGTGTGTATTTAACACAGAGGTACACAGAGAACTCACGGAGGTTCACCGAGGAAGATTTTATAGTCTTTCTCCGGGATGGGAGTATTAATTAATTTAATGATGGTGGTGCCCAGTAGATTCATAGGCTCCAGCTTGAGGCTCAAAAGGTCGATCGACAAATGTCACAGTCAAACCCCTTTGCTGAAGCAGATCTTGCAATACAGGATCCGGTAATAGATATAAAAATTCCTCACTAATTTCTAAGGGGACATGCCGATTACCCAAATGATAAGCCGCTTGGAGCAAATCCAGCGATTGTAGTGCAGTTACAACCATCACCCGCTCTGGTTTCGCAAGGATTTCGACAATTATACTCTCATCGGCGGCTTGTAACCTGTCGCCATGTCGTAAATTAGTCCCCCGTTTGAGCTGCAAATAGACTTCCCGCCCGCCATCAGTGAGATAGGGATAACGCGATCGACTCCGTTCTTCGGCGGTGAGGGATAACCTGTCGATTGCGACTATTTGGCACGAGCGATCGATCTGGGTAGTAAGCAACACTGGCATAAGTAATAAGTAATAAGTAATAAGTAATAAGTAATACAGCAGTCGCCACATTGGTTAGCACACTTTAGATCTCAGTCCGCGAAGGCGGACTTTGCTTCAATAGCGGCGACTTCAGTCGCTGTGTCCTAACTATAAGCCCGCGATCGAACATAATTGAGCCTGTCGATTGAAATACCGATTGGCGATACCCTGAGTCACCAAAATTGCCGCGATCGTATTGCTAGCTAATATGGCAAATAATAAGATAATCTGGTACCCAGCCGCATTTACAGGTGAAATATTTACCAACAATTCCCCACTCAAAAATCCAGGTATCGTCACTAAACCCGCCACCATCAGAGTATCGATCGTCGGTAATAGAGCTGACTTAATCGCCGATCGACGGTAAGATGCGATCGCCTGAGCGGGAGTCGCACCCAGACTGAGATGAGTCTCGATTTCGGCAGTATGTCGATCGATCTCACTTATCAACCGCTCCCCCGCAGCAGCCGTACTATTGAGCAGATAACCCAAAATCATCCCCACACCAGCAAATAAATATTGCGGTTGGTGCCAATTTGTCGGCTTAATGACGAATAAAATTGTATAAACTAATGACACTGTCAGCCCCGTGAGCATCGACCCAGCGACGATCGGCAGCAAATTCTTCATTTTGTCGCTTATCCGGTTGCTGCTGGCAATTGCAGTCGCGATCGTCATCATCACAATTGCCCCCACCGTTACTAATGGACGATCGAATTGCCATACCAATTGCAACCCCAAACCCATAACTAATAACTGCAAGATCGATCGAGCAGCAGCCAGAGCCATTTGTCCGGCAATTTCCAATCTCTGCCATTGAGCTAATCCGATCGCAATTGCCACCAAACCAAATGCCCAGGCGAGGTCTATTAATTCTAGGGTACGGGGCATAAGGGTGGGAGGGTAGGAGGGTAGGAGAGTGGTAGGGTAGTAGGGTGGGAGGGTAGGAGGGTAAATGTATTATTTCCTCAATCCAAAATCCAAAATCCAAAATCCAAAATCCCCTTGGTTTTGTATAACATTTTATCTACCTAATTGGGAAAAACACGATAGAATGTAATATTGCTCTTTTGCTCTTAGAATTTTATGGCTCTGCCGATCGTTGCTATTATAGGTCGCCCCAACGTGGGGAAATCCGCACTCGTCAATCGTTTGGCGGGAGCGCGGGAATCGATCGTGCATGATGAGCCGGGAGTAACCCGCGACAGGACTTATCGACGGGCGTTTTGGCGCGATCGAGAGTTCGTCGTCGTGGACACGGGTGGGTTAGTATTTGATGATGAGACGGAATTCTTACCCCTAATTCGGGAGCAGGCGATGACGGCTCTCCAACAGGCGAGTGCAGCGATATTTGTCGTGGATGGACAGATGGGGATTACTGCTGGGGATGAAGAAATTGCTTCCTGGTTGCGTCTACAAAAAATCCCTGTATTTGTCGCGGTAAATAAGTGCGAGTCGGAAAAAAGCGGCGCGATGCAGACGGCTGATTTTTGGCAATTGGGTATCGGCGAACCTTATGCGATTTCGGCAATTCACGGGAGCGGTACGGGGGAATTATTAGACGAATTGGTAGAAAGTTTGCCCGTCGTCGAAGAAATTGAAGAGCCAGAAATTCGGATTGCGATTATTGGACGGCCGAATGTAGGTAAATCTAGTTTGCTCAACTCCTTTCTCGGAGAGAACCGATCGATCGTCAGTCCGATTTCTGGTACTACACGGGATGCGATCGATACCCTCATCACTCGCAATGAAACCAATTATCGCCTCATCGACACCGCCGGAATTCGCCGCAAGAAAAACGTCGATTATGGGCCAGAATTTTTTGGGATTAACCGTGCATTCAAGGCGATCGATCGGTGTGATGTCGTACTATTAGTCCTCGATGCTGTCGATGGTGTCACCGAGCAAGACCAAAAATTAGCTGGTAGAATCGTCGAAGAAGGGCGTGCTTGCGTTATCGTCGTCAACAAATGGGATGCAGTCGAAAAAGATTCCTACACAATTTACGACTACCAAGCACAAGTAACCAGCCGCCTCAACTTCACCGAATGGGCAGAAAGTATCTTTGTCAGTGCCCTAACTGGACAACGGGTTGATAAAATACTCGAAGTAGTCGATCGAGCCGTCGAACAACACCGTCGCCGCGTCACCACAGCCACCATCAACCAAGTCATCGAAGATTCTACCACTTGGCACAATCCCCTCGTTACCCGCCAAGGAAAACAGGGTAAAATCTACTACGGTACCCAAGTCAGCAGCCAACCACCGACGATCGCCCTATTCGTCAACGACCCATTACGGTTTAATGATAACTACCGTCGTTATATCGAAAAACAATTCCGTACCCAACTCGGCTTTGGCGGTACCCCTCTGCGTCTGCTCTGGCGCGGTAAGAAACAACGCGAAGGCGAGAAAATTGCCAACCGTGCAACCAGAGTGAAGTAAGAGTCAGGAGTCAGGGCTACGCGATCGATCTAAACAATCGCGTAGCATTGCGGAACAAATCGTGACTAGACATCGATATCCATGCAGAGAACTCAAAGATGAAATCTATATTATCAGTTTGCCTGAATTTGGCAACCTGGCACACACGCATGGTGATACATATGCAGAAGCAATTCAACATGGTGAAGAGGTACTAGAACTACTCATTGAAGAGTATCAAAGTAAAGGGCAAACGCTGCCAACTCCCATTGATGCCAAAATGCCGATCGCGATCGGTATCGCAATATAATCACCCTACGGCTCTGTGAATCCTGGATTTTGCCAGTTGTAAAGATGAGATTGGAGTTCTGGAAAAAAGACATTAAAATCTCGATCGAGTGTAGTATATTCACGCTCCAATATTGGCATCGCATCAACTAGCTTAATTTTGTCACCCATTCTGGCTTGGATGCGGAGATCGATTCTTTGCAAAGCATTTTTCACACCAGATAAATCCTGATAGCTATTCAACCAATCACCATTTATCATCTGTCCGATGATTTCTTTTGCCAATTGTGGTATCTCGCCTGGATAGTTGTGAAATGAGTTGTAGATCTCAGCGGTAAAGTCAGTCAAGGATATATCTGAATATAAATCCCAATTTTTCACTAACAAGTGGTCGTAGAAAACATCGATTAATATTCCTGAAAACTTACTATATTGTTTGTCGATTCTCTGCTTACTTATTTTCACAATAGAATGACTATCTGTGAATTTATCAATCGCATAATGTCTACTGACACCTAGCATTAAATTACAATTGAGTCTATCGAGATCTTTCCCTTTCACCAGATCGCCTAATAAGTTACCTAAGCGATTCTCAACATTTGGTTCTGATAGTAAGATATGAGCAAGCCAGTTCATAATATTATCGATCTTTATTACTTGCCAAATAGCTTTTGCCAAAATGACTGATTCACTTCTATCGGTGCTTTTGGTTTTGCTCTCAACATCTGTTTTTCCGCTATGCTTAAATACCCCTCTATCCATCCCCAAATAGAATTACTATAAACTTCAATTGTTTCCAGCCATTCATTAATGTCAGCATTTGAATAAGCCATATCAATACAATACACTACTGAATCTATTGAGTCTTGTCCTGTTTTTATGAATTGAATACCACCACCGAACTCTGCATAGTATCCAGATATAAATAAAACATGGTCTAGTTCGCTAATAATAACACCATTTTCATCTGTTAAGAAAATACCTTCTTTCATCCATTGACTCAAACCTTTGGCTCGTGCTAGATCGAAATCTTCATAACCATTAAGAGCCAACCATTTTCGATCGCCACCTCCCAAGCACTTCATGATTTGTTTATAAGCTAATGGTAACGTTCCATATTGCTGCTCAATCTCATCTAACTCTCGATCTTCACAACCTATTAAATCTTCTTCCCTAGCAATTCCTCTTCTCAACAATTCTGATTTTAGATCTTCGACATTAGTAATCATAAATTTTCTAATCTTTCTCTAAATCGATGTAGAATGAAAGTTCATTTCATAGGGTGGGCACCAGGGCTATTTCATTCTCCAATTTTAGGATCTGTAGGGGTAGGTTTATGCAGGTATCGCTCGATAATTACCAGCGATCTTCAAACAAAACCTACCCTCATCGCTAGAATGAAATAGCCCTGGGGTGGGCACTTAGAGGTTTAAAACTACACCCAGTATATTTTATGCGATCGGTTTACACACACATTTTTAGTCTGGTCGAGCCACTACTGGCTATCAGTGATAGATCCTCATGCCTGACTTCGATCGAGAATAACGCTACAGCGATCGATTAAAATAAAGGACAAACCAGGTTCGCGAGCTTATGAGTACCCAAGTCACCATCCCTCATCCCTCATCCCTGACCCCAGACCCCTGACCCCAGACCCCTGAAGATGGACTTACTCCGCTCCCTTCCCATTGGCACATATTTAGAACAGCCAGTCACTTGGCTACATCGACTCGATCCTAGGGTTAAACTAGGCTGGTTGCTGAGTTTCTTGCTTGCACCTATATTAGCCAATTCGACGTGGAAAATTGGTTTAGTAGGCGTATTGGTAATGGTTAGTATCCTTGCTGGTATACCCTGGCGAGCACTCAAACAACAGATGGGGTGGTTATTGCTGATTGCGAGTTTAGCTTTCTTTGGCGTGATGCTCGCACCCGATGTAATTGGCGCAAACCACCAACTCCGCTCTCCCGCCGACGAGCTAGATTTAGGTATCGTTCAAGCTTATCAATATGTGCTGTTCAAATTCGATAGTGGGATTATTCATCTCAAGATTACTCGAAAATCCCTCGATACCGCTATTTATGTCAGCACCCTCATTTTTACCCTCGCCTATAGCACCAGCATTTATCTGCTCACCACAGCACCAGAAGAAATCGCCGCTGGCATCGAGGATCTAATGGCACCACTTCGCCGTTATAATATTCCTGTTACCGAAATCGCCCTCACCCTTACCCTCTCCTTGCGATTTATTCCCTTAGTATTAGAAGAGATCCAAAATTTAGTACGATCGATCTATACTCGCGCGATCGATTGGCAAAAACTTGGACTAAAAAATAGCAGCAAAGTTTGGCTCACCGTTGCCCAAAAGCTCCTCGAAAATCTCCTCGTTAGAGCCGAGCAAGTCGCTGTAGCTATGCAAGTGCGCGGTTTTACTACTCCCAACACCCATCGGGTAGAATGGCATGAATTGAAGTTGGGCAAAACTGATTTTTTCGCAATATTTATCCTCGCCATCTTTTGGGTAGGTAGATTTGCGATCGGCGGTCAATTAGTATAGGGGATGAGGGATGAGGGGTG
>JANOPX010000273.1:0-7601 GCA_031422115.1 Chamaesiphon sp. VAR_4_metabat_408 | reverse complement strand
TAACTTTGGTATTCTACGGACAATCGCAATGAATGTCTTTCGGAAGGAGGGTTTTTCCTCTATTACCAAAGGAATCAGGTCTCTTGCTCATGATGTCGATCGTTTATTTTCCTTTCTTCAATAGATCAGCCCTGCCCCTTGCCAAGGGCTTGCTCTTGCTCCCTCCCCTTTACAAGGGGAGGGCTGGAGTGGGGTAAAGGGACTACGCAACAACTCAAATAACTTGTGTATACACGGGAGCCTTGCCAAGGGCTTGCTCTTGCTCCCTCCCCTTGGCAAGGGGAGGGCTGGGGTGGGGTAAACAACCTACGCAGCAATTCAAATAGGGGGGTTGGGGGAATCCTCTAGAACCTACGACTGACTTTTCAAACACCCTCTAAGGAACGAAAATTCAATAACTTGCTACAGATATACATATTATTAAATCCTCATCCCGCTCAAGCCGATTCCATTAGAGTTGCCATATAATCTAATTTTGATTCTAGCTCTTGGATTTTGGTAGAAATTCGATCGCTAGGAGCTAAGACGATCGATTTGCTAAAGTCAGAGATTGCCTCGTAATAATCACCTAACTTATAGTTTGCCCAACCGCGCCAAGAGTAAGCATTTGCATTCTCAGGATCGAGTCGGATCGATCGACTAAAATCAGCAATTGCCGCTCGATAATTTTTGAGATTATAGCTGGCATTACCGCGATTATTGTAGCAGATCGCAGACTGAGGATCTAGTACAATCGAATTTGTAAAATTAGCAATCGCTCCTCGATAGTCACCTGAATTGTACTTAATATTCCCACAATGATTATGATAGATTGCCGATTCAGGTTCGATGATAATTGCTGCCTCAAAGTCAGCAATCGCTTCTCGATATTGGCTCAAGTTGTAATAAACATTACCCCGATTTTTATACGCGATCGCAAATTCAGAATTTAGCTCTATCGCTCTTGTAAAGTCAGCTATAGCATCCAACCTGTCGTTTAATTCGTGTTTGGCACTACCCCGATGGTTGTAAGCACTAGCATAATTTGAGTCGAGTCGGATCGCCAAACTAAAATCCTCGATCGCCCCTGCATAATCCCACGATTCATACTTAGCATAACCGCGATCGTGATAGGCAATTGCTAGTTTTGGATCGATCCCAATTGCTGTGGTATAATCTAAGATCGCATCATCATAGTCACCTAATTGATGTCTTGCTTTACCTCGATGATAATAAGCCTGAGTATCCTGTTGGCGGAAAGCCCGCTCCCTGGGAGAATCGGTTACATTCAGCACATGACTATATTCAGCAATCGCACATCTACAATAGTCTTCGATCGCCCCTCGATCGTCACCCAGATTATATTTAGCAATCCCGCGATTGTAGAAAGCATCGGCAAATTTTGGATCGATCGCAACCGCCTTAGTATAATCATCAATCGCCCGGTGATAATCGCCTAGTTCAGTTCGATCTCCACCACGATTATAGAAAGCATTAGCACATTTTGGATCGATCGAGATGGCTTGAGTATAATCGGCAATTGCCCCGCGATAATCGGTACTGCGAGATTTTGCACAACCTCGGCGATAGTATAATTCCGCAGCATCAGGGAAGATCCCAATGGCGATCGTAAAATCTGCGATTGCCCCTCGATCGTCCCCGACACTAATTTTGGCACAACCTCGATCGTTGTAAATACTTCCATCTTGAGGGCGGAGATCGATCGCGCGGGTAAAATCACCAATCGCGCCGATATAGTCGCCGATATCGCCCTTCACACAAGCACGAGCGTGATAAGCATCAGCGTATTCAGGCATGAGATCGATCGCGTGAGTGAAGTCATCGATCGCCCCTTGAAAATTGCCCGATTCAAACTTGGCAAAACCCTTGTGGAAGTAAGCACTATATAACGTCGTCATGGTTTGGTGCTGGGATGGGAATTCGAGGTAAGACTTGCAGATTGGCGCAGCTCGTCAAATACAGTACGATCGACAGGTTTTGACAATGCTATCGATTGTAACTTTACTTACTAAACACTCAATCTTACCCATTCACACCATATTTAGATTCAGCATAATGGCTTATTATCGATCGAGCATTAGCGATTAGCTCTCAGCAATCAACGTCAAAGGCTGTAATGGCATCGCATTCAGCTTTCCAGCTCCAATCTCATCTCCGCCCCGACTTCCGATCGTAGTTGATGTATACCCCGAACATTGCGTAAAAAACGCTACACATCCCTCACCCCTCACCCCTGGTTAAAAATGCCACACATTCTATGTGAGAAGTCTGGGGGAAGAAATCCGCAGGTTGTACGAGATTGAGCTGATAATTGCCTTGCTCGCAGAGGATTTGTAGATCTCTAGCCAGAGTAGCAGGTTTGCAACTGATATAGATAATCTGCGCTGGCTGCATAGCTGTCAGCGCGTCGAGTACAGCCCTGTCGCAACCCGTACGCGGCGGATCTAATAGTACGATATCTACAGGGATACCCAGCTCTGGTAATAGCTCTTCCACCTCACCAACTTGGAAGTCCACATTATGGATGCCATTGAGTAGCGCATTGCTTTGAGCCATCGTCACCGAAGCTGCATGAACTTCCATCCCAATCGCTTGTTTCACCCGCTTGGCGAGTGGGAGCGTGAAAGTACCGATACCACAATAAGCATCAAGCAACACCTCCGTTCCATTGAGTTGTGCCCGTGAGACAATTAGATCGAGTACCGTTTCAGCTTGCTCGGTGTAGATTTGGAAAAAAGTATCAGCTTTGAGTTGAAATTGTAAAGAGCCAAAAATCTCAGAGATATAATCTCGCCCGATGATGAGCTGAGTTTCCGAGCCGAAAATTGTATTACTATTGCCATCGTTCAGATTGAGACAGACACCGACTAGATTTGGATACCGTTGCATCCATTTTCTCGCCTGAGCCTCAATCCCTGGCACATCAAAATCTGTCACCACCAAGGTAAGCAAAATCTCTCCCGTACGCCGCCCAATTCGCAGCAGCAAGTGGCGGAATTGAGGTTGGATGACTGGTTCGACGATTTCGACAGGAGCGGCGGGGCGATTGCGAATTTTGGGGGGAGGTACAGCACCATTACTATCGCGAGTCAGAGCTTTGATGGCGGCTAATTTGCGCTTGCTTGGCTCTCTGACACCCTTAGTTTCTGTCTGATAGATCTGCCAACCTCGATCGGTCAAATCCTGCTTGATCTCGGCTAGGAGCGGGTTTAGACGCTCATCTTGCACGGGGCACTGATTGAGATTGACAATTTGGTGCGTACCTTTGCGGTAGTATCCCGCCTTGACGGTACCGATATCGCTCATCCCCAGGGGATAGGTAACTTTATTCCGATAGGCGAAATTGCCCTGTGCGCCGACGACTTTGGCTACAGGTGGCTCGACAAATCCACCAATTCGTTTGAGTGCTTGAACTACTTGATTTTGTTTGGCAATTAATTGATAGTCATAGTCGATATGTTGGAGCTGACAACCGCCGCATTTATCCGCGACGATACAACTAGGGCGAACCCGATGGGGGGAATCGCTGAGAATTTCGATCAGTTTGCCATGTGCGTAACTGCGCTTGACTTGAACTAGTCTAGCAACAATGACATCCCCAGTTACAGTATCGGGGACAAAGACTACTCGTTCGTCAAATCTACCAACACCCTCACCACCATCGCTCACGTCAGTAATTTCAATTTCGACTAAATCCCCTTGTTGTAAGGGGCGGCTGGAGTCAGATGGTGCTTCGGTAGAGCCATCTATAGGCAAATCGTCGGGAAACATGATGGTGTTTGGTGGCAGAGGGCAGTCTACTAGGATAACAGCTAATGGTGAATAGAGAACGAATCGATGTTAGTTGTCTCCACTAATTTGGGTATCTTGAATCTATGGGGATAGATGCGTTCTGAAGTATAGGGAATGACCGCCAGCAGAGTAAAACTTTGCTTTTGTGACTTTATACTTCATCCTTCTTTTTTGACAATAAATCGATCGGAACTGACGATTTGATGCTTGCTTAGAGACATATAGCAACCGCCACGCTTGTTATGACATACCCCCGACTTCTCTTTAGAAGTCGGGGGTATCGCAGTAATGGTAGAGATGTCCTAATCGCCCTAACGACTGCTATACTCGCTAGTTTGCTCAGTGTTGGATCGGCTAGGACACAGTTTGGGGTATCAGCTTCCTTTGATAAGTATTTGTAATGCTAATACGGACAATCTTAGCAGTATGGAAAGTTTTTTCATGTTAAGATATTCCCATTAAAAAAATATATGTCATCAACTCGCAATTTAGCTATAACTCGTGGAAATAAAGTCATGAGTCTAGCTTCCAAGGATCGATTCTAACCTCAAACAATACCAAATGAAAAGCACGACGTTTATTCTTTCTACCCTCCTAGCCGCTCAAGCTTTATTTTTTATGGATGGTAGAGCTATAACCGCCACCATCCCCAACAACTCTCCCCAACATATCGCCATATTAACGGCACCAGGTAAGGGGCTAAATGAACAATGTCAATCTGTAGCCCCCGCTCAAGATCCAGATGTAAACTGGAACATGGAGAAAACTTTCGACTTTAACGATCGAGGTAAATCTTACAAATTAGTCTATTCTTGGCAACTTCCCGATAGTACATCTCTATGCTTACTAGATGGTAAAACTGCCGTACCACTGGTTTACAAACAAGGTGCTTACATCGATAAAGTCGAGCGCGTTAGAGTCAAACTTTTTAACGTTTACATTCACGAAGGAAATGGTAGTAATGTTCCTGCTACCAAGTATCAATTAGATTTAGGTCAGCCTCAAAATCCCAAAGTAAAAGTCTTGAAACGGTGGATTATGAAGTAGATAAAAATCCCCGACTTCTCCAAGAAGTCGGGGATTTGGTTGGTATAGTTACATCAAAAATTAAGCATGTCCTAAAGCTAATCCAGCGACTAACATCCCCAATACCAAAAATGGTTGAGCACTAGCTTGATATTTAACATCATTTTCTAATGGATTGCGGAGAAAATACATATCTTGAAAAACGATCTGCGGAATAACTAACAGCAATAAAATTGCCGCATATAGATTCTGATGAATCGTCATTAGATAAACAGCAATCCCCGCCTGAAATATATCGATCGCCAAAACACAAATCCAAGAAGCTGTAGTAATCCCAAACATTACTGGCAAAGACTTCATCCCAAATTGTCGATCGCCCTCAACACTCTTGAAATCATTGACAATGGCAATCCCCAATCCAGCCAAACTATAAAACAGCGTTACAGCAATCAGAGTCCAATTTAGCGTCCCAAATAAAGCATGCCCAGCCCACCAAGGTAAAGCAATATAACTCGCCCCCAAAGCATAAGTACCCAACCAACCATTTTGCTTCAACTTCAATGGTGGAGCCGAATAAATATAAGCCACAAATGCCCCACCCAGAGCCAAACAAGTCATCACTGGAAACTCATGTCCCACAGCTCGATCGAGAATATAAGCAACCCCAACCCCACCAAATAACAGCACAAAAATCTGCACAATTACCTGATTACCCGAAATTGCCCCCGAAGGAATCGGTCGATAAGGCTCATACACCGCATCAATCTCGCGATCGTACCACTCATTTACCACCTGAGTATACCCAGTCAAAAAAGGCCCCGACATCAACATACATAACATCGCCTTGAGCACATTCTCGATCGACCATACATACTCACCCGAAGAAGCTGCACCACACACAACCCCCCACATCAAAGGAATCCAAGTAATCGGCTTCATCAACTGCAACCGCACCTTCCAAATCGAAACCTTCTCCGTAGAAGCTCCCTTCATTCCTAAAATCTGCCGAGCCTTCGCACTCTTATCATCACTCATAATATCAGCCTATAAATAACATCCTCCTCCGTGAACCTCCGTGATTCCTCAGTGCTCCTCTGTGTTTAATACCCATCCCAACTAAATTCTTTTGCTTAGTTGGGGTGTGTAGAAACACAGAGGAACGCAGAGGATTCACGGAGGTTCACAGAGGAGATTAGAAAGAAATAATTAGATATCCGCTTTGGAATTTTGCACCCTTGACGCTCGCACCTTTTAGTGGCGGTGGGAGGAGGATGTTGCGGCGTTGATCTCCGGCTTCGATCGTCACTTCTGGCCCCGATTGGGTGAGCTTGACTTGGGTTTTGTCAAAACCTGGTAAATAGAGGCGTACTTCGCGCTTGGAGATGTCGATGTCGATCGGTTTGGGTACAGTTACAGGCTTACCAAAATCTGGCAACGCATCCGCCAAGGGTTGCCAATCTGTACCCAGACGAGTCGGCATCATCGTCACCGCTAAGGGGTCAAATTCAGCCTTCAAGCCATCATTAACCGCGCTTTGGTTAATCACTAGCCCACCAATGGTCAAGCCCGATTGCTGGGCACTTCCCCACAGATATTTTGCCGTTGCCACAGCCGCCGGATCTTCATTTGTCACCAGATAGGCTAGTACTCGCTGGGGATTGCTCATGGTTGCTTGAGCCAAATCTAGAGCGTTGGTTGCTTCCTGTGTGGGTTGTGCCATAATACTTTCACCCGTCCAAGCGATCGTCAAAATTGCCGCCGCCGCAGGTTGGAGGATGGGGGAAATCGTCTTCCACAAATCTGACTCTTCTACCACCGCTCGAAAGCGACGGAGATACCAATTGAGCGCGTCGGGCATTCCCGCCATCCGCAGGGTGGTCATATCTCCGGTACCATCGTAGACAATGACATCATACTGTCCGCTACCATTGTACTGACGCAGGGCATTGAGGGCGATCGCACTATCCATCCCTGGCAAGATTGCCAATTCCTGACCATAAATATTGCCTAGTATGGGCGATCGCAGATACCGCAGCTCAATTTGTTTGACTTCTTCCCAGCCGCGTTCGATTTGTACGGTGGCGGGAATAGCTACTACCTGGAGGTTTGCACCAATCGATTGGGGTTTATCCGCCAGGGGAACCCCCAGCAAGATCCCCGTTGCTGGCGTAGGATCTTGACTGACAAATAATACCCGCCGACCGAGGTTAGCTTGTTGTTTGGCGGCGGCGATCGCTACCGTAGTACGACCGGAACCGCCTTTACCAAGGAAGGTGAGAATTTGGGGCATGATTAATCTACAACTTTGAGTTCGTCTTCAAAAAACCAGGTGCTAGTATTGTCTTCAAACTTCACAACAGCCCCAACTCCACTACCATCAGTCATTTTGAATTCTTTGATTGTACCTATTTTACCTAATTTACTCACGACCTCGTTACCTACCCGATCTCTGAGGCGATAAACTTTGACTTGTTGACCGATTTCCATTTAACTTAAACTTTGTTGATGTAAGGATCCACCCCACAGTGTACCGGAAGCAGGTGTACGGGGGCTAGTGGTTCGATCGCGTAAGCGCAAAGCGCAAGCTACGCTAACGCGAAGCGTTTGCCTCCGCAAAAGCGTGGGCTTTGCCCAATCGCTCACTAATATATCTGCACTATCTTGTGGGTACCAAGCTAAGAAATGAGGATTTAATAACTTGCGTAGGTTGGGTAGCAGCCCGCGTTGGCGTAGCCTTTCGCCAACGCGGGCTGCTACCCAACTTACAAAATGGTTCAACTCTC
>JANOPX010000272.1:0-27164 GCA_031422115.1 Chamaesiphon sp. VAR_4_metabat_408 | reverse complement strand
GGGGGGGACGGGGGGACGGGGGGGACGGGGGGGATTAAGGATTAGGTTTAGGGTCGATCGATTTGGATGAGAAATGAGCGGGGAATATGGTATCGATCGATACTAATGGAGTTGGTTTCTGCGTTTTTAGTCGATGCTCGGATCGCCTTTTACTGGTAGGCATTGGGGGATAAAGTCTAAAGACTTGGTGAAGGTTTCTGGAATTTTTTAGGATTTTCCGTTAAAATTAAAAAAGTTTAATTAAAAAATACAACATCAAAAATTTCTAGCTAACATCGCTCGACATTATCAAAAATAAATGCGTCGAAGCTATTATTTGGAGCTAGTTTGAGACATTTTTAGAGCTAATATAGATTGTGGGGTGATAACCTATCGCAACGGTATCGATATTGGTTATCGACAGGTTAGGTACAAGTTATGTAACTCCCACTCGCTAGAAAGACTCACATATTTAGGAGAATTATCATGCGAATTGCCCAGGTTGCGCCTTTATGGGAACGGGTTCCCCCACCAGCTTATGGCGGGATAGAATTGGTGGTGGGATTGTTGACAGAGGAGCTGGTAGCAAGGGGACATGAGGTGACTTTATTTGCATCGGGAGACTCGATTACTTCAGCCAAATTGGAGTCGATTCATCCCCAGGCATTACGGTTGGATGGGGCGATTAAGGAATATGGGATCTATGAAATGCTCCAATTGGCGACAGTGTATGAGCGAGCGTCCCAATTCGATCTGATTCATTCCCATATGGGTTGTGCGGCTTTGCCATATGCCAAGTTGACAAAGACACCGACAGTCCACACCCTGCATGGTATCTTCACTTCAGACAATGAGAAGATGTTCGCTCATGCCAAGGATCGACCGTTTGTGAGTATTTCCAATTCCCAGCGGGAAGAGAGATTGGGGCTAAACTGTGTCGCGACGGTTTATAACGGTGTGGATGTAGACAACCACAACTTTTTTCCGACTCCTGACGAGCCAGCTTATCTAGCATTTTTGGGGCGGATGTCACCAGAAAAAGGCCCCCACCATGCGATCGAAATTGCCAAGGCGACGGGGATACCATTAAAGATGGCGGGAAAAGTCGATCCTGTCGATGAGGATTATTTTAATAGCCAGATTTTACCGCACATCGATGGTGTGGCGATCCAATTTCTCGGTGAAGCCGATCGACATCAAAAAAATGACTTAATGGGGCGAGCGATAGCGACTCTATTTCCGATTACCTGGCGGGAGCCGTTTGGTTTGGTACTAATCGAATCGATGGCTGCGGGTACGCCGATTATTGCGATGAATCTAGGTTCGGTACCCGAAATAGTTTCAGATGGGATTAGTGGGTATATTTGCAATAATGTGGCTGAGTGTATCGCGGCGGTAAGTCGGATTCCTGAGATTTGTCGATCTGGCTGTCGGGAATATGTGACGCGGCGGTTTGGAGTCGAGCAAATGGCGACGGGTTATCTCGCTGTATACGAGGAGCTGTTAGCCGAGAAATTTACCCCAAATGGACAGCTAGTTACTAGTCGATAGATAGATCCCTTCCCATTGTCAAATTGGATATGCTAGCGATAGTGAGTGAGTGGATATTAAACATTCGATCGCGTGGATCTAAAGCATCTAGTTGTTGAATGGGCAAGGAGTAAACGATCTCGATCTTGAGATCTTTGTAATAATCTATACAGCGATACCGATCTGTTTCGAGCTATTTTGGTAACAAATGGCATCGATATCCGTCCCGAAATTTAGGTAAGTTCAGTAGTCACCATTCGTCAGAGTAAGACAAATGGCTGTGGGAAAAACCAACACCTTGGCACCATTATGGATGTGTTGAGTCTATTGAACCAGTAGTTAAGATCGATTCTTTGATGAGGTTTAAATATGTCAAGCGATAATCATCTACCAAGTAAACAGCCACACCAGCCTTTTGCTTCAGCGCGAACCCAGATCCCGACACGCCAAGCCATCGCCCTCATTTCCGAGCATGGAGATCCGGCGGCGGAAATCGGCAAAGATGCAGCAGGCGGGCAAAATGTCTATGTGCGTCAAGTGGGCGAATCCCTGGCGAAACTGGGTTGGCAAGTAGATATGTTTACCCGCAAAAGCAATCCTTATGATGCGACAATCGTGCAGCACTCACCCCATTGTCGGACAATTCGGTTGACGGCTGGCCCAGAAGCTTATATTCCCAGGGACGAATTATTTCAGCATATGCCCGCGTTTGTGGCGGCGTTTCAAAAGTTTCAGCAGAAGGAAGGGACGAATTACCCGCTGATTCATACAAATTATTGGATGTCTGGTTGGGTAGGTTTGCAACTCCAACGGCTCCAAAATGTCCGCCTCGTGCATACATATCATTCCCTGGCTGCCGTCAAATATCAATCTGTGAGCGAGATTCCAGCGATCGCCACTACTAGATTAGAAATCGAGAAAGACATCCTCGAACAAGCGCATTGTGTGGTGGCTACTAGCCCCCAGGAGTTGGAAGATTTTCGGAATTTGGTTTCCACCCAGGGTACGGTAGAAATCGTCCCTTGTGGGGCAGATGTGAGCAATTTCCATCCAATTTCCAAGACTGAAGCCCGCAAGAGTCTGGGCATCAATGCTAAAGATAAAATTTTACTATATGTGGGCAGGTTCGATCGCCGCAAAGGAATCGAGACTCTGGTACGTGCTACGGCGCAATTGCGATCGCAATTGGAGCTAGGCGAGGGCTTGAATCCCCAACATTTGAAGCTCTTAATCGTGGGTGGGAGCGATCCGCAAGAGGCTGATGGTGCCGAGCGGCGGCGGATTGAAGGGATTGTCGCCGAGCTAGATTTGGGGATTCATACCGAATTTGTCGGCATGGTCGGACACGATCGACTACCGTTATATTATACGGCGGCGGATGTTTGTATTATTCCCAGTCATTACGAACCATTTGGCTTGGTGGCGATCGAAGCGATGGCCTGTGGGACACCTGTAGTCGCCTCAGCGGTGGGTGGATTGAAATTTACGGTGATTTCTGAGGAAACTGGATTGCTGGTACCTCCCCATGATGTAGACAAATTTGCTACTGCAATCGAGCGGATTCTCACGGATGATATCTGGGCGCGAAAAGTCCGCAAACAAGCCTCTGCACGGGTACGCCAGAACTTTAGTTGGACGGGGGTAGCCATCCAACTGAGCGATCTTTATCGCCGTCTCCTCGTCCAATCTCTCCTCGATCCTGGCATGATGAGAACGACGACGCTGTTACCAAAACAGGCGGTGAAAGCCTCTTAAATTGATTTTGGATTTTGGATTTTGGATTATATATATCCCCGACTTCTCTAAGAAGTCGGGGATATTGCTTGAGTGGGGTAAATCGATATATCCTATAGCGATCCTAAATGATTTTCAAGATTTTTTAACCGCAAAGGCGCAGAGGGCGCAGAGAGTAGGAAGTCGAGATCTAGATTTTAATCTAGGATTGCCATATACCATTCTCAAAAATAATGAAAGTCTTCCCAATCCAAAATCCAAAATCCTATTACCTAGGTATAATTGAACTAGATAATTCTTGGCAGGAACGATGGTTTATGCAGTTGTTTCGACAGATAATATTCAAATTCCTCCCGGTTCGGTAATGCAAATACCTGGTTCTTGGGCAGATTTTTGTCAACTTCGTGATAGTCGTGGTGATGGTTCTATTCCTCGATTAAAATATCGTCATGGAGAAATTTTATTAATGAGTCCATTAGCCAGACATGGACGGGAGGCTAGTACAATAGCAGCGATCGTTAATGTTTTGCTAGAGAGTCAAGATCGTAATTATGAAGCTTTTACGCCGATTACGATGGAACTGCCTCAAGTGAGTGGGATCGAGCCAGATTATTGTTTTTATATTGATAATTGGCAAGCTGTAGTCGGCAAAGATCGAATTGATTGGCAAGTAGATCCGCCGCCAGATTTGGTAATTGAAATAGATGTCACTAGTTATACGTCAGAATTAGATTTTTTGCCATATTCTGTGCCGGAAGTTTGGTTATTCAAGAACTATCTACTGACGATTTATCAGTTAGAAGATGGAAAGTATATCACTTGCAATAGTAGTCGTTACTTTCCAGATGTTTTGGTTCAAGAGACGATCGATAGATGTTTTGCAACTGCAAAAGAAAAGGGTACGGGTGCGGCAATTAGTGAGTTACGTCGATCGATCTAGACGGGACTAGATCGACGATATCTCAGCTATTGGATTTTTATTTGGTCGATCGTGCTAACTTGAAAGATATTTCTCTCGTCTGCTTTGAGGTCGCGAATTTCAATCTGTTTTTTAATCAATTTATCAGGATCGACATTTAGTTGTTGAATTAATGTGGGTGATATTTGCACCTCATATACTGTGCCACTCTGAATTTTGATACTAATAGAATCTCGATCGGATCTAACATGGCGGATATTTTCAATCGTGCCGACAATCTGAATCGGAGCCAATGTAGATTTCGAGATCGGTTCGATTTTGGCAATCAATTCTTCGGCTCGCTCTTTAATTTTTTGGACTCGATCGTAGTCACTATTATCTGGTTCTTTGCCTTGCAGATCGTAACCTGCGGCAAGTTGAATATTTTCAGGAGCATTACTAAATATCTGCTTTAATAATACCTGAGCATCAGCAGATAACTTTGGTGAAAAATAAACTCCACCCGGCTTAATCGTCCGATTGCTTAATACAGTAAAATTAGGGTTTTGCTTCACCAATCGAGATGGCGCAACCCCAGCGTCAACTTCTTTGCACAATACCATATTCGGAATTTTCGACAGGGCATTTCCAGGCTTCATCTGAACTTTAGTGCCATACAGATCGTAAACTGGCATATAGAATCCAACTAGATTGTCGGTATTGCCTAATGCAATTACTTTGTCCGCTGTTAGATCGCCCAATGCTTTGATGCTACTATCTCGACGAACGAAAATAGATGTCTCCAAAGAAGATTGTCCGCGAACTTTGGGTGCAAAAGCAAACTTATAACCCTGCTCTCTCGCATCAAGAGCCATCAGCGGCGAACCTGTAAAGGCAATATCCCAATCTTTGGCTTTAATTTTTTCTTGGGCTACTTTATTTCGATCTTGGCGGGCGACATCAAGTGATTCGTCGAGTTTGACTTGAATTGATGGGTAATATTTTTTAAATTCTACTTCCAAATATTTGCGGAGTTCTTCCCGATCTGCTCGTTTTGATGTACTGTCTGGAGTGGGTGAAGATATTGCGAGGTTAGATTTAGATGACTTGGCTCCCGCACAACTAGCTTCTTCTGTCGATGGGGTGTTATTTTCGGCTGAACCACCAACGCGAGCAGTAACTGCGCCGATGATGAGTTGGCAATTAGCAAAGGGACACTGAGATGGGATTGCTACTTGTGCGGATGGAGTGAGGCTGCTTACTGGCGAAAGCTTACTATTGTTAGTTACCGCCCAAGCCAGACCACCAAGCAAAAAGGCAATGGGAATAACATATACTTGTGGGGGCAACTTTCGCCTCTCGTTGGCGTAGCCTCTCCTTTGGAGAATCGTCGAACCTTCAACTGCCGATCTAGACAGATGGCATTCCATACAGCTATTTCCTTCTACACTTCGAGCGCGGTGCTCGCCGATGTCAGAAAAAGTGCCGTCTAATCGCTTACCTTTACACTCCCAAGCCATATATTCTCGCCGTTACAAGTTATCTAGTTGTGACAAGGATTGTTCCTGTTGTTGATTAGGAAACTTCTACATCGAAAAAACATAGTCATCCTTTATACATAAAAATCCTAGCGTACGGAGCTAGTCCTGTCACCAGCAAGATGACTGGGAAAGGATAGTAAGGGCAGGCTCCCCTCAGTGTCCAGAAATCGGCAGATCGACAAACAGCGGATCTATGACTCAATTAGGCTAAAGTCTAAGTATGAGTTGTGACCGATCTGTCAGAACATAGACTTATAAGCATGGTATTTTGCACTTAGAAGAGCGATCGAGTACAGAATTCGTTATTTTGGAAGATATTGATGTCAACAGTTGCGAGTATTTGTGAAATTCAGGGGATTGGACTGCATTCGGGGCTAAGTACCACCGTGAAGATTTTTCCGGCACTGGGGATGGGGCGTTATTTTGTGCGGGTAGATTTGCCAGGAATGCCCCAGATTCCCGCGCGGGTGGAGAGTGTGAGTCAGACGACCCTTTCGACGGAATTGACGGCAAATGGGGCGAGTGTCAGGACTGTAGAGCATTTACTCGCAGCTCTCGCCGCACTGGGCATTGAGGATGCGCGGATCGAGGTCGATGGGGCAGAATTGCCCCTATTAGATGGCTCGGCGAGAATTTGGGTAGAAGAGATAGTTCGATCGGGGATAGAGCCTGTCCGGGGCAATCTAGCCACCGCTGGGACGATCGATGAGCCAGTCTGGATCCACCAGGGAGATATATTTGTTGCCGCACTGCCATCGCCGACTTTGCGATTTACTTATGGGATTGACTTTGATGTTGCGCCGATCGGCAATCAGTGGCATAGTTGGGAGCCAGGATCGGACTTTATGACTGAGATTGCGCCAGCGCGGACATTTGGCTTGGCGCACCAACTCGACAGACTCCGTACCGCTGGATTGATTAAAGGTGGTAGCTTAGAGAATGCCCTCGTTTGTGACCAGACAAAGTGGTTGAATCCACCCTTACGATTCCCAAATGAGCCATGTCGTCATAAACTATTAGACTTAATTGGCGATCTCAGTCTCTTGGGCAAATTTCCCAGGGCACACTTCCTGGCATACAAGGCCAGTCACCAATTACACGTCCAATTAGCTCAAAGGTTGCAGGAGATGGGATACATCAATACCTAAATCTCATTGCACTCGCGCAAAAAAAACTACCAATCCACTGTAACGTCTAATGTCCACAACCCTCGATCGATCTCAAGATACAGCGACTCCCGCCACTCACCCCCAAACTCAGCCAGCGGCTCCCGAAACAACCCCGATCAAAACCACCTTCAACATCCAAGAAATCCACAAGCTCCTCCCCCATCGCTACCCATTCGCTTTAGTCGATCGGATTATCGACTATGTACCCGGACAAAAAGCCGTCGGTTTAAAAAACGTCACCTTCAACGAACCATATTTTCAAGGACATTTCCCCGGACATCCACTGATGCCTGGAGTGATGATTGTCGAAGCAATGGCGCAAGTTGGCGGCATCGTGCTGACTCAGCTCCCCGAATACAATGGCGGACTATTTGTATTCATGGGTATAGATGGAGTCAAATTTCGCCAACAAGTCGTACCAGGAGACCAATTAATCATGACAGTGGAACTCCAATCCTTTAAGCGTCGTCGGTTTGCCAAGATGCACGCACGCGCAGAAGTCAATGGTCAACTCGCTACCTCAGGGGATCTCACGTTTGCACTTGTCGAAGTGTAACCAACCCTTGACAAACGATGATACATGACAGATGAAAGTATCAGCCTTCCCCTCTACGGGCACAATAGCAAATAAGTAAGTCCATCAGACCGATTCTGACTTGCCATAGCCCATTTGTAGAGCGGCTCATACCATCGCTCGTCCAGATACCAGATCCGATCTTGTTCAGCCATGGGATTGAAGGTTTTGGAGTTACGACTCCATCCCCCGAAAGACCATCCGTGCAGATTTGGGTTTGCAACTGTACCAAACGATCTAACATGCTTTGCATCTGTATCATCAACAACCCAATTGCAGGAAAATGACAAGATGGCTGGAGTAGCAATGTTAATGACACGAATTCATCCCACCGCTGTGGTGCATCCCGGCGCGGAACTCGACCCCACCGTACAGGTTGGCCCCTATGCAATCATCGGCGAAAATGTGACGATCGGCGCAGGAACGACAATTGGCGCACATGCTATCATCGAAGGCCCCACTATCATCGGTGTTGGCAATCAGATTTTTCCTGGTGCAGCAATTGGACTCGATAGCCAAGATCTCAAATACAAAGGCGGCGAAACCTGGGTCAAAATTGGCGACTACAATCGCATCAGAGAATATGTAACCATCAATCGCGCGACAGACATTGGCGGAGCTACCGTCATCGGCAATCGCAATCTCCTGATGGCATACGTCCATGTCGCCCACAATTGCACCATCGAAGATCGGGTCAAAATCGCTAATGCTACCTCCCTCGCTGGAGATGTCTATGTAGAATCCGAAGCCGTCATCAGTGGCGTACTCGGCGTTCATCAATTTGTCCGCATTGGTAGACTATCGATGATTGGGGGTATGACAAGGATTCAGCGAGATGTGCCACCATTTACCATCGTCGAAGGTACTCCAGCCAGAGTCCGCTCCCTCAACAAGATTGGTTTAGAACGCGCTGGCTGTAACCCAGAAGAACTATCCATTCTCAAAAAAGCTTTTCGGACTATTTACAACTCCGACAAACCCCTTTCTCAAGCGTTAGTAGAGCTGGATTTACTCCCACACAACGAACGAGTCAAGCACCTCCAACGCTTCTTGCAAACCTCCATCAAAAAAGAACACAACGGTAGAGGCCCCATTCCTGGTAAATCTGTTAATAAGGTGGAGAGTGAGGAGTAAGGATTTTGGATTTTGGATTTTGGATTTTGGATTTTGGATTGAAATTCACCGTGCCTACATCGCTAGTGAGGAGGGCGGGTTTGAATGAATCTCTAGTAGCAGCGTGATTAGATTCATAAACCCGCCCCTACAAATCCCTCACCAGTCCCCCAGTCCCCCAGTCCCCCCCTCCCCCCCTCTCCCCCTCTCCCCCTCTCCACCCGCCGTGACAATTAAAAAAACCATCTTCATCAGCACTGGAGACGTATCTGGCGATCTTCAGGGTGCATTACTTGTAACCGCGCTCAGACAACTAGCCGATCGATCGGATCTGGAACTAAATATCGTTGCCCTCGGTGGCAGTAGAATGGCAGCAGCAGGGGCAACAGTCCTCGGTGACACTGCTGCAATCAGTACGGTAGGTATATTCGAGCATTTTGGTTCGATCGCGCCCACATTCCAAGTCCAGAATATCGCCAAACGGTATTTAAAAACCAATCCACCCGATGCGGTCGTCTTAATTGATTACAAAGGGGCGAATGTAATGATGGGTACCTATGCCAAGAAAACATTCCCTAATGTACCAGTGATCTATTATATTGCACCGCAAGAATGGGTATGGTCGATCGATGATAAAAGTACTGCTTCGATCGTCAAATTTACTGATAAAATTCTGTCAATTTTCCCAGCAGAGGCGCGTCACTTTGAGGGTAAAGGTATCCCCGTCGAATATGTGGGGCATCCATTGATCGATCGAGTTGCAACTCTATCTAGTCGTGAAGTTGCTCGCGCAAAACTGGGAATTGGGGATGATGAAATTGCGATCGCGCTGATTCCAGCTTCCCGCAAACAAGAACTTAAATATCTACTACCATTTATCTTTAAAGCAGCTCAACAAATTCAAGCTAAATTACCAAATGTGCGGTTTTGGATCCCCCTTTCTCGCGATGCTTTTCAAGGCGAGATCGAGCGAGCGATCGAGTTTTATCAACTCAATGCTACCCTAGTAATCGAAGATGCCGATCTCGTGCTCTCAGCAGGTGATTTGGCGATTACCAAATGTGGAACGGTAAGTCTGGAATTAGCCTTATTAGGCATCCCTCAAGTGGTAATTTATCGGGTAAGTAATGCTACCGCCTGGGTTGCTAAAAATATCATCAAGTTTTCGATTCCCTTCATGTCACCCACTAATCTGATGGAAATGAAGCCAATCGTGCCAGAATTATTGCAGGATGAAGCTACTCCCGATCGCATCGCAGAAGAAAGTCTCGAACTAATTTTAAATCCTGAAAAACGCGATCGGATGTTAGCTGATTATACCGAAATGCGTCACGCTTTGGGCGAACGAGGTGTCTGCGACAGAGTGGCGCAAGCCATATTAGCAAAAGTTTAGGTTAGTTGAAAAAACAGATCCCCGACTTCTTGAAGAAGTCGGAAATCTGAAATTACTAGGTTATAACTACTGAATTTCTTTGTTTGAATTTACGTCGAACAAATCGGAGAAATGTCAACCACTTTTGAGCGGGAGGGTCGAAAAACGTAAAAATATCACCATAGGCGGCGAAAGCATTGAGATGGTGTTGCCAATGACGTTCGGGAGTGGTAATAAAGAATAGATTGCAGATAAATTCGATAGATTTGGGTGTTTGCCATTGGAGGCTCGAAACATGTCGCCAAATCACATGAAACTCACCAAGGGCAAGTCCGATAACGGTACCTACAGGCGAGATTTGCCATAGCCAAGGTGCAAATACAAAATAAGGTAGAGCACCAAGAATCCCATCAATTAAAACCAGGGGGTTCTTTGTCAAAACTGCATAGTGCAAAAAGCTGCGGTTTTTGCCATGATGGACGAGCGAGTGAAATTTACCAAAGACATGTTCGGGTACATGGTACAAGAACGTAGAGAAAAAGTCTCCCAGCAGAAGTAACAGCCAAGCCACGATAATTGCTTTAATGATTTCCACAATAAATCCTCATCATTGACCGCATGGTACTAGATTGAGTTAAAGCTGGCCTTATCGTGAGGTTAAAAATCGATGATTGTCAAAATGAACACAAACTAAAACTGAGCAGCATAAGTTATGCTAACTCCCAACTCCCAACTCCCAACTGTCTTGAAAAGGTGCTTCACTTGGGGAAACCCCAAGATTGCACTTTTCGCTCCCAACTCTACTAATAATTAATCGGCGATGTCATCAAATAGCTATGACTATTGATATAGTGATGTAGGTGTTTGGCGGCGCGATTGAGATAAAGATCGTCACCATACAATTTCGTCAGCATCATCCCACCTTCGATCGTCGAAATAATCACCAGCGATACCTCTTCCCCATCCGTATCCGCGATAATTTCCTTCTGGCGGATGCCCAATTCGACAATACTGCCAATCAGAGCGCGAATCTGATTTACTGCTTCCTGAGCGCGTTGTCGCAGGGCTGGATGGGTATCATCGCTTTCTGCCGCCGTATTCAAAATCGGACATCCACCGATAATACTCGGATGTTTGCTAAAGCGTTTCACCCCGTCGATGAGCGCATGTAATCGCTCTATGGCGTGATTTTTGGAGAGCATTTCTGTCATCACAGCTTGGTGTAACAGATCGATCGAATAGTCAAAAGCTGCTAAAGCAATTTCATCCTTACTCTTGAAATGATTGTAGATCCCGCCTCTCTGTAATCCTGTCAGTTGCATGATGTCATTAATTGACGACCCAGCGTAACCATATTGATTAAATACGATGGCGGCTTTTTCGATGATTCTTTGTTTAGTGTGAGTTGCCTTAGACACCGCGATTAGATTCACTGCAAGGTCAGTTGCTATCATAGTATAGTCTGGCAATATGCGTCAATCTCAACTCAATTTTAAAAGTCAGTAGAAAGTCAGATTTTTATTATCAAAAAATGTGACAGAATTTACAGATTTCTTGCCAGATATAATGATTAAATTTGGTAAGATTGTGGTCGCTGTCTACTTCTCGCAATTCTACTAGGGGATGGCGGGTAGCAAAGTGAAAGGCTACTGGCGATTCTCCAGGGGAGAGGCTCACGGGAACGGAATTACGTCATCGCCAGTGCCATGAACGATTAGAGTGGGGCGAGGGCAATCGCTCTGACAAAGATGATATCGATGAGCGTCAATAATGAAATCGTAATGTAGGGGTAGTAATTTTTGTTGACCATAATGATAAATTGGTAGATAGCGATCGCGTTCCCATCGATTCAATTGTTCCTGCTTTCGATTTTCGGTAGCCAATGACTGAGCAAATCGAAAGCAGGTGCGAGTAAAATTAGTCGATTCTCCAGAGGAGAGGCTCTTGGGAACGATTTGAGGATAGTTCTGGGCTAAAATCCTCGCAGTTAAACCCCCCAAACTCGAACCAATTAGTGTGACTAGCACTAGATCGTCATCAAATCACCCCCCATTTTAACTTACCCTGATTTCGATCGACATGTCTCGATCGGTTGGGGGAATTTTATCCCCTACAGGGCAAAGAGGTACGCCGAAAGAATAACCATACTCATATCTTGCATCAAAACAAACTTACTAGTGTTTTAGGGGATAGGGGATAGGGGATAGAACTGACCACTGTCTTGAAAAGGTGCAATCTTGGGGAAACCCCAAGATTGCACTTTTCGCCATTCACTATCCACTGACCACTTTTATTAGTATTTTAGTTCTGGTGCAAGATATGAGCATATCAATCTAGACTCAGAATTGAGGCAAAAAGTTCAGAGCCTTGACAGATGCCCACATCCAAGGGTGAGATCGGGTTTTCACCTAGTGAGTCTAGAAGAGTGAATTGCCTGAAGGGGTGAAAACCCGATCGACCTAATGGTAATCTAGATAGGTAGCATTCGCTCGGTTTATGGAAACTAGATCTTCAAATGCATTGCTCTTGACTTAATTTTTAATAACTAAATCCCAACTGTTTGATTATGAATGCTATAGAACTATTCGAGAAAGGTGGCCCGGTTATGTGGCCATTGTTTGGACTTTCAATTTTATCCTTAGCTACCATCCTGGAACGGCTGTGGTTTTGGTTCAAAACGCTCAAAAAAGAAGAAGAACTCGTCGATCGAGTATTAGAAGCTACTGCCAGTCAAGAATGGGACACCGCCGCCCAAATTGCCAAGCAATCACGCAACCAGCAACCCATCAGTCGCTTTCTTTACGCACCCCTAAAAAGATCGAACCCCGATCCCGAAACCTTCAAACTCTCTCTCGAAGCTGCTGCTGAGGAAGAATTGGCAAATATGCGTAAGGGTGACAAAATTCTCGAATCAATTATTGCCATTTCGCCATTACTCGGACTATTGGGGACAGTATTGGGTTTGATCGAGTCATTAGCAGGTCTTAAACCTGGGGATTTGGGTACTGAGGCTGGTGCGAATGTAACAGCGGGGATTGGTGAAGCGTTATACACTACGGCAGCAGGGATGTTTGTCGCGATCCTCAGCCTCGCTTTTTATCGATTATTTCAAGGGCTAGTTTTTGGGCAGGTTAAGCTATTTCGCCGCGCTGGAAATGAGTTGGAGCTACAGTATCGCGAGCACTGGGGAAATCAAGCTAAATCTATCGGCGAACAAGAAACAGAGTTGATTCGCTAGTTTTTTCCCTTGGCTTTTGCGCTTCGTTCCCTTTCCTATCTTCCAACCTATGAAAATTGACACTGATAGTACCAACACAGATCCGCGTATCGACCTCACGCCAATGATTGATGTCATCTTTTGCATTTTGACCTTTTTTCTATTAGCAGGGCTACAGGTGTCCAGACAGCAGGCGATCGGCGTAGATATTCCCAAGGCTGCTAGCGGTACTCCATCAGCCAGAGAACTGATTATGGTGACACTCAATGATGCCGGACAAATCTTCCTCGAAAAGCAACCAATGGTATCGCCCGCACAATTGGTTGAAGCTGTCAAACAGTATCGGCTAGCTAAACCTAATAGTTCGATCGTCCTTTATGCTGCCAAACAGGTTAGCTACAATAACGTGGTCGAAGTTTTGGATGTATTGCGGGGTGTCGCTGGCGATCGCGTCGCACTAGCCACCATCCCAACTGATAGCGTCGCCCCAACCCCCCCCCTCTTGCCCAATCCCGCTGCTGGTTATGGCGATCCAACTCAGCCCTACAACCCCTCCCAACCCGCTCCTGGCTCAGTCGCCCCAAATCCCTACCAACCCGCTCCAGTCGCACCACAATTCAACCCCGCACCGATTCCCCAGCCAACTCCGGGGGTAACGCCTCGGTAGGAGAGGGGGAGAGAGGGAGACTAAGGAATACTTGTCTCAAACTTATTACTTATTACTTATTACTTACTACTTATTACTTATCCCCCACCCAACCAGTTCAAGATGGCTGGATTGACGACTTCTGGGTACTCGTCATGGGGACAATGCCCTGCATTGGGGATGGATACTACTTTGACAGGTTTGCCAGCGGCGGCGAGTTCTTGGTAGACTGTGGCACCTTTAATCGGTGTCCAGGGGTCGCTTTCACCCCATAATACTAGGAGTGGGCGAGTGACTTGTGGTAGTAATGATTCGGGTGTAGGGCCAGGTGGTGCGGTGAGGATTGAGGCGAAAACTTCCTGTGCGCCAGGATCGCAGGCAGGTTGGTAGATAATGTCGATTAGTTCATTGGTGACGGCTTCACGGCGCGGATAGACTTGGTAGAGGCTACTGCGGATGCGGGACTTCTGGCGGACTCGATCGAAGATAAATTTGCCAAAGGCTGGGGATGCGACAATATTGGTGAAGATGCCCATGACATTTCGCAGCAGGAAGTTTAATTCGTCGGGGCGATGATTTAAGCCGCCAGCGCAGTTGATTAATATTCCCCCCGCGCAGATTTCGGGGTGGTGAGCGACGAGCATCAGACTGAGGAGGGCACCGATCGAGTTACCGACAAATACCGTCGGTTTGTTGATATACTCATGCCAGAAATCTACGACCAATTCCTCCCATAGTTCCATGCTATATTCGAGGATCGCTTTATCAGAACCACCAAAACCGAGTAGATCGATCGCGTATACTTGATATCCACCTTCAGCTAGCACGGGGATATTCTTGCGCCAATGATCGATCGAGGCTCCAAATCCATGTATCAATAATAGCGGCTTACCCTCACCCGTGACGGTATATTTGATCTGATGTCCCCGCCAAGTCCATGTTAATTTTTCAGCGGTGCGGGTAGTGAGGGAAGCAGTTGAAGTCATTTTAACAATGGGAGTATGAGTGCGCCGATCTTCATCGATCTTAATAAAAAATTGTGCGGAAGGAAAGGTACGGTTGGGTGGTGAGGTGGTGAGGTGGGGATTTAGATTACTTGCAATTCTAGAAGACATATCCAAGGGCTTCTTGGAGAAGCCCTTGGATATAGCGTAATTCTAAAAATGCTGTTACCTGCTAAAAGCGCGAATATTAGATGCTGTCTAACATCACATCGGTGATGTCTCAGGCGGTTCTTTTGGAGTCGGGTAGATTACTTGCAATTCCAGATTCATAAAACTACTCAATTCTTGTCCGAGCCAATACAATTCAGATTGAGACAACCCATTCCCAAATAAGTATTTAGCATAGTCACTTTCGATATATAATTCTGGAGTAACTATGACCTGTCCATTTTTGGTTCTGCCGCTACTATCTAAATATTCATCAAAGACATAACCTGGGTTATAAATTAAAGAATTAGACTTCGATCGCAACACCTTAGATGTCAGTCCTCTATTATTAACTGGATTTTGATAAATATAATTATCGTCAATAACTAGGTTGCAAATATGATGAGAGTTGGAAGCAATATATGGCGATAAAAATGAAGCCATCATCCAAGCAAAGATAACTAGAAAAATAAAAGCCACAAGGTAGCTGGGGAATGTAATAATTAAAAATGCTATCGCACCAAATAAATATAAAAGATGTACGATTTTGTTCGGGACCTTATCTCTATCTTTGGAAAGATTAATATATTCTACTTTTAAAAATCTACTAGAGAGTAGGAGTTCCAACCTATTTCGATCGCCAAGTAATTTTATCTGACTATTTGGTGGTTGAAGATGAATAAAACTACTGTTGCGATCGCTTTTAGATTCTAATGACAATCGAGCTATTTTTGCTGACTCAAACCTCTTGTCTAGATATGGTTGAGTCATCTTCTCCAACCATCTGCGAAAATAATTGTCGATTTTCGCAGTAAATTTTACTTGTCCATTAACTTGAGCTAGTTCGGCGGGATGAATTCCAGTCAAGAGATAAATAATTGTCATCCCCAAACTATATAAGTCTGAAACCGTTCTAGTTTTTCCACCAAACTGTTCGAGGGGAATATATCCATAGCTACCGACGATCGTAATCGTACCGCCGTCTTTACTCGCGGCTGTTTGCACCGAACCAAAATCCACTAGATATACATCGCCAATACTATTACCAGATCGATTGCCAAGCAGAATATTACTCGGCTTAATATCTCGATGGATGACTGGGGGATGTTGTTCGTGGAGATAGATTAAAATCGATAATAATCGATCGGCTAATTCTACTGCTTCTGCTTCTGAAAACTTCCGCCCTTGTTTAATGACACTTTCTAATGAGGGTGCATCAATATAAGTTTGCACCAAAGCAAACCCGCGAGTACTAGGTTCATCGACATCAAAATAATCTAGATATTTAGGTATTTCACGACGATCTAGATTCTTGAGTGTAGCAGCTTCTCGTTCAAATAACTTGAGATCGTCCCATTGAAAGTCTACATCAAACCGTAAAATCTTGATGATGACTAAATCTTGAGACTGGAGATCTAAGGCTAAAAATGTCCTTCTCCCCGCCTTTTGACTCAGTTGTGCCCGAATTTGATACCGATTGACTAAAATAGTACCTAAATCCATATTCATCGCCTTCTCGTTGCTAATGTCTCATAGATTGGGATCGATACCGAAAAATATGCAATTTCGATCGACTCTACTAATTTTAGATCGTTAGCAGTGATGATATGTCCCTCGATATGCCACTTTTTTGTTTGGCAAGGCGTGGGAGAAATTGAGAGATGAGTGAGACGATTATGGATGAGGTGGCTACATTACGACACTCGATATCACTTAGATCCCCAATTACCCTCGCGAGAAGGGTGGCACGGTTGGATGCAATCGCTCAAAATTAGGGCACAATACATAGACATCCCGTAGGGTGGGCAATGCCCACCAGCCAAGGCTTACGCAATTTCTATCTAACAAATATCTGCACCCACCCTACTTTGCTACTTTTCTGGAACTTTGATCAATGGAAATTATTTTGTCGAAAATTATAGGTGCGATAAAAACTTTATCGCGAAACTTCACATTATTCACTCTGATTACTTTGAGCATCTGGCTGCCGATCGAAATAATTACTAACTGCATCAAATTTGATTCTCTAAGTTCAGAGCTAAGACTTGCCAGTTTGACTGGAGCTATCTTTTACCCACTTTCTACTGCTGCAATTCTTCATGCAGTATTTGCCATCCACCGCGAAGAAACCATTAATTACTCACAATCCATGTCGGCTGGATTCAAGTGTTGGGGAAGATTAGTTAATACAAATATCCGAGCAGGTATATATATTTTCCTGAGAATGCTGCTGTTAATTGTACCAGGAATTATTCTAGCGATCGAATACTCTTTCATAGAGGCATCGATCGTTAATGAAGGCATGGGCACAAGGGCTATGAGTCATAGCCAAGCATTGACAAAAGGGAAAAGATGGGAGATTTTTTGGACGCAGCTTGGGATTTGGCTAATTATATTGGTTGTTTATATTGCTGCCGTTTTATTTCAAACCAGCCTAGGTTTAGAGGATAATTTCACCGCAAACGTAACAGTTGCTTGTTTACTCAATCTAATCATAATGTTGAGTCCGATCGTCAATGTTTTGTTTTATCTAGACGCTCAAGCGGGTTCAACTGAGCAAATACACGACAAATTACCCTCCTAGTTAGGGTAATTTGAGGTTGCTCTCCATAGTTGGGCTTAGATTGTGGACGACGATCGGAATTTTAGACTTCTTGCCGCTCCAAGACTCGATCGACTATAGTTGTTGAAACCATCGCCGCAACTAGTTGTTCTGGTACGACTAGAAATGGTAAACGGTGTAAATCGGAATCAGGTTTACAAGCAAGGGTAGCAGCATAGTTTAATTGAGAGAGAGTAATTTCACTCAAACCTAAATCTGCCAAAGTCTTGGGTAAACCGATCGAACTATAGAAATCCAGCAACTGTGCTCTGGCGGTAGCTGCTAACCTGTCGCCTTGCAGCATTTCCTGGAGACGTAACTGCACCAAAATCCCATATGCCACTTTTTCGCCATGTAAGGCGTGGTGAGAGCCTGGGAGATGAGTTAGACCATTATGGACGGCATGGGCGGCTACAGTGCGACACTGGGCACCACCTAGCCCACCAATTACTCCCGCGAGGAGGAGGGTGGCATCGACGACTTCTTGCCACTCTTCACCGCCGGGAGTTTCGATCGCCGCACTCGACTTCTGAAACAGGATATCTCGCAGCACTCGCGCCTGTTGAACTGCGGCGATGAGCAGGGTTTGGGAGGAATGTCCGCTACTGACAGAGGCTTCATACCATTTGGCGATCGCATCCCCAATGCCCGCTACTAAAGTTCGTTGTGGTGCGGTCGCAATGATGCTATAATCTGCAATTAGTAAGTCTGGACATCTTGGCAAACTCACATCGTAGAGAAAAGCCCCAGCTTCAGAATAGATATTCGACAATGCCGTCCATGCTGCACAGGTAGCCGCAGAAGTGGGAATAGTCACCACTGGTAACTGAGTCCGATGGGCTAATAATTTCGCCATGTCCAAACATTTCCCACCACCAACGCCGATAATTACGTCGGCTTGATGTGCCGTTGCAGATGTTATCAGTCGATCGAGACTAGCCTCACAACAATCGGGCGTGTATTGTACCCGATCGATTTCCAACTCAGATCGATCGAACAATACAGCCAACTGACTCAACTTGAGACTATGTTCGCCGCCCACAATCAGCGGACGACAACCTAATGCAATAATACTCTCAATGGCCACAGCGAGCGCATTTTTACCCCGCACGACACGAGCGGGAGCAACCATCAGCGAAATTGAAGCGGGATGCTGGCTATTCATAGGGTTTGGCGATAAATTGTTACGCTTCTTGACGAGATAGCGATCGAGAGTCGATCGAAATGGTAGGATTGCCTAAAACCCTATAACGAGCAGTTTTATGGCAGCAAAGTTAACTGGCAAAACACCGATTTTTGGTGGTAGCACTGGTGGTTTACTCAGCAAAGCTGAAGTAGAAGAGAAATACGCGATTACTTGGAATAGCCCCAAGCAGCAAGTATTTGAGATGCCCACTGGCGGCGCAGCGACAATGTTAGAAGGCGACAACTTGCTCCAATTGGCACGCAAGGAACAATGTCTCGCCCTTGGAACCCAACTGCGTAAGTTCAAAATTACCAACTACAAAGTTTACCGCATCACTCCCAACGGCGACACCACTTTACTCCATCCTAATGATGGCGTATTCCCTGAAAAAGTCAACGCTGGCCGAGAATTTAACGGTAAGGTCGATCGCAATATCGGTAGCAATACCGAGCCTGCTAAAATCAAGTTCAGCGGCAAAAAAGGCTACGACTAGATTTCGATCTACACCCCTACGCTGTTACATCAGTAACCTCTAAGGGTACCTATAATTATTGCTAAATCCCCGACTTCTCAAAGAAGTCGGGGATTTGTATTCAACTGTACTGTATAGATCGAGTAATATTTACCCTAATAATTCCAGACTTCTACTCACATTTCCTCGTGCTGCCATTATTAGATTGAATCGTATTACGCACTTATTTTATTGAGAATGGTGTCAAAGCATATTTCCCATTTTCCTGGCTTTTAATTGAGAATAGCATCAATAGCTGAGTATTACTTTCTCGCTTCAACCCTGCCGATCTTACCAGAATGTCAGAAATTTATTGCGAATAATACGATGTTCGATCGATTTAGATGCGGTTAATTTCACCTTACAGCACTTCCGGCTGCTATGAGGTAGACTTCGTGAGAAAAGGGATGAGGGGTGTAGCTTCAGATCGCTAATCGCAACTGTACCTCATAAGAGCCGGAAGTGCTGTATGTGTAAATCCACAAAACTGAATGTGAGTTACACCAACTCCGCCAAAATATTTGTCACCTCACCCTGATGGTGTCGCCGATTATCATCATAAAGAGTCAGAGTATTGAGATCTGCATGACGACTTAATTTCTGTACCCTGCGAGTATCCCCATTAGTCGCATCCAGAGCCGCCGTAATTGCGCTGTGACGAACGCGGTGGGGACTCATCACTTTGTATATGCCAGCAAGGGTTCCCGTCTCTCTGACGAGCTTGTAGATGGCATTGCCACTCAACCGATGTCCCTTCGTCACTCGATCGAGAGTACAAAACAACGGTTCAGTCACCTTACACTTCCCCCGCATCGCCAACCAAGCCTGAATCGCCTCTACTGACTGACTGCTAAGATCGATCGATTGGCGTTGCACTTTCCCCTTACCAATAATCCACAATTTACCACCGATCGGATCGAAATCCTTCACATTCGCCTGACACAACTCTGCTCTTCTGAGTGCGTTATCCCACAACAGCCGCAACATGGCATAATCCCGCACCCCCTTGAGTGTATCTCGATCGAACACCCCAATCATCCCTTGATACTCCGTCGGATTCACCCCCGAAGTATCCCGATAAGTCTCCACCTGTACCCCATCCACATCCGCCAAATCGTAGTGACATTCCCCTACCTTCCGCGCATAACCCACCAAACTCTTGATCGCCGCCAGTCGAGTATTAATTGTAGACGGTGCTAACCCTCGATCGGTCAATATCCGCCGATACCTCAATACTAGCGTCATCGCCTGATATCGATCGAGTGCCAAAAACTCCCTCACTAACGCAGGTGTCGGCGTTGCTTTCGCCACCTGCATAAAAAAATCAAACAATGCCTTAGTATACGTCCGCCGCGTATTGGGCGAACGCCTGTCGGCAATTAGTTCGCTCAATAAATCCCGCTCGGCGATATCGCTCAGAGATAGGGGCGATGCAGCAATGGTAGTGAGTAAACTCAATGTAGGAAATCGGGGGGTGGTTTAGCAAAATCTCATTACTTAAATATTACCCTATGGAGCTTGCCTGATTTCGTATAGCAATAATAGTCACGATCGATCTAAATAAATAATCTGCTGGAGATCGATCGATTATTGACGATTCGATCTCCAACAGGTTAGAATTTGGCTGTAATTACATCAGCTTTAGCCCAAGGTCGCAACGCCAAAAGTAGCATTAAACTTGCGACACCAGATCGCCGCCGAGCGATAATTTGCGAGGTTGATATTAGCAGGAATGGCATAAGTTTGGGCACCACTATATTTTTTCAGGCGAGACAGAACTATATAATCACCGCCTTTCAATGCGTAATTGGGTGCTTGAGTCATACCGAGAATATTGCGAGAACGATGCAACACAACTACCAAATCTGGCCCCTGGCTAGAAGTTTTGAATGCTGAATCCAGTTGTAGAAAAGATCGACCATTTTTGGTGACGATACTGGCACCACCTCTGGTCGCTTGTTCAGCACGAACGAATTGACCGGACTTAATAGTTGCTGCTGCCAACTGCAAAGGAGGAGCTGAATTGCTCATCTGAGTTGTCTGTGGGCGGGTCTCCATCGTAGAATCTATCGCGGCAGAGCCAGTAGGAACCCGATCTTGGGTGGCAGCTTTTGCCGAACTAATTAATACTAAAGAAGCCAAACAGAGGAGCGATACTTTGATGAATTTCATGATTAAATATTCCTTGTTTATGAAAGTAAATCGATTGCATTTCTACTGTAGATAATTGTCAGCTAAGGCTTTCCAGTTTTTGGTGTAGTTGATGCTTGCGAATACAGTAGTTAATTTCATGGGTTACTCCCGATCGATATAATGTTTTCAAGTGAACCAATGTGGCTCAACAATTACAGTATCTCGAACTTGGCTGAAACCTTTCTGAACTAAACCCTAAAATTACCTAAATTTATTCTGAGGACTTTATCATGCCAATCTCAGCAATTTCTCAGAATTAAATTTTAATTAGGCAGGGATAAATTTCATCGATATGCCATTCATACAATAGCGTAAACCAGTCGGTTTTGGGCCATCTTCAAATACATGTCCTAAATGTCCACCGCAGCGACGACAATGAACTTCTGTGCGAGTTTCTCCAAATGATGTATCTACTGATGTTTTGACAGCATTTGCGATCGGGTCATAAAAGCTCGGCCATCCGGTGCCACTTTCAAACTTAGTTTCGGAAGTAAATAGTGGTAAATTGCAACCAGCACAGGCGAATTTACCTTTGCGATGCTCGTTTGTCAAAGGGCTGGTACCAGCTCGTTCTGTTCCTTCTTTTCGTAATACGTTAAACTGGGCAGGAGTGAGAATTTTGCGCCATTGAGCTTCGGTTTTTGTTACCTCGAATTTACCAACTTTTTTCGCTATCGATGCCGATTTTTTGGATGATAAAAATAACGCGCTAGCTGCACCAATTGGGATGAGTGCGGTAAATAATAATGTTCTTCTGTTCATTTTTGATTGTGAATCTACGATCGATTAAGTTAGCGGTTGTTTGAGTTGTTGCGTAGTCCTTTTACCCCTCCCCAGCCCTCCCCTTGTAAAGGGGAGGGAGCAAGAGCTACCCCGCATCCTCGGCTACGGTGTATACACAACTTTGAGTTGCTGCGTAGTCCTTTTACCCCACCCCAGCCCTCCCCTTTCCAAGGGGAGGGAGCTAAAGCCCCCCTTTCCAAGGGGGGTTGGGGGGTAAATCAACCTAAACTGAATTCTAGCCAACTTGTGTACAGGGTATTGGATTTATTTATTTTTAATTAAGCTGGGAAATTGTTGTCTTAGTTGAGCTAGCTTTGGTCGATCGTGTCTAACGACGTAGGCTTGATTTGGATTGCGATCGATAAAATTTTGATGAGAATCTTCAGCCGCATAAAACTTAGTTAATGGCACTAATTGGGTGGCAATTTTTTCTGGAAATACACTAGCTCTATTAAGCCTGTCGATATAAGCTTTTGCAACTTTTTGTTGGTCAGGATTAGTAAAAAAGATTGCCGATCGATATTGGGAACCAACATCTGGTTCTTGACGATTTACCTGAGTCGGATCGTGAGCAACTAGAAAGTAAACTTTCAGTAATTTACCGAGGGAAATTTGCTGAGGATCGTAGGTGATTTTAACTGCTTCTGCATGAGCTGTGATGCCGTTGCTGACTGCATCATAGTTGGCAGTTGCCGCAGTTCCACCTGAGTAACCAGAAACAACATTAGAAACGCCTTTGAGCTGTTCAAATACCGCTTCTACACCCCAAAAACATCCACCTGCGAGGACGATCGACTGTTCGCCTTTGACTTTAGTAGCGGGAATATCGATTGGTGGATCGATTTTCATGCCTGCCATGATTACTGGACTAGAATCAGCAGGAGGAGTAGACAAAATTCTTGGTGGAATGCCACAGGCGACTGCGATTAGCGATACGATCGAGAGGCTAAATAGGAGGGAATAATTCTTTTGCATAGCAGGGGATTAGTAAGTTTGAATGATGTAAATATCGACTAACAAATTTGAGTTAGAAAATGCCTGAAAAGTCTTGCCCAAAATTAAGTTGCTAAGTATTGTCGCATTAGTTTTACGAGGGTTTTTTGCTGACTAAATTCCGCCAAACCTTTCGTAACCTTGTTCTTCCCAGTAACCTTTACCGCCCTTGGGAATTTGGCTGGTGAAAGTAACTTTCGTGACCCATTTTGATAATTTATAGCCCAATTTAATCGGTGCAGCTAGACGGATGGGGGCACCATTATCATCAGGGATTGGCTCTCCATTCATTTGGTAAGCTAGTAGGGTTTGCGGGTGGATTGCCGAGGCTAGATCCCAACTTTCGGTATATTTATCTGCTGATTCAAACAAGACATATCTAGCATTATCTTTTGGTTGTACCATTGTGGCTAAATCGCGCAATCTTAGACCACCCCATTGGACAACTGCCGCCCAACCTTCGACGCAAACATGCTGCATAATTACTGATGTGAAGGGGATCTTTTTCAAGGCGGATAAAGATAGTTCCATCGGAAATTTTACATCTCCATCAATTATCAAGGTATAGTCTTCATCCACATCGATTTCTGGTGTACCATCATAACTATTGAGGAGCAGAGCTTTGGGATCGATCGCACTTTTGGAAAACTCTGGAATCAGTAATTGAGGTTTGACGAGCAATTCGCCAAATGACTGGTTTAATGGTTCTGATAGCTCGCCGATCGAAGCCGTCAGTTCGCTGCTACAACCACTTAATAGATAACCGAGACTAGACATGCCAAGTAGTTGAATAGCTTGGCGACGAGTGAGATGATTTGGAAGTTTAATACGATTCATTGGATAGTGAATAGTGAATAGTGAATAATTAGGGTTGAAACATCGATCGAGTCAATCTCAATCCACCAGCCCTAATGCCCATGATGATATGCACCAAGATAAATAATAGAGAAATTGGCACAGTCAAAAAATGGATCGTGCGTAAAGTCTGCCAATTGATAAATAACCCAGATAACCAATGCAACTGAGCAGGCTTGTACATTGCTAATCCTGAGAAGATTGCCAGAATCAGTACGGGAATAATTCCGGTATAAATCAAGCGATGCCAAGCATAAGTACGTCGCTTGGGATTTTTTCCGACTTTCAGTGCTTCTAAATCTTGTCCAGACGCAAATTTTCTTTTCCACCGTTGGGTAAGAAATATATAAATCCCATAAATTAGTAAGCTAAAAGCAAATACCCACATGGTCGCAAAGTGCCAATTTCTACCGCCACCTAACCAACCGCCTAAAGTAGCCCATTTCGGAAATGGCCAACCACCTTTGCCGCCAAATACTGGCGTAGCATTGTAGATCTGTAAACCACTAGCAATCATGATAAATAGACTGACGATAATTAAACCATGTAGAATCTTAACGAACTGTGTCTGTGGTGGAACGGGTGGAGATTTCTTTGTTTTTTTATTATTCATGGTAGATATTGATGATTTATAAAAATATATTTACAAAGGAAGTTTAGGAAACAAAGGAGCTAACAATAATTGGATTTCCACATCCCAGCCTAGTAAAATTGCGATCGCAGTTCCAGCCATTAGTATCCCCCCGATGCGTTGTAATGTACCCGTATAGGGCAACAATCGCCGCCATGAACTAACATGACGACTGCCATACGCCAACGCCAGCAGCGGAATTCCCGCCCCTAAGCCGTAGACAGTTAATAACGCCAAAGCACCCACAACTTCATGTTTGACGGCTGCCAGGACTAAAATACTGCCCAATGCTGGCCCCGCACAGGGTGTCCAGAGTAGTCCCAATTGAGTACCGATCCAAAATTCACTCCACAAGCTTGGTGTCTTTGGCTCCCAAGATTTACCGAATTGCACATAACTCATAAATCGGTAGCTCAATTCAGGAAATATTGCCAATACGCCCAAGCCGAATAGTAAGCCCACAGCCACATTTCGCAGCAGATTGGCAAACCCGACAAACCAGGAACTCGCGACACCCAATAGGCTACCAATGACAGCAAAGCCGCTAACTAAGCCTAATACCAGCATTACTGGGCCGAATCGATGGGATTTGAACGATCGACCCAATACTAATGGTATAACTGGCAAGACGCAGGGAGAGAGAATGGTTAACAATCCGCCACCAAGGGCGAAGCCAAAAGTGAGTGGTGAGATTTCATTCATGCCGCTCTCCCCAATAATTGGCGAATTTTCGCCTCAGTTTCATCGTAGGCTCCTTCGCCGATATGGTCGTAGCGAATGATGCCCTGTCTATCGGCTAAAAATAAATGCGGCCAATATTCATTTTTATATGCTTTCCAAGTTTGGAAGTTATTATCTACGCCAACTGGATATGTGATGCCATGTTTAGTCATCGCCCGACGAATATTTTTACTATCGCGCTCGAAGGGAAATTCTGGCGTGTGAATCCCGATCGTCTGGAAGCCTTTAGCGGCATATTTTTTATGCCAACTGGTAACGTAAGGTAATGTCCGTTGACAATTGATACAACCTAGTGTCCAAATTTGGACTAAAACAACCTTACCGAGTAAATCTTTGGTCGTGATGGGTGATGCTGAATTCAGCCACTCACTAATTCCTTGGAATTCTGGCAATTGATTCGGAGATCTAGCGATTGTTTCAGGGGTAATAATCTTGCTTTCAGGTGTGACGATTTTGGATGCTGATGGGCGACTCGCACAGCTAGCCAATTGCCAGCCAAGTGTCCCAAATCCTAGATAAGTCAAAAATTTACGGCGGGGTAATGATAAAGGCATAATCTTGTTAATTAGGTTGATAACTTAAATACAAATTAAATTGAGAATTGGATTTAATATCCCTTACGATTAAATCCCTTTAAATCCCATTTTTCCTTCAATTTCTTGTTCTGTTTCCATCGAGTTGACTCCGATACTTTTTAAACGTTCGGCTCTAGCTCTAATGCCAACTTGACTTACAAATAGACCCAGCAAAATTACGACACCGCCGATATATTGAGCGCGAGTTGGTACTTCACCGAGAATTAAATAAGCAGCTAAAACGCCCACGATCGGCGCGAAAGAACCAACTAGCGACGCAGTGGCGATCGATGAACCACGCAACCCCGCATTCCAGCATGATTGCCCCACAACGACAATAATCGTCCCGTACAACAACATCCACTGCCACAGAAACGGCGACAGTACGTCCATAAAATGGTCGAAACCATACATCGATAACGCCAAGCCAAAATAGACGATTACCTCCGGTAGGCTACGCCAACGTTCCCAGTCCAGTTCGCACCGTATTACTAATGCCTAATTGCACATTACCCAAGTGCTTTTTGGTAACGATCGTTGCCACAGATAGGCAGATTGCACCCAATACAGCCATTAATTCCCCCAATCCAACCTGAAATCCAGCTACTGGAGTCATCATCATGTGCGATCGATCGTCGGTCTGAAGTACAATCGTCAGTACCACCCCAGTAAAAGCCACAATCGATCCCAACACTTCCCAGCGATTCAGTCGTTCCCGCAACAACCAGATCGATAATGCTAAAGTTAATGGTGGTTCCATGCGACCGAGCAACAACACATTCGTCACTGGAGTTAATGACAATGCTTGAAAAATCAAGCCTGGAGCCAGTGCGCCGGATAAGATCGCCACAATAACCAAACCAAACCATTCCCGCCCTGATATTTGCCGCCAGGTATTTCGGCTCCACTGATGACGGTGAATCGCGATTAATACCAGCAGCGCACAGAGATTTCCGGTAAATAGAACATTACAGTAAGAAATCGGATTGTGCCCACCTACAAAATGCTCGGCACCGATTTCGGTAATTTTCCGCGTGAGGGCACTGGAAGAGCCAAAAATCGGCATCGCCAACCACAAATAGATGTATCCAGGGATGCGTGAGGTTAATTTCGTCAATTGGTGGGGGAAGGTAAGCATCGTGAGTACGGGGAATAACGGCATCGACTAGA
>JANOPX010000271.1:0-23724 GCA_031422115.1 Chamaesiphon sp. VAR_4_metabat_408 | reverse complement strand
CTCTGTCGCCTCCTGCCCGGGGGGCCCGGGCGGCGCCCCGGCGCCCCCCCGCCCCGGCGCGCGGGGGGCGGGGGGGGCGGGGGGGGGCCCGTGGGCACGTGGGGACGTGGGGCCGAGGGGACGGGTGGACGAGGGGACTGGGGAAGTTGTTACCTTCCTGCCCTCCTACCTTCCAACTCCCAACTCTACCCCTGTTAAGGTGAGCATCTCCTCATCCCACCAACCAAAAAGGCGGTCGGATTCAGCAATCCTACCGTCTCAAACCAAACCTTTTGAGGGGGGGTTCTGCGCAGGCAGAGGCTACGCCAACGGGGGGGGGACACTCCCCCAACCGACGGGGGGTCTGGGGGTCGGAACCCCCAGATCCGGGTTCTCTTAGCACAAGAAATGCCAACGGATCTGACGCAAGAAACGATCGAAAAGTAAGAAGCAATCTTAACAGAGGTAACTCCTAACCCCTAAATCTCATTGTTACATTTTTGCCCTAGTTCCACCTGCGTGATGTTCGATAGGGTGATTTCGGCAATAGCTCCCATCGCCTCCTCGGTAAAAAATGCCTGATGTCCCGTAACTATTACATTGGGGAAAGTAATCAGTCTTGCAAAGGTATCATCTTGTAGAATATTATCCGATCGATCTTCAAAAAATAAAGCTGATTCTTGTTCGTAGACATCCAAACCTACCGCGCCGATTTGCTCGGATTTGAGCGCGGTGATAATTGCATCTGTATCAATTAATCCTCCCCGACTGGTATTAATCACCATCACTTGAGGCTTCATCATGGCGATGGTTTGCCGATTGACTAGGTGGTGAGTAGCTGGAGTCAATGGACAATGAAGGCTGATAATATCTGACTGGGCAAATAGTTGGGGCAAATCTACATACTCGACTCCCAGCGTCACACACTGCGGATTCTGGTATGTATCATAGGCGAGAATTTTGCAGCCAAACCCCTTCATAATTTGAGCGAGGACAGCACCAATTCTACCAGTACCGACGATACCGATCGTCTTACCATACAAGTCAAATCCCAACAATCCTTCTAATGCAAAATTGCCCTCGCGGACGCGATTGTATGCTCGATGCAATTTACGATTGAGGGTGAGGATTAGTCCCACCGCATGTTCGGCGACAGCATGAGGAGAGTAAGCCGGAACTCGCACTAGTTTGATACCGAGGCTTTTGGCTGTCTCCACATCGACATTATTGTACCCCGCACAACGTAATGCAATTAGGCGCAAACCCCTACTGCTCAGTAATTCTAGTGTGGCTCGATCGACTTCATCATTGACGAATACACAAATAGCTGTCGCATCTGTGGCGAGCATTGCTGTATGACAATTAAGTTGTGGTTCCAAAAATGTCAGCTCGTGATAGTGTAGCCCATTAGCAACGTTGAAAAATCGGCGATCGTATGATTTGGTACTAAAAATAGAAACTTTCATGGCGAGCCTCAGTGTGGACGATCGAAAAGATGGAACCCACTTGGCATCTTAGCCCGTCCGACACCAGCCGCATACCCCAAAACGATCGTTCTGACACAACCGAAGTAGGTTGGCTCTCGGTTACGAGGCTCAACTAGCCCCGATTTTAATCGGTGGCTAACAAAAAGCGTATTGGGGATGGTTGACTTCTCCAAAAATCCCTTGGATGTGTCTCCTTTGTAGGGGCAATTCATGAATTGCCCCTACAAAGGAGACACAAAGTCCAGTATTTAACCCTATTTCACAACTAAAACTTTCCCATCGCGTTGAAAAGTCACCACATAGCGAGCTAGAGGTTCCTCCGAAGTCGCCGCTAGCGGGCTGAACTTGACTAATTTAGGTAGGGGTGTTTTGGACTCTGCATCATAGGCTCCAGCCTCAGCAGGTTCGTAATCGACAATATCACCCGTTCCTGTTACGCCAACTCGATATTTGACATCTTTGGTGTAGGTAGATTTGTCGGTAGCTACTTCCTGCTCTAATTTGGCTTGGAGGTTTTCTGCCAAGATTTTTTCAAGTTTTGGGTCGGCGATTTCTTTGCCTAGGCTCGTACCTTTTTTACGACCGTCCCAGGGGCTAATCTGGAGCACTCCTCCAGTGGTAAATACGACCTTAAAATCGCCTTTAGTTTCATTGGCTGAGGGAGTTTTGCGGGTGAGTTTGGGCAAAGGTGTCAAATCTGCTACCTTGGTGTCAGTAGTGCCTTCGATCGGTTCATAACCGACGATCTCACCCTCTGGATCTACGCTGACTCGGAAGATACCAGCCTGTTTGAGTTGACGGCGGTTTTCCCAATTTCGATCGAGATCTCGGCGCAATTTTCGATCGAGAAATCCCAGTTGAGTACCATCGACAATTTTGGCTCCTTTGTCTGAAGCCGCGCTAGTGGGTGAGGGTGAGGTACTTGGCGAGGGTGTAGGTTCTGGACTTGGAATGACGATTGGGGCGGGTTTGGAGGTGGATGCGTCTTTGGGGGCGACTATCGGTGCGCTTCCATCAACAAACTTTGGCGCGCTCACTTTTGGCGCGGGGATGGCGTAGCCGATGAGACTAGCTAGCACCAAACTGGCTAATCCTACTCCAGCAGAGGTAGCTTGCGCGCCCATCGGCTGCGCCAAGGTTTTGGGGACTGGTTTGAGCGGTATCTTTAGATCTGGTAAAGTACGCTTATCGGCTAGAAATCTATCGATCGCTTCTACCAAATCAAATAGTTGTACTGTCGATAGCTGAATCTGGGTAGGCTTACCATCTGTCAACAAGCCTGTAGAACCTATTTCTTTGTTATTGGGATCTGGATTGGCATTGAGAGTATGAAAATCTTTGCGATCTCCTCTCGCCAAAGATACTAAACTAGTATCGTTAATCGTGGGGGCGTGAGGGGGTGCTCCACTGAGTAACTCTTGGGTATAACTACTAACTGTCCCCACCAAACTAGTCAAAAAATCTCTACCACCAAATAGTGGCTGCTCGCATCCAACAAAGTGACACTCAGCATTGTACAAGCTCGACATCACCGGGCGAGGATCGGCGATGCCAGTGGTGGGGTTGCCATCACTCAACCCGTCTAAGATTAGGGTACAGTTGGGCAAACTATACTGACGGCGAATAGTCATGGTGATGATTTTCCCTGAAATTTAATAGATTCGATCTAATTATATCAACTAGTGGCGAGTGACTGGCAATTGGTATAAATTGCGTCTCGATTCTCATTCTGAGAGGCTTTGCCAACGAAACACCCAAGTCGTATTTATTTATAGTACCCATCCTGATGATGAATGTTTCCACACCAGACAAAAATCTCCCACAGATACTTAAAACCACACCTATACCTACAGAAGCCAGCGACGCAGGTTTCCATAAATTAGTCTGGAGCCGCAGACTTTACTTAGATGGTAGATATTTTAACAGCAATCGCCAGATTTATCCAATCGGCATTTTGAGTTCGATCGTAGCAATATTAGTCTGGTTGAGTAGTTCTCAGGGAGCGATTGCTGGCACATTGAGTCAACGGATGGCTGATTTTCCTCAATGGCAAAGTCAGCCCCAAATTGGCAAACTAGAAGGGCAATTAATCTATCCTGAATGGTTCAAAGGGCGGTGGCTGGCAACTAGTACTCTGCTCGAACAAATTGCCCCTCTAGCTCCAGATTTAGTCACTCCGGGATTCGATCGCAACCGCACTTATCTCGATCGACCGATCGAATTCAAAGTACAATTTGTCCCCCTAGCAGTCAAAGCTACTGCACCCAATTTACTCAGTCTTCCCCGTCCGAATAAGTCAATCGATCTAACTAAAATTGTCCCCGATCGCGCATATAATGGCTATAATATCTCGATCGCTTATTTAGGTACCGATCGAGTTCGATCGGTAAAAGTAGACCCCCAAAATCCCACCAAACAAATTACCCAACTAGACGGCGATCGGCAATTAGTCTCGATCGTTACTGGATTTGCCAAAGAATTACCCAACCCAAATAACTTCATCGCTACCGAAGTGTCCCAACAAATTTTCCGCAGCGATACCCAAATTTATCTCAACACAGTAGAAACCACCACTAACTATCAATTTTCCCCCACTCCAACACCCAAAATCTCTGCCACTCAAATCACCGCCATCTATCTCTCACCTCAAGATCCCGACTACTTTCGCGCTCTAAATAAACCAGTCGCACTCTACAAATATCACTTAGATCTAGACCATGAAAATTAACAGGTTGTGTATACCAAATCATCGATTGACTTCCCGCTTATTAATTTGATGAACGATCGCATAACTAATCGAGAGGGAAAAAACAGCCACAGCGAGCGCAATTAGATCGCCACTACTTTTCTTTTCCAGATCGAGAATAATAATTTTTCTGGCAACAGCAATTAAAGATGTCACGATCGCTAGTTCGATCTGAGTTACATTCTTCTTGAGATATGCAGTAATATTTTCTAATATTTCTAACGCAATAAAAACATTTAAAACTAATCCAAATAGCTCGAATAATGTTGAATTAAAATCATCATTACTCGGTCTGTTAAACGTAATAATTAACTTATCAATTAGAGCATAGCTCAACTGTGCTAGTGCGATAAAAGTCACTATTACCATCGCGACAGATAATAGTTTCGCAGTGATGTTTTCAATGGATTCGATTGTCTTTAAAAATATCTCATCTCGGACAATTAAAACCCTCAATTTCCGTAAAATTCGCATCTGCCCGTTCGCACTCCTAACTTTATTATTCAACCGATCGACTACATCATAGCAAAACCCCCCAGATTAAATCTAAGGGGTTTGATATTTATTAATTATTTAAACTCAATTAATATTAATTATATCGATTACCTTCTGCTAAGGCAGACGCTAAAGCGAACGGTACGCTGTGCCAAAGGCAGTCTTACGCCAACAAAGGACGAACTAACCACCAGCAGCCTGTAATCTAGCTCTAGCACGTTTAAAAGCTTGACTAGCCTGAATCTGCTCTTGACGAGAACCATTAGCCACCGCAGTCATTTTGCGTTCCGCTTCAGCAAATGCTGTTTTGGCTTGTTCGCGATCGATCTTATCACCCAATTCTGCACCATTTACTAGTACAGTCACTTCATCATTTTCGACTTCCGCAAAGCCACCCATCAGCGCAATTGGAGTCCATTTATCCTTACCAGCCTTGACTCGCATTACGGCAATATCCAAAGCCGTCAACAGCGATACGTGACCAGTCAAAATGCCCAATTGTCCAGTCGTACTGGGCAAAATTACTTCTTCAGCCGTTCCATCCCAAACCGTCTTGTCTGGGGCAATTACTCTTACAGTTAATGTCATGAATTTTTGATAGTGGGGAGTGGAGGGGTGGTAGGGTGGTAGGGTGGTAGGGTGGTAGGGTGGTAGGGTGGTAGGGTGGTAGGGTGGTAGGGTGGTAGGGTGGTAGGGTAGAGACTTTTTAACCCCCTACTCTCCTACCCTCCTACTCTCCTACCCTCCTACCCTACCACCCTCCTACCCTCCTACCCCTACTGCCTAACCTTTGAGTTTCTCAGCCTTCGCCTTCGCTTCGTTGATATCACCAACGAGATAGAAAGCTTGCTCTGGTAAATCGTCTAGTTCGCCTTTGAGGATCATTTGGAAACCCTTGATGGTGTCTTCCAATTTGACGTACTTACCAGGGGAACCAGTGAAGACTTCCGCAACGAAGAAGGGTTGAGATAGGAAGCGTTCGATTTTCCGAGCGCGAGAAACCACCAAACGATCTTCTTCGGCGAGTTCATCCAAACCGAGAATCGCGATGATATCTTGCAATTCTTTGTACCGTTGGAGCGTAGACTGTACAGCACGAGCAGTATCATAGTGTTCCGCACCGACGATCGCAGGTTGCAACATTGTCGAAGTCGAAGTCAAAGGATCTACCGCTGGGTAAATGCCTTTTGCCGCCAAACCACGAGACAATGAAGTAGTCCCATCCAAGTGAGCAAAAGTAGTTGCAGGAGCAGGATCGGTAAAGTCATCCGCAGGTACATATACCGCTTGGATCGAAGTAATCGAACCTTCCTTGGTAGAAGTAATCCGCTCTTGCAAATCTCCCATATCAGTACCCAGAGTAGGCTGATAACCTACCGCTGAAGGCATCCGACCGAGTAGTGCAGATACTTCTGAACCCGCTTGAACGAACCGGAAAATGTTGTCGATAAACAACAATACGTCTTGCTTGTTGACATCACGGAAATATTCCGCCATTGTCAATGCAGACAACCCAACGCGCATCCGCGCTCCAGGTGGCTCATTCATTTGTCCGTAAACGAGAGCGATTTTAGAATTGGTGAGGTTATCTTTGTCGATAACGCCAGATTCCATCATCTCGTTATAAAGGTCATTCCCTTCACGAGTCCGTTCGCCTACACCACCGAATACTGATACACCACCGTGGTTGGTAGCAATATTGTTGATCAATTCCATCATGATGACGGTTTTGCCTACACCAGCACCACCGAATAGACCGATTTTACCGCCCCGACGATAGGGAGTGAGCAAGTCGATGACTTTGATTCCAGTCTCGAATACAGAAGCCTTGGTTTCCAATTCAGTCAGCTTGGGAGCTGCACGGTGAATAGGAGATCTTTCGTCTGTAGATACAGGACCTTGATTGTCTACTGGTTCGCCCAAGACATTGAAGATCCGACCTAGAGTAGCATTACCTACAGGGACGCTGATAGGCGCGCCAAGGTCTTGGACTTCCATCCCACGAACGAGACCATCAGTGGTACTCATCGCAACGGCACGGACTTGATTGTCGCCCAAAAGTTGTTGAACTTCACAAGTCACAGACACATCTTGTCCGGCTTCATTTTTGCCTTCAATTTTGAGGGCACTATAAATCTGGGGCATCTTGCCACCAGTAAATTCTACGTCCACAACTGGGCCGATAATTTGAGTGAGTCTCCCCACGTTGGTTTTTTCTGCGGTGGTTGCCATGTGCGCTTTATATAGTTAGGCGATCTGAATATAGGAATCTTTATATCTTGCAATCCTACTCATTAGCTTATCACCGAACGGATCCGTTGCTGTAGCAAGATAACGCTGAGATTTTGAGGTTTGTTTACTTTGCCTGAGAAGATCCCCTCCAATCTCTCTAAAAAAAGGCTACCTTTACACACGCAAGTCTCCTAGAATTCAGTTCTGATGGGTTTACCCCCCCACGGCTTTCCGGCTCCCTCCCCTTGGCAAGGGGAGGGCTGGGGTGGGGTAAACAACCTCCGCAGCAATGCAAATAACTTATGTCCGCAGGGTTGAGGCGATACTATCTCAAAAACTAGCCAATATCCATGCTATTGTGTTAATATATGAGTCTGTGAATTTTTCCAAAATCTATGAAAGCTCAGGAAATTATTCGCTCGATCGAAGCGGAATATATAAAATCCGATCTGCCGACCCTTCACGTAGGCGATACCGTCCGCGTAGGCGTAAAAATTCAAGAAGGTAACAAGGAACGGGTACAACCTTACGAAGGCATCATCATCGCCCGACGTAACGGTGGTATCAACGAGACTATTACTGTTCGCCGTGTCTTCCAAGGCGTTGGTGTGGAACGGGTATTCCTGTTGCACTCCCCCAAAGTTGACAATGTGAAAGTGATTCGTCGTGGTAAAGTTCGACGTGCTAAACTGTTTTATCTTCGCGATCGCGTCGGTAAAGCAACTCGTGTCAAACAGCGGTTCGATCGTCCATTGGATGGTTGATCGGCAAAATTTGTGTCTCCTGGCCACCAAATCTATGTTATTATGGCAATAGAAACAAAGGTCAGGAATAACACTAACTCTTTTTTCTCATCGTGCGCTTTTAGTTCAGTTGGTAGAACGTTGGTCTCCAAAACCAAATGTCGGGGGTTCAAGTCCTCCAGGGCGCGTTTTAATTAGTTGGTAGATTGGGTATGTAGGTTGCGATCGATCTAGTTCACTAGAAATTGAGAGTAGGGGCAATTCATGAATTGCCCCTACTTTCGATTTCTAGCGCGATTCAGCAACGCCCAATCAAAACAACCCCGCTACATGGACAAAACTACTATCCCCTTCCTCCCAGTCAGTCAGGATGAGATAAATAATATTCTCTGGCGGGCTTGTGATACCTTTCGGGGTACGATCGATGCTAGTGAGTACAAGAATTATCTCCTAGTCATGCTCTTCGTCAAGTACGTCAGCGACTCATGGACGGAACATTACGCGCAATTGCAAGAGCAGTATGGCGATGATAACGAGCGGATTCTGCGGCGATTGGAGCGGGAGCGGTTTGTATTGCCGCCTGATTGTCGGTTTGATGATGTGTATACCAAGCGGAATGATACGAATCTGGGCGAGGTAATTAATAAGGCATTAGAGCAGATTGAGGAAGCCAATAAACTCAAGCTGGCGGGGGTGTTTCGGAATATTGATTTTAATAGTGAGGCTAATTTAGGGCAGACACGGGAGCGGAATACCCGCCTGAAGATGCTGCTCGAAGATTTCGCCAATCCTAAGCTAGACTTGCGCCCTTCCCGTATCGGCAACCTCGATATCATCGGCAATGCTTACGAGTACCTGATAGCCAAATTCGCCGCCGGAGCGGGGAAGAAAGCGGGGGAATTTTACACCCCTGGGGAAGTATCGGAATTGATGGCGGAAGGGGCAGGTTTATGCTAATGATTAAAACGTGCAATTAACCATCGTACAAAACCTGCCCAACCCCACCAATAACCGACGCATGTTTTTATCAACATGGCGATAAATTCGATCTGGGCATTGTTGGTGGGGTTGGGTGGGTTTTGTTTAAGATTTCTAGAATTTAGTGATATTTATTAGCATAAACCAGCCCCTACGGATTCGGGCGATCGACATATTGTTGGTGAGTTTAGCTGAATTTATCCAATTCAAGGGACTGTAGGGGCAGGTTTATGCTAATGATTAAAACGTGCAATTAACCATCGTACGAAACCTGCCCAACCCCACCAATAGTCTACGCATGTTTTTATCAACATGATGATAATCGCGATCTGGGCATTGTTGGTGGGGTTGGGTGGGTTTTGTTTAAGATTTCTAGAATTTAGTGATATTTATTAGCATAAACCAGCCCCTACGGATTCGGGCGATCGACATATTGTTGGTGAGGTTAGCTGAATTTATCCAATTCAAGGGACTGTAGGGGCAGGTTTATGCTAATGATTAAAACGTGCAATTAACTATCGTACTAAACCTGCCCAACCCCACCAATAGTCTACGCATGTTTTTACCAACATGGTGATAATCGCGATCTGGGCATTGTTGGTGGGGTTGGGTGGGTTTTGTTTAAGATTTCTAGAATTTAGTGATATTTGTTAGCATAAACCCACCCCTACGGATCCGTGCGATCGACATATTGTTGGTGAGGTTAGCTGAATTTATCCAATTCAAGGGACTGTATGGGCAGGTTTATGCTAATGATTAAAACGTGCAATTAACCATCGTATGAAACCTGCCCAACCCCACCAATAGTCTACGAATGTTTTTACCAACATGATGATAATCGCGATCTGGGCATTGTTTGTGGGGTTGGGTGGGTTTTGTTTAAGATTTCTAGAATTTAGTGATATTTGTTAGCATAAACCCACCCCTACGGATCCGGGCGATCGACATATTGCTGGTGAGGTTAGCTGAATTTATCCAATACAAGGGACAGTAGGGGCAGGATTATGCTAATGATTAAAACGTGCAATTAACTATCGTACGAAACCTGCCCAACCCCACCAATAGTCTACGCATGTTTTTACCAACATGGCGATAAATTCGATCTGAATGTTGCTGGTGGGGTTGGGTGGGTTTCGTTTAAGATTGATGGAATTTAGTGATATTTGTTAGCATAAACCCACCCCTACGGATCTAGGCAGGGAAAATCTATTAAAATAAAATTGAACCATCGCATCCCAATATGAACCCATCCTCGATCGATCTGCGCGAAGTTATTTCTTCTCAAATTCCGGCTCTGGCTTTGCTCCAAAACATGGGTTATACCTATATCACGCCAGCGGAAGCACTCGCGCATCGACAAGGGAAACGATCGAAAGTAGTCCTCGAAGATATCCTTGCCGCGCAACTTCATCAGCTCAATCAGATCGAACATCGGGGTAAAATCTACCCGTTTAGCGATGCGAATATTCAAACGGCTGTCGCTGCAATTAGTCAATTTCCTTACGACGCTCTCTACACTACCAGCGTACAGATTTACGATCTATTAGTATTGGGAAAAAGTCTCGAACAAACGATCGATAGTGATAAGAAGAGTCACCAGCTTAAATATATCGACTGGGAGAATCCGGCGAATAATGTCTATCATGTTACCGATGAGTTTGAAGTCGAGCGGTTGAATAGTACCCAAGCTCGTCGCCCCGATATTGTGGTGTTTGTTAATGGGATTCCGTTAGTTGCGATCGAATGTAAACGCCCCGATCTCAATGATGCAATGGGTGAGGCTATTAGTCAACATCTTCGTAATCATCGCTCTGATTAGATTCCCCACTTTTTTTGTGTGACTCAAATCTTAATTGCGATCGCTCAAAACTCCGCCCAATATGGTACAACTTATACTGATAAAGAATTTTGGGCGGTGTGGAAAGAAGAAGCCAGCCCCGAAACTTTTGAAGCCGAACTTTATGCTTTAATCAATGTTTCACTAGCTCAAGTAGAGAGTCAGAAATTACTAAGTTGGCGCGAAGGTTGGGTGCAGTCAAAGATTAAAGAATTGTGGGCGGCGGGAATTCGAGCAGTGTCAGCACAGGATCGAATGCTGTATAGTATGCTGACTCCAGCACGATTATTAGATTTGATTCATGGCTATGTTTTGTTCGATGGGGGAACGAAAAAGATTGCTCGGTATCAGCAGTATTTTGCCGTCAGAGCAACGATCGATCGAGTCAAGCAGGTGCGGGGGGATTCTTCTCGTCAAGGCGGGGTAATTTGGCATACCACGGGTAGCGGAAAATCGTTGACGATGGTGATGTTGGCGAAAGCATTAGTTCGAGAAGAAACTATTCTCAATCCCAAAATTATACTGGTTAACGATCGAGTAGATTTAGACGATCAATTAACGAAAACATTTAGTAAATGCAATTTATCTGTAACTCAAGCGCGTAGTGGTAAAGAGCTGCTAGAATTTTTGAATTTACCCAAAGCTGAAATTATCACCACTGTCATCGATAAATTTGATACGGTGGCGCGAGAAAAAGGGATAAATCCTAGCTCTAATATATTTGTCCTCGTCGATGAATCCCATCGATCGCAATATGGACAAATTCATGCCAAGATGCGAAATGTGTTTCCCAATGCTTGTTATATTGGCTTTACGGGTACGCCATTACTGAAAAAGGAGAAAAGTACCGCTCAGAAATTTGGTGGCTTTATTCACTCTTATACTATGCCTAAAGCTGTGGGGGATAAAGCAGTGGTTCCAATTATCTATGAAGGTAGAGAGAGTGAATTTCAGAATACTGAAGCTGTCGATAAATGGTTCGATCGAATTACCGCCGATTTGAATCTAGAACAAAAAGCTGACTTAAAACGCAAGTTCAAAAGTGCCGAACCGCTCTATGAATCTGAAGCTAGAATGAAAGAAGTTGCTTATGATATCAGCGAGCACTTCGCCAAACATTTCAAAGGTATGGGTTTGAAAGGACAATTCGCTACATCTAGCAAACGCGCTGCAATTACTTATCAAAGATTAATAAATGATTGGCGGAAAGTTAGAGCAGATGTAATTATTTCATCCCCAGATAGCCGTGAAGATAATGATAGTGTCAATGAAGCCGATCTCTCAGAAGTGCAACGCTTCTGGAAGGATATGATGGCAATTTATGGCACGCCCAAGAGTTATCAAGACAAGCTAATTGAGAAATTCAAGAGTGGTGATGGTGAAAATACTCCAGATTTATTAATCGTTGTCGATAAATTACTAACGGGATTTGATGCGCCGCGAAATGCAGTTTTGTATATCGATAAGCGGCTCAAAGAACATAATATTTTGCATGGCTACAACCACAAGACAGGCGGGATGAATTTTATCAATGGCTGAGAGAATTTGCTAAAACTCTTAAACTTGCCCTCAGTAATAGTCAATTTCAAGCTGATACTCCTGAAGCTACCAAACAACGTTACAGTCAAGATATTAAATATTGGCTCAATCTGCGAAACACGGTCAAAGTTCGTTATGGGGAAACTGTTGATTATTCTGACTTTGAGAACCAAATTCGTCGAATGGTAGAGAAAGAAATTGGCGCATCGGAATTTGTTACTATTATCGAACCTGTGGATATTTTCGATTTGGATCGATCGAATGCTGAAATCGAAAGTATTGTGGGTACTGCGGCTCAAGCCGATGCAATTGCAGCGAGAATCAAAAAAGTCGCGATCGAACGAATGTAAGAAGATCCCGTATTATACTTACGATTGAGTCAATTGATTCAAACTGCGATCGACGCACACCGCGCTAAACGCCTCAGCGACATCGACTATCTCCAGCAAATGAAGTCACATATGGAAACTGTCCGCAATGGGGGTGCAAATACCGTTCCTGTGGCGTTACAAAATCGTCCCCAAGCGCGGGCATTTTATAATGTATTGCAGGATAAATTATCGGCTAGCCTAGAGAGCCTAGAGACTAAAGTCTCCGCTAATGATGCAAAGTCCGCCTTCGCGGACTCTAGAATTCAGTCAGTTGTTGCTGAAGAAAAAGCCACCTACACAATAACCCAGTCCGCGAAGGCGGACTTTGCATCATTAGCCTCGATTTCAATCGACGGCAATTCCAACGTCAATACCGATAATTCAACAGCATTAGTGTTATTATCGATCGGCATTGAAGACATTATCACCAAACACAAAATCCGCGACTGGCAACATCACAAAGACATCCAAAATCGAATGCTCGACGAAATCGACGATCTAGTTCATAACCTCAAAAAGACTCACAATTTATTTATTCCCTGGGGCAATTTGGCCGAACTAATTCATAAAATTGTCAATATTGCCAAAACATATGAAGTCAACTGATATCCATCGCGTACCTTATGGAAGCCAAAATATCACCTTCGCCCTCGAATATTCCCCCCGCAAAACTCTCGCGATCGAAGTTCATCCAGATAGTAGTATTATCGTCAAAGCACCTATAGATGCAACAATAGAATCGATCGAATCCAAAGTCATTCACCGCGCCGCTTGGATTGCCAAACAACAACGCGAGTTCGATCGATATGCGCCACCTTTATCCCCCGCCGAATGTATTTCTGGTGAAGGTTATCGCTATTTAGGTCGTCAATATCGGTTAAAATTAATTGAAAGTTCGATCTTCAAGATCGGGCTATGGCAAGGTAGATTAGAACTTAATACTCCCACGCCATTCGATGGAGAGCATGTAGAAAGATCGATTATTAATTGGTACCGCGATCGAGCAATGATAATATTCAAAGAACGCTACAGCTATTGTACCAAATTAGTTACAACTTACGCGATCGATCCTGCCATCGGTTTTGAACTTCGCACGATGTCAAAACGCTGGGGAAGCTGCACTCCCAACGGTAAAATATTCCTCAATCCCCTCCTAGTTGCTGCGCCCAAAGATTGTATCGACTATGTGATGATTCACGAACTTTGTCATCGGAGATTTCCCAATCACTCGCCCAATTTTTATCAGCTACTAACTAGTATTCTACCTGATTGGCGCGATCGCAAAGACCGTCTGAATACTCAAGTCGAACTACGCTCCAGCCAATGCGTACAGCCCTCGCAAGGGCCAACTGGATGAACGGCACAGCGAATTAGGGTCGATCTTGCATTATACTTACAAGTAGCGTCACCAATGACCAATTGACCATCGATTAGACTCTGTTCTTCGGGACGAATTGCGGGTTGCACATAAATCGCGATATTGTTCAGCTTATAGCGACCAAATTTGAGCTGATAGCGATGACGGCGTTCTAGTACGGCGTAAGTTTCGCCATCCAAGTCAAGATAATTCCCAGGTTGTGGAATCCAATCCAATTGAATCTTAGCGAGAGTTTGCTCTGACTGGGTGAGGATTACTTCTGTCGCTAAAGACTCTGGTTTTGTCATGGGGTTTATTTTTTAGTTGTGAGTTATTATTCTAGAGCATCTGAGAGGGTGTTTGAAAAGGATCGAGCGATACTAGATATGCCACCCAGACTTGGGTTTAAAATCATAAATATCCTAGAACCCTAAATCCATTTGTGCGGCTCTGGCGGCTACTAATATTTCTGCATCTGATTTACTAGTCCAATCTGTATCGCCGATTTCTTCATAGAATTTTTGGTCGTAGGGACGAGTTCTAATCACTACTGGCATGGGTACGGCATGTCCTAATACTAATGCTTGTTGTTTGGAATCTAGCTTGGCTAAAACTGCTTTTAAACCCTGTGCGCCGGATACTCCAGTGAATATAGCATCGATATCTTTTTCGTCGTTAATTAGGGCGGTAATGCGGGTACCAATTTGGGACATGATTTCATTATCTATTCCCGATGGGCGTTGATCGACGATTAATAGGGTAACGAAGAATTTTCGCATTTCTCGTGCGATTGTACCAAAGATCGTACTTTTGGCGATCGCTGGATCTAGAAATCGATGTGCTTCTTCGATCGTAATAATTAGCGGAAAGGGTTTGTCAGCGTCTTGTTTGCTCTGGAGATATTTCTCGGCTTTTTCTACATATAGCTTATGGATGCGGCGGGTGAGCATATTCGTCACCAACATATAGGAGAGTAAATCTGACTGATTGCCAAATTCGATCACGACATTTTTACGTGCCGCCAAGGATTGAATCAAATCTTTGAGGTTATCTTTACTACTTGCAGGGCGTAAATACTTGAGTTTTTCCAACCGCATCAATTTACGTTGCAAAGAAGAGATCGAACCCTTATGCCCCTTGCCCATTTCACAAAAGACGGTAATATCTTCATTCGTCATCTCCAATAGTCGCGTAATCCAACTATCGCCATATTCAGCCGCTAGAATGTTCGCATTATCCAGACTTGCATCGGAGAGATTCAATTCTCGCGATACCAATTGTAAGTCCTCAATATCGATCATCTCATAAGTGAGATATAGATCCTGAGCATCCTTAATACCGCGATTGCGACTCGATTCAGGATCGAGAGTATAGACAACCACATCATTGGGAAATAGTTGACGCAATCCTTTTACTGTACGAATATTCTTGCCCTCTTGTACGGCTTCCCATCCATACTCTGAGTGCATATCAAAAATTAGATTTACGGCTACCTGTTTGCGAATTACTCCAGCCAGTAATAGCCGCGTCAAAAATGATTTTCCCGTACCCGACTTGCCAAATACCCCATTACTCCGCTCGACAAATTTCTTCAGATCCAAGCATACCGGAGTATCCATATCTAATGGTTGACCGATCGCAAAATTCTTGCGCGTGGGGTCATCTTCCCACCCAAAGACCGATCGAAAGTCGTTCTCACTGGCATCAAATACCTGACTGAAGTGGCTAGGAACTGTCTTGACTGGCAGAAGCTCCAATTCTGTATTTGTATTCGCCTCAAAGGATGCTAGGGGTGCTTTACCATTTTCGCTGGCTTTGGCTTTTTTACCTTTGCCATTCGTCATCAAACTACCACCCCCATTTAGCGATGGCTGAATTTGGGCGAACTTGTTGAGCATCAACATCGGCGAGAGATTGACGGTACCATATGTACCACTTCCCGATAATACATCCAGCAGAAAATCATCTTCAGGATGGGGTGGATTGACCAAAATTCGATCGCTCGATGTCCCCAAACATACGTCTGTCAACAAACAGAAGAAATCATACTGTCTCCCCCGCACCACCAAAAATTTGCCCACACGCATATCCTCGACAGAAATATCCGGGTGTAACCGCACTTCTAATCCACCAGTGAGGGATCCTTCTATTACTGAGCCGAGGGGAGGGGTCATGGGGTGGTAGGGTGGTAGGGTGGTAGGGTGGGAGGGTGGTGGGCTGGTGGGGTCTAATAAAGTGTGATAGCTGTGATAATGAGGGACTGCGCTGAAAATCTAATACCCTCCTACCCTCCTACCCTCCTACCCTACCACCCTCCTACCCTCCTACCCTTTAGTCGATCGCAATTACCGTCGGCGATGTGCCAAAATTGCTCATATTCGGAGTGTGTGGATTGCGGAAGTCGGCGTATAGTTTATCGCGCCAGGTGAAGAATACGTCGTAGTCGGGATTGTCGGCGAAACCTGGAACACCTTTACCTTTAAGATTATCGGGTATATTGAGATAAGGGCCATCAGGAACTTTGAGGACTAGGCTCAATCCGGCGATCGCCAAGTCTGCTAGGGTGGGTGTATCCCCTGTGAGATAAGCGCAAGGTTGTTCTGTTATTAGTGTACAGATCGATTGTAGACTGCGGTGCATTTCGGCGGTGGTAGATTTGATACCTTCTGGGGTTAAACCCATGCCCAAACCTAATACATCCATTGCTTCTCTGGGAATGGAACTGACTAAATTCTTGAGTATGTCGGGAGTACCAGTGGGTAATATGGATGTCCGTAGTCGATCGTTTTTGAGACCTTCAAATAAGATTTTACGCCCTTTGGTGCCGATCGCCTCGTCCGCCCACTGTTCTAATAAGATACAGGTTGCTAGTTGTTGGGGACTTGTCGGTAGGATGGGTTTGTCTGGATAGGTCTTGTCCAAATAGAAGGCGATCGCGGTAGAATCAGCGATGATGGTGCTGCCATCTTTCAATACTGGTGCCTGTTTTTGTCCAGACATCCGTAATAAGTCTAATTGTCCCATCCCTGGTGTGACTTCGATTTTGCGGTATGCCAATCCTTTATAGTCGAGGATCAGTCGAACTTTTTCGGAAAATTGCGAGAATTCAAATTGATATAGTTCTAACATGTGTGTTTAAGTTCGAGCGTATTTTGATTATTTGTCATTTGTAGCCGAAGTGAACTAATGACATATTATCTATCCTAATTCAAATACATATCTACTATATTACGGTTTTCCGCTCAAAAACAAACCCCGATCGAACATAATAGTCGAATCGGGGCTTGATTATATAATGGAGCTGGGCAGAGTCGAACTGCCGTCCGCCCTGGGTATTAACTTTCCGCTCATTCACAGGTATAGTCTATCTAATCCTCAAGACGGGAGTGACCAATTGTCCCAGGTCGCAGGATGCTCTGATGAATCTTAGCTATACAACCTACCAGAGACGGTTGGATAGAGCATCCGTTGAGGGTTATCTATAGTAATTAACGGAGTCATACTATAAATGCTCGACTTAGAAATTAATCGTAAGTGTTTTTTAAGCGGCTACAGGAGCTGCTTTACGAGCGAAAGGTACAATGTTGTTTGCATCTATATTTATTTTGAGCCGATATTAACGAGAGTAGACTCTCTCTCGACCTGTATCACAGTGCAGCCTTCGCCAACACGTCGAAACCTTTACAGCCCCAAGTCATTTCATTATATAGTATTTTGGGGTGGATGGGTAGGGATTTTGGATTTTGGATTTTGGATTTTGGATTTTGCGACCCAAATCACGCGGAGGTTCCCTCCGCGCTGGGCGGGTGACCCGCCTAGCTATGTGTTTGGGTTAAGACGGATTTTGGATTTTGGATTCAGCACTACATCCCTAGTGAGGAGGGCGGGTTTTGAATGAATCTCTAGTACAAGCGTCATCGATTTCATAAACCCGCCCCTACAGATCCCTACTACTCACTATCCACTCCCTATGAAACTCCTCTGCATTAGTAACGGACATGGCGAAGATGCGATCGCATTACCTGTACTCCAAGAATTGCAGCGATTAGCTCACCCGCCGGAATCGATTGTGACTTTGCCGATCGTTGGTGTCGGTACAGCTTATAGTAATAATGGCTTTCCGATCGTCGGCCCAGTGCAGACGATGCCGTCGGGTGGCTTTATCTACCGAGATAGTCGCCAATTGGTGGGAGATATTCGCGGCGGATTGGTGAAGTTGACGATCGGTCAAATCCAGGCTGTCAGAAATTGGGCGCGATCGGGTGGTAAAATCCTGGCGGTGGGTGATATTGTCCCCCTCTTATTTGGCTGGTTGAGTGGGGCGGATTATGCCTTTATCGGTACGGCAAAATCAGAGTATTATTTCAGAGATGGGGAGGGTAAACCTCTTGCTGGTTATCAAAATCGATTCGAGGTTAAGACTGGTTCCATTTATCTACCTTGGGAACGTTGGTTGATGAGTAGGCATCGATGTAAGGGGGTATTTCCACGAGATCGATTGACGACTGAGATTTTGCAACGGCGGAAGATTTCATCGTTCGATCTGGGCAATCCAATGACTGATGGAGTTACTTGGAATCCACCTCAATCACCGCATATAGAAGGAATTCGACCGTTGATTGTGACGCTTTTGCCTGGTTCTCGCGCTCCCGAAGTTTATGATAATTGGGAGCAGATTGTTATTGCTGTCAATAGCCTGATTCCGGTCTTTCCGCGCCTGTCGATCGTCTGTTTGGCGGCGATCGCACCTGGACTCGATTTGGGCACTTTACAGGGCAATCTCAAGGGGCAAGGCTGGATCCAAATTACCCCGCCATATTTAGATTTGCCCCATCCAATTCTGGATGCTAGGGCCATTTATTATCGACGGGATAATGCGACAATTATTATTACGACCCAAGCTTATCAACAGTGTATGTACTTGGGCGACTGTGCGATCGCGATGGCGGGAACTGCTACGGAACAGTTTATCAGTTTGGGCAAACCAGCCTTTACAATTCCCGGAATGGGGCCACAATTTACCCTAGATTTTGCTGAGGCTCAAACTCGACTTTTGGGTGAGTCAATTATTTTAATTCCCAATCCTCAACAGGTGGGGCATGAAATTCAGCGGGTACTCAATCAACCCGATGGTTTGCAAGTAATTGCGAGTAATGGTTTGTTGAGAATGGGCACTCCTGGCGCAGCAAAACGAATCGCCGACTGTTTGATGAAAGTAATGATTTGATACTCTCTGGTAGGGGTCAGATGCGGGGTAGCTCTCGCTCCCTCCCCTTGGCAAGGGGAGGGCTGGGGTGGGGTCAAAGGACTACGCAGCAACTCGATCGGGCTTATGTATACACCGTAGCCTTTCTAAGGGGGGTTAGGGGGAATTCTCTAAGGTTTACGAGTGAGATCTTATACTTTTCAAACACCCTCTTAGAGTATAGATCGCATATTCGACTCGACTAAAACAACGGTAGTTGAACTTTAAATATCGAACAGCTTAGTTGAATCATAAAATCTAACTATTGGCAAAAATTGATGAGTCAGTCAGCATCGAAACATCTGGTTTATGTTCTACCTTATTTGAATCTGGGTGGTACTGAGAGACAGGCACTAAGTCTCATCAAAGAGTATCAGCATCGTTATCGGATTTCTCTACTGGCTCCGACGGGAAAAGGATTACCACCTTTTTTAGAGCAACAGCTTGATTATTGTGAATTTACGGCGTGGGAACGCAATTTCTTTCGTGGATTAGGAGAGCTAATCGCTGGCATCAAAGCGGCGCAAACACGGCAACCTGTCGATCTCATCCACGTTCATGGTGCTCATGAGCTAATGATACCCATTCGATTATTATTCCCCAATTTACCGATCGTCTTCACCGTACATGGTTATCATGGTGCTAGTGCCGAAATTAGTTATCGTTTAGCTTGTTTGTTTGCCAATCCTTTGGCGACGAGAGTGATTTCAGTTTGTCAAACTGAATCCGATATTTTGTTAAAATTTGGGATGAATAGAGCCAAACTTGAGATGATTTATAATGGCGTACCGACACCAATAATAGATCGATCGAAAGTAGATGATTTAGCAAAGCAATTTAATTTAGAGCCTACTACTCAAACTATTATCGGTACAGCCGCTAGATTATCGGAGGCTAAGGGTTTGACTTATTTAATACAAGCCTTTGCACGAGTGGCGAAAGGTAAGCCAAATTTACGACTAGTTATTGCGGGTGTGGGAGAATTGGAACAGAAACTCAAACAACAATCGCAAGATTTGGGAATTGCCGATCGAACTATCTTCGCTGGATACATCAACGATCTACCCGAATTAATGAGCTTGTTTAATTTCTTTGTTTTGCCATCTCTACAAGAAGCTTGCAGCTTGGCTTTTGCCGAAGCAATGTCTCAACAGAAAGCGGCAATCGGTACAACTATTGGCGGGATTGTCGAACAAATTGCTGATGGTAAGACTGGTTTTCTAGTTCCGCCGCAAGATGTTGATACTTTAGCCGAAAAAATGCAATACTTACTCGATCGACCCGAATTAGTTGATGAATTTGCACTGAAGGGTAGACAAAGATATGAGGAGTATTTTACAGTCGATCGAATGCTAATCAAAACCGAAAGCCTATATACTAAAATCTTGAATTAAATATTTATAATGGATAGGATCGAGTCAACCCAACAGCCACAAAAAGTTTTATTTATTAGTAATGGACATGGGGAAGATCTGAGCGGTAGCTTGATTTTAAAAGCTTTGAGAGAACAGCATCCCCAATTGCAAATAGCCGCGATGCCAATTGTTGGACAAGGTAATGCTTATCGAAATCTGGGCGTAGAAATTATCGGCCCAACTGGATCTCTACCATCAGGTGGCTTTATCAATAGCGATCGAATGGAATTAGTCAAAGATATTCGATCTGGCTTACTACCTTTACTATGGCAGCAAATCCAATTTATTCGGAACTATAGTCGCGGCAATACGGCAGTCTTTGCAATTGGGGATATCGTTGCTTTATTAGCTGCTTACCTGACTCAAAATCCATATACAGTATTTAATATTGCTAGCTCTGCCCATTACGAAAATCGGATGAAATTTCCCTTCCCCGCCGATGCACTCTTGAAATCCGATCGATGTCAAACAATTTTTACTCGCGATAAATATACCGCCGAGATGCTCAACGCTCAGGGTTTTGGTAAAGCAACTTTTGTGGGTTTTCCGGCGATGGATGCACTAGAATTGACCGGAAAAGATCTCCAATTAGTACCCCAAACACCCCTAATCGCATTTTTACCAGGTAGTAGATTACCAGAAGCCGGAACTAATTTACAATTATTACTAGATCTAGCAATTGCGACAACACCCAAATTTCCCCACGGGATCCAGTTTCGCGCCGCCGTGACACCAAATTTATTTCTACCCGATGGTAGTGGGATAAGTCAATTACAACGAGTAGCCGAACAACGCGGATGGGAATATCATTCTACAGGCAATCTCACCCATCCCCAGTCCCAAATTAGCGTGCTGTGCTTTTGCGATGCCTTTGCAGACATTCTACATCAATGCGATCTCGTTGTGGGCATGGCTGGGACGGCGATCGAACAAGCAGTCGGCTTGGGTAAACCAGTGATTCAAATTCCGAGTGCTGGCCCTCAGTTTACATATGCTTTCGCCGAAGCGCAAATGCGACTATTGGGTTCATCCATTCAAACCATTGGAAACAAACCAGCTACCCCCGAAACTATCGCTCAAGCTGCCATTGCTATCCATCGCACTCTAGAAGACAAAGAGTATCTCGAACACGCGCGCATCAGCGGATTTGAGCGTGTTGGTGGCGCAGGTGGGGCAGCAGCAATGGCGAGAATCTTCGCCCAGCAGTTTCTAAAAACCAATTTAGATTAATTGTCGATCGATCCTAATCTCAATAGTGCAGTCATTACCGCTGCGGTACGAGTCTGTACTGCTAGTTTTTCATAAATATGTTCCAAATGCTTTTTGACAGTGCTCAAACTGCATTCTAGGGCGATCGCAATATCCGAGTTACTTTTGTCTTGGGCGATCGAGCATAATACTTCTGATTCTCTTTTTGTCAAGCCTAATGATTGAATCGCCTCCACTGAAAATAACGGCGTTTTAGATCGGCTAGATTCGGCTAGTTGCTGTTGAATATTAGTCAGGGAAATAGAATTCTGATATGCCTGAAATAGATGGGGATAAATAAAATCAAGCAAATATCGATCGCCTTCACACAGATTCGCCTTGGTAGAATCATTACCCTGGAAATGCCCTCGATCGATCGAGATCGTCAATAAATCTGGTTCAAATAAATAATTGGCATGGGTAATCATTGGATGAGTGGGATCTATAAATACACGATCGATCGTTGGCATAGTTTGACTACGCAATGCCAAAGGCAAGGATTCTGCGCAGGCAGAGGCTACGCCAACGCCAACACCACAAGCGTTGCCCTGAGCTTGTCGAAGGGTAGCTTCTCTGGAAGAGAATCGATCTAGTTCGATGGGCTGATGAAACCGCCAGTATCTACCTTCCAAATAATGAGCCTCTGACTTACTGACAATCTCAGCAACTTTCATCATACAGTCTTGAGGTTGTTGGAGTCGATGCTCCAGGGGAGAGGATACACCAACGATAGATTTCTGGCTCGATTGACTGGATACTCTCTCTTCAATTGGGAGTAAATTGGTCTGAATATTTGGTGACGAAGGAATTGTCAAATAGCTTGACGACTCGATTGACTGAGGCTTAATTCTACATCGACTCGAACGATCGAAGCCGAGTAATTCGACTAAGAATGAGAGTACATGCTCTGGAAAATCAGCAATCGATCTTGGTGCATAGAGCATCGCTATTAGTGCTGAGATATTCTGAAGGTCTGTTAATTCGATTGTTAGACACTCCTTTCCAAATTAAAAATATTGATAGCATCCCTACATAATATACACATCTCTACCATGAAAACAAGCATACATTTAAATGCCTACAAAAGTTAAATTTCACTGAATCGACCCAACTATTTAGAGACATAATACTATCTCGATCGGACGAAATAAAGATATTTGTATAATCGATCTCATCCATAAACTCGGCTAAAGCTGTGGATTTGTGAGTCAACCAAAAGACATAACAGTATATTAGCCAATCGACCAATTGATAAATAAATTTATGGATGCAATCATTAGTGCAGAGATGAAAATCTCGTTCTAACACAAACATTTAAAAACCATGAAAATATCAACTACTAATCCAACTTTCTGGACTGAGATGACCGATGATACTGCTGAAACAGTCAATGGTGGTTACCGTCACAATAATCACAACAATCACAATCGTCACAATAACCACAATCGTCACAATCGTCACAATCGTCACCAGAATTACTACTGGTGGCAGTCTTCCAACAACCAACATAGCTCTTGCTAGAAACTTATAGGAAATTGCCACAAAGTTTTGAATCGATGAGATAAAAATAACTTAATCTTTCATTGTACTTATTGGCTGTCTTCTATATCTTCTACTCATCAAGAGCCTAACTCAACCAAGTTCGATCTCGATCGAGCTTGGTTGTTTAATTATATAGATAAATAGATGTAAGACTTAATTAGTCGATCGGCTAATTGATAAAGAGATTTATAAGTGCAACTATAAAGGTAGAGACAAAAAGTCTCGTCCTCACAAAAACACTTGAAGATTATGTTAACAGCAAATTCTATCACAAGTCTTTGGACTGAAATGACTGACGATCTTGCTGAATCAGTTAATGGTGGGCACAACCGTCATCACCGCGACCATCATCACAACCGTCACCACAACCGTCATAACACTCACGACTGGTGGTATTACTACTATAAAAACCGCCGTTTCTAATAGGAATTTGTAGAAAGTCCCGAAAGGTTTTGAACTGACAAGACCAAAACATCTAATCTTTAATCTTACTTATGGGATATCTTCTAC